>CAKSCN010000161.1 GCA_934444485.1 uncultured Eubacteriales bacterium | reverse complement strand
CCCTTAATCCAAATCTCGCCCTCGCCGTCAGCGTTGGGGTTGTCTATTTTAATCTGAACGCAGGGAATCGGCACGCCGCACGATACAAAATCATAGAAGTACTCTCTGTTTCCGGCAACAAGAGGCGAACACTCGGTAATACCGTAGCCGTTGCAGAGCGTGATGCCGATGGTCTCGAAGAAATCTCCGACCTCCGCTCTTATAGGTGCGCCGCCGCAGACAATCTTTTGCAGGTTGCCGCCGAACGCTGCGTGTACAGACTTAAAGAGAGTGCGGCGAAGGTCTATGCCCACCTTCAAAAGTCCGTTGCTCACCTTCATGAGCTTGCGCAGTGCGTCTGCCTTGCCGCTTGACTCAGCCTCGAGCCAAACCTTTTTGTAGAGCTGCTCAACAAAGAGCGGAACGAGCATGATATAGTCCGGCTTATAGAACTTGAGATTCTTTGCAACAGAGCGGATGCTTTCGTTTATGCATATAGTACAGCCGGCGTTGAGCGAAACGAGTATATCGCAGACCGCCTCGTAGGTGTGGTTGTACGGAAGAACCGAGAGACATCTTGTGAGTACATCGGATATCTGTCTGCCGTAGTAGACATTCGCAACGAGGTTGTGGAGCGAGAGCATAACGCCCTTCGACGTACCTGTCGTTCCGGAGGTAAACACGAGCATCTTGAGCTTTTCATTCTCGGGCACGTAGTCGGTGTAGCGTGTATCGCCGCCGTCAAGGAGCGTCTTACCCTTTTCGCAGAGCTTTGCAAAGGACAAGAACTTTCCGTCGTCCTCGGCGTTGTCAAAGCCGACAAAGTACTTTATCTGCGGCATTTTGTCCGCATTTGCGCGGAGATTTGCGTCGTAGTTCTTCGAGTAGAACACTATCTCACTTTCGCTTCTTTCAAGAACGTGCATTATCTCTTCAAAGGGAAGAAGACGGTCAACAGGGGTTACGACGTTGCTTCCGTTTATAAGCATGAGGTAGGTGTGAACCCAGTCATAGCTGTTGTCACCGAGAATCGCGGCGTGCTTGTTCTCGATGCCGAGATCCGTCACTGCCGTACCGAGTGCATTTACCGCATCGATAAATTCGGGATAGGACACGCTTATAACGTCTCCGTTCGGCTTCTTGTACATAAACGCCGGGCGTCCTCCGCTCACTTCAACCGCATTTGCAAGCGACTCCTTAAAGTCACGGAAAGGCTTTACCTTGTAGTATTCGTAGTTTTTGTTATATCTCTTTTTCAAAAAGCTGCACCTCCGATAATTCAAAAGTTCTTTTTTATTGTACACCTTTTTTAAGGAAAATTCAAGAAAAAAACAGTGAACAAAAGCGAAAGGAAAACTTAAGGGGCATAAACAGTAAAAAACGAACCACCGAGCGTGCGGCAGTTCGTTACTTACTCTTTTTACGGTACGGAAAACCGTACCGAGGCACGCCGATTACTCAGCCTTGGGAGCCTCAACGGGACATACGCTTGCACAAGTGCCGCAATCGATGCAGTCGTCTGCATTGATAACATACTTGCCGTCGCCCTCTGTGATGCAGCTTACGGGACATTCGTCTGCGCAAGCACCGCATGCGATGCAATCATCGGAAATCTTATATGCCATTCTAAACACCTCCGTATTCAAATTTACTGCATTGTATCATAAAACACGCACGCTGAAAAGGGGGTAAATTTAAACTATATAAGAACTTTTGTTAAATTTTCATTGCGTGATATTGTCTCGGTGCGAAAATGCGTGTAATATATACTCGTGCGGTAAAATATATGCTTATTTTACTTGATTTGCACGGCAAAATCACCGGACGTTTGCTCCGGCGTCCGAGGACGAAATCTCAATGCGCATTCCGTATGCTCCTACGGCGGCGCACCTTCACACACGAAAGGAGTATGCCTTAATGGAAAAATACCTAAGAAACGATAACGGCGCACAGAGCGGTGAAGAGACTGTATTTTCGGTGCTTCTCATGTCGCTGTACACAAGCTCAAAGGATGAGGAGGCGGCACTCAGCTCACTCGGCGAGCTTGCAAGACTTGTTGAGACCGCTTTCGGTGACGAGAGCCTTTGCAGGATAAGTACTATGACCCAGCTCAGACCCACTCCCGACCCTGCGTGTTATTTCGGCACGGGAAAAGCGGCGGAGGCGGCGGAATTCTGCAAGGTCAACGGCGTTTCTCTCGTCGTTGCGGACTGCGAGCTGAGTCCGTCCCAGATAAAGAATCTTGAGGACGCAGTAAACAGCGGCGACAGCGAGATAAGGGTCATAGACCGAACGATGCTCATACTCGACATATTCGCAAAACACGCCGTTACGGGCGAGGGTAAATTGCAGGTTGAAATCGCTCTTTTGAAATACACCTCTCCCCGTCTTACCGGCAGAGGCACGGAAATGTCCCGTCAGGGCGGCACGAGCGGAAGCATAGGCGCAAGAGGTCCCGGTGAAACGAAGCTTGAGACCGACAGACGTCACATAAAGCGCAGAATCGCCGCTCTCGAGGACGAACTGCGTGAAATGGAAAATGACCGTGAGGTAAAGAGAAAGAAGCGTGTACGCTCCGGCATTCCCTGCGTTGCGATAGCCGGCTACACCAATGCCGGAAAATCGACTCTTCTCAACCGTCTCACCGACGCCGGCATTCTCGCCGAGGACAAGCTTTTTGCGACTCTCGATCCGACAGTAAGAAAGCTCACTCTCCCATCGGGACGTGAGGTTCTGCTCTCGGACACCGTCGGCTTTATAGACAACCTTCCGCACAAGCTTGTCGAGGCTTTCAGGTCCACGCTTGACGAGGTACGCTATGCCGACGCACTCATCATCGTAACCGACGCCGCAGATCCGGAGGCCGAGAAAAAGCTTGCGGTGACGGAGGAAACGATAAATGAGCTGTCCGCCGGCGGAAAACCGACGCTTTACGTATTCAACAAGTGCGACGGGCTTGACATTCTGCCTCTCGGAGGCGACGAAAAAGCACTCGCCGAGCATCATGCGGTGTGCATATCGGCAAAGACCGGCTTCGGCACGGAAAAACTCCTTGCGGCGGTCGAGGATATGCTTGCGTCGCTCACGAAAAAGGCTGTGTTCTTAATTCCATTCTCGGCTCACAACGCCGTTAATACACTCTACAAAAGTGCGACGGTCTTATCGACGGAATATCTCGACGACGGCACGAGAGTCGAAGCGCTCGTTGACGACAAAACGCTCGGTCGATTCCGTGACTACCTCTGCGAAGAATAAGCATACGAAAAATGTGCCTTACCAAATGCGGCGAGGCACACTTATTTTTACTTTGTTTATCTTTTTACATCGCCTCTTGAGACGACGATATCGTAGCCTATTGCGCCGATCTGCTTTTTCAGTGCGGCAAGACTTTCGGCCGCCTCCGTGCCGGTGCAGATTTTGTTGTCGTACAAAAGGTACTTTGACCTCACGTCTGTCGGCGAAAGGTTCGGCATTACGACGTTTGCACCGCTGAGTATACCTTTCTCCCTGCCGCTGGGGTCAATTGTTCCGAGTGCGGTAGTGGAGGGTATGAGAGCGTTGGGCAAAAGTATGCGTGTGAGCGCAACCATGAGTATGGTTTTTTCGGCAGTGCCGCCCGGCTCGTTTGCGAAGGGGGTATCGTGGTGCGGTACGAACGGACCTATTCCCACCATTTCGGGGTTCAGCTTTTCGAGAAAGAGCATATCCTCGGCAAGCTCGTTTGCGGTCTGGCAGGGTGAACCGACCATGAATCCGCTTCCCACCTGAAAACCGAGAGATTTTAAGTCGTAAAGGCAGCGTATGCGGTTGTCGAACGACATCTCAGACGGATGAAGCTTTTCGTAGTGCGCTTTGCTTGCGGTTTCGTGGCGGAGAAGATATCTGTCAGCTCCGGCGTCCTTATATGCACGGTATGTATCATACGTTTTCTCTCCGAGAGAGAGAGTCACCGCACAGTCGGGGTACTCCGCTTTTATCGAAGACACTATATCGCACATAACAGAGTCTGTATAGTATGCGTCCTCGCCGCCCTGCATGACGAAGGTTCTGAAGCCGAGTTCGTACCCCGTCTTACAGCAGGCGAGAATCTGCTCCTTACCGAGGCGGTATCTCTCCGCATTGCGGTTGCTTCGCCGTATTCCGCAGTAAAGGCAGTCGTTCTTACAGTAGTTCGTAAGCTCGATAAGCCCCCTTATATAGACGTCTTTTCCGTACACCGACTGTCTGATTTTATCGGCCTTTTGACGTATGTACTCAAAGCTCTGAGGCGTCACGCCGTCTATGAGCGACACCCACTCTTCTTTTGAAAGATGACGTTCTCTCTCAAGCTTATCGGCGAGTTCGTTTAATTCAAGGCAATTCATTTTCATGGCATCTCACTTTCCGCAAAACAAAAATGCGCCCGAACGGACGCACCCAACGCTTATCTGCTCTGCGTTTCTTTTTTCTCGGGACGGCAATGCGCCGAGCCTTAAAATCGGTACGTGTTTTCGGTTTGCCGTCGGGACGCACCCTTCGGTTCACGTTTATATTATAGCGCAGCATTATGACGCAGTCAAAAACGCACTGTTAAAACGTACCGCCGATAAACGTCATTGACCGCAGAATTTGCTGTTTTTGCAGCCGCCGTTTTCGCTGCACTTATGCTTGTTGAGACACTCGTAATGTACTTCGTTATCGTGGGAAACACGGCTCATCGGCGCATTTTCGCCTATCACATAGCAGTATCTCTCCATTACCTCTCTGAATTGTCTTTCGGTTTTGCCGTTCATAAATAACCGTCCTTTCGCAAAGTATCTGAAGTATTTTCGGGGAAAAGCGTCCCCGCACGCAATCACGTAATATATTTTATACCGAAAATCGATTTTCTATACGGAAGCTTTACAAAAATGAAGAAACCGAAAACACGTTTTTCCGCAAAACCTACCGGGAATTTTACTGCCGTGACGCTTTTTCTGCGGATTTTACCGTTTCGGAATAATTTCTGCGGCGAGCGAATATATTTTACCAAAACTAAAATCCGTGCAAAGGAGTATTGTAAAATGTTCGTGTATTCACTCAAAGCTGCAACTCTGAAATTTCTGGGAGCGGTGCTTGCGTCGGTCGTGATAATAGGCGCAGTCATCTTCGTCATGCCGCACAAGGACGCCTCCGTGACGACCTTTACCTCAAAGAGCAAGGT
>CAKSCN010000160.1 GCA_934444485.1 uncultured Eubacteriales bacterium | reverse complement strand
TGCCGACGGCATACGGCTCTGCCGGCTCCACGGAGTGCATCCCAACGTGACGCTCAACACCCTCGTAAACGACCGTGAAATCCCGGACGCCGTGAACCTCGCCTACCGCCTGTGCGAAATTGGTGCGGACGCCTTTATCGTGCAGGATTTGGGACTCGCCGCAAAGCTTAAGTGCGAGATACCCGAAATTGAGCTTCACGCAAGCACACAGTGCGCCTGTCATAACTCGGACGGTGCGGCGGAGCTTGCAAGACTCGGATTTTCGAGAATAGTCCTCGCAAGAGAGCTTCCTTTTGAAAATATACGCACCGTCACCGAAAAAGGACTCACGGGCGAAGTGAAATACGAAACCGAAACATTTATACACGGCGCACTCTGCGTTTCGCACTCCGGTATGTGCCTTATGAGCTCGTGCATCGGCGGCAGAAGCGGAAACAGGGGAGAATGTGCGCAGCCATGCAGAATGCCGGGTGCGCTACAGCCATGCAGAATGCCGGGTGCGCTACAGCCGTGCAGAATGCCGGGTGAGGTGTGCGGCAGGGGCGGCTATCCGCTGAGTCTCAAGGATTTATCACTCTGCACGCACATAAAGGAGCTTTGCGAAAGCGGCACGGCGTCTCTCAAAATCGAGGGCAGAATGAAAAGTCCGGAGTACGTCTACAGAGTAACGTCGATATGGCGAAAGCTTCTTGACAGCGGCGAAAACGCAGATCCCGACGATATCAAGGCTCTCGAGAGCATCTTTTCCCGAGGCGGCTTTACCGACGGCTACTTCACAAAGTCGGTGCGGCGTGACAACCGCAATATGTACGGCGTGCGGAGCGACTCCGACAAGGCAAAGACACGTGACGAGAGTTCGGCGTTCGAGATACCGCCTGTGCCGAAGATACCGCTTTTCCTGGACTGCCGTGTGACGGTCGGCAAACGTGCGGTTCTGCGTGCCGAGGCTTGCGGAAAGAGCGTTGAGGTTTACTCCGAAAGCGAGGTTCTTCCGGCGAAAAATGCGCCGATGACAAAAGAAAGCCTTGCCAAGAACCTCGAAAAGACCGGCGGCACGGAGTTTGAGTGCAAAAAGCTCACTTTGGAAATAAACGGCGACGCTTTCATGCCGTCGTCTGCGATAAACGCTCTGCGAAGATGCGCACTTGCGGCGCTTGAAGAAAAGCTGACGTCGCACAATGTACCGGCACGTTCAGAGCAGAAAGAACGCACCGAACGCAAGAAACGGCGTCCTGCGTGTGCTGCGGCGTACAGAATATATGCTCACGAACACCCGAGGTCGTGGTCGGAGGTGCTTGCGAAGCATGCGGAAAAGTACTCCCCTCTCGGCTGTATCGTGCTTCCTCTCTCGGCTTTTGCCGACGGTGAAATTGACGGTGGCGGCGTATGCGGCGCAAAGCTCGGAGTGAGACTGCCGAGGGTCATCTTTGATGAAGAAAAAGACGGCATACTCGCCGCTCTCGAAAATGCGAAAAACAGCGGAGTCACCGTTGCCGAGGTGTCGAACATCTCTCACATACCGCTTGCGAAAAATGTCGGCTTCGGGCTTATCGGCGGAGTGGGACTCAACGTGTACAATTCCGATGCGGCGGCGGTTTACGCAAGGCTGGGATTAACCGAAATAACGCTCTCGCCGGAGCTTACTCTTCCGCAGATGCGTGACCTTGAAGTTCCGGATGGGGTGAGGGTCGGCGTGTTCGCAAAGGGCAGGCTTCCGCTCATGGTTCTCGAGTCGTGCATTGTACGCTGTGACGGTAAAGCCAACTGTGCCGGTGCGGCTCTCGCAAAGGGTGAGATACCGCTCTGCGGACTTTACCGTGACCGCATAGGCAAGGAGTTCCCGGTGTACGGCGAGCCGAGGTTCATGTGCGGCGGTCTTTCGCTTCCGTGCAGAAACATAATTCTCAACTCCGTCGAAACCGACCTTATCGGCAAAGCAAAGCTTGATGAGGTGGGAGCGGAGACGAGAGTAGTGGAGAATTGAGAATTGAAAGTGGAGAATGGAGAATTGACGTGGAAAAGCTGCGCTTTTCTTCAACAATTATATGGTGCTGAATTTAAGGCTGTGCGACAAAGGGAGAGCGGATTTTTGATGATGTTATGGGAAAAATGCGAGACTTGATGATTGCCTTTCTCTCGGGTGTTGTATGGAGGAGGCGAAGCCGCCAGAGAAATTGCGAAGCAATTTACTCTCGAGTTGGCTCTGCCAACTCCGGAGGCATCCTCTGTGTAACCGGTTGCAAAGCAACCTATGGAGCTGTCAGCGAAGCTGACTGAGGGGCTGTTGATTATAGTTTCTATCCGAGTTTTTTTGATGTTTGCGATGATACGATTTATTGCAAACGTTGTTGATGTTTTGTAGGGAACGGGCTTGACGAGCATATATGCTCCGTTCCGAAAGCATCGATAATCGCCAACCTCGGATAATACGCATTTTCTCAAAATTTTCGACGTAATTGTCAATCGTCAATTGTCAATCGTCAATCGCTAAACACGCACTCTCCAAAAAGCCTCATCTTTCCGTAATTTGTCGTCGAACGAAGTGAGGTTCAAATTTCGGGAACGGGAGAAGTTCGGATTAAGTCCCCACAAAGCCTGATGCCAATGCTCCCTTTGAGCGAGGCGTTGCCGAGCTTAAACGCTCCGACCTCGGATAAGATGAGTCCCCCTCATCTAAGTCGGCGGCTTGCGTTTATGGCGCGCATATATGCGCCTGACTTCGGCAGTGCCTTCAAATTACAATATAACCCGTCCCCCTGCAAAACGAAGTTTTGCTTTTAAAGTTCTTTGGCGAAAGCAACTTTGTTGCGTCGCAACTTTCTTTCAAGAAAGAACGCCCCCGTAGACCTCGTACCCCCGTACCCCACAGTAAAGGAGATAAAAAGCAATGAACAAAAAAGTAAAATCGACGATATTCTTATTCATCACGGCGGCAGTCTGGGGATTTGCGTTTGTGGCGCAGAAATTCGGAGCAGAGCATCTCGGAAAGTACGCCTTCAACGGCATGCGCTTCCTTTTGGGTGCAGTGTCGCTCATACCGGTAATACTGATTTTCGAGGGCTTCGCTGACTTCCGCGCATCCAAAAAGCTCGTCGGTAAAACAATGTTCGCTGCGGTGGTTGCAGGAATCGTGCTTTTTGCCGCTTCGACCTTACAGCAAATGGGAATAGAGATAACCGGGAACGCCGGCAAGGTAGGCTTTATCACAGCCCTTTACACCGTCCTCGTGCCGCTGTTCAACCTCATTATCTTCCGCAAAAAGGCAGGGCGCATGACGTGGGTCGGAATTGCCGTCGCCGTCGTCGGCTTCTACCTTTTGAGTATCGGAAAACCGCTCTTCGTCAGTGCGGATAACGCCGTCGGCTTTGCCTTTAACAGCGAAATCGCCATAGGCTACGGCGACCTCATCACCCTTGTCGGCTCGGTGTTCTGGGCGTTCCACATCATCACAATCGACCGCTTCGCACGTGAAATACCCTCGCTGAAATTCGCCTGCATACAGTTCTTCGTGTGCGCCGCTCTCTGCTTCGTCGGTGCGGCGTTCCGTGAAAGCTTCACGTGGGGCGATATCACCGCAACCGCAATCCCGATTCTCTACTGCGGCATAGGCTCGGTCGGAGTTGCGTATACCTGCCAGATACTCGGTCAGAAGGACGCCGATCCATCTCTTGCCGCCATAATCTGTTCGTCGGAGGCGGTTTTCAGCGCAATAGGCGGCGCACTCATACTTAACGAGGTCATGACCGCCGCAGGCTATGTCGGCTGTGCGCTCATCTTCGCCGGAATGGTCGTAACTCAGCTCCCCGACCGCAAAAAAGCACCGAAACCGGTGGTAAGTCATGCAAAATAACGCTTCCGGAGCTGTGCGCCGTGCGCTTGCGGCGGCTTTCCCCTTTACCATACCTATACTCACCGGTTTTATTTTCCTCGGCGCGACCTGCGGAATCTATATGCGCTCGCTCGGCTTTGGTTTCCTCTATCCGATGCTCATGAGCATGACCGTCTTCGCAGGGTCAATGGAATTCGTCGCAGCGGATATGCTCGTCGGAGCGTTTAACCCCGTGTCGGCTTTCGTCATGACGCTCATGGTAAACGCACGCCACCTCTTTTACGGTCTGTCGATGCTCGAAAAGTACAAGGGCACGGGCGCAAAGAAGTTCTTCCTCATCTTCGGAATGTGCGACGAAAGCTTTTCCGTAAACTGCGCCGCCTACGACAAAATCCCCTCGGACGTTGACAAGGGGTGGTTTATGCTGTGGGTGACTGTCCTCAACTACACCTACTGGGTCGTCGGCTCGACGCTCGGCGGCATACTCGGCTCGTTCTTCACCTTTGACACAAAGGGACTCGAGTTTGCGATGACCGCAATGTTCGCAGTGATATTTCTCGACGATCTTCTCTCGGCGAAAAACTACATCGGCTCTGCGGTCGGCGTGCTTTCGTCGCTTGCGTGCCTTTTGATTTTCGGCAAGGACGGCTTTATAATACCGTCGATGATTATTATAACGGTGCTTCTCACCGTATTCCGGTCGCTCTGCGGCAAAAAAGGCGACGCCGATGCAAAGGAGGATGACGCAGTATGACGCTCACACAGCAGATAATAACGGTTGCCGTCGTTGTTGCCGGCACGATGCTCACACGCTTTCTTCCTTTCGCCGTGTTCCGAGGCGGCAAAGCGACTCCGAAATACATCGACTATCTCGGCAAGGTGCTTCCGTCGGCGGTGTTCGGACTGCTTCTCGTTTACGCCCTCAAGAATACCGACGTACTCGGCGCTTCTCACGGACTGCCGGAGTTTATCGCCCTCGCTTTCACCTTTGCACTGCACCTTTGGAAAAGGCAGATGCTCCTCTCAATTGCCGGCGGCACGGTTCTGTATATGCTTCTCGTGCAGACGGTGTTTGCGTAAAAAAGAAAAACGCAGCTTCCCCAAAATGACAACTGCCGCAGAGGCTTTACGGGGGCTTACGAGGGTTACGGGGCTTACGGGGGGCTACGAGGGGCTACGAGGGTGTTCTTTTCTGAAGAAAAGAACCAAAAGACTTCAAAAAGCAAAGCTGGCGCTTTGCAGGGGACGGGTGTAGAGTAATTTGGAGGCAGTACCGAAGTCAGGCGCATATATGCGCGCCATAAACGCAAGCCGCCGACTTAGATGAGGTAAGACACATCTTATCCGAGATAGTACGGCGACCCGACGCCATATACGCAAGCGCCGGGTCGTGATTTTTTTGGCATCAG
>CAKSCN010000159.1 GCA_934444485.1 uncultured Eubacteriales bacterium | reverse complement strand
CGCTTTACGTTGCCGCTTTCAAAAGCCTCACGGGGTATTGCGTAGGTTTCACGGCAGGATTCGGCAAGCTCGGAGAGAAAACCGGTGTTGAGTTCTTCGTTCATCATATTTCTGTCACCTTCCGAATATTATTGTATCAATGAGAATAGTATACCACAGAAAAACTAATTTTGCAAGAGGTAAATGAAAATTATGCAGAAAATTACTGAAACTCAACGAAAATGTATGCTTATGCGAATTATTTCACTCGCTTGCTTCATTTTTGTTCTCGTTGCAGCACCTTCAATGGCAATGCTTATGAACGGAATGCCCGTTGACGACGTTCCGGACAAACAGGTGAGCGTCTCCGAAGCCGCCGTAAAGCCTGCCGCTGACGAAGAGACCGAAAATGAAATCCCGAAGACTTCCGAAAATACCGGGGAAAGCGTTGACGAAGAAGAGCTTCAGCAGTCGGAAACCGAGGTGTACAAGCCGACTCTCAGTGAAAGCTATATGCTCAAGGAGCTTTTCTCGAATGTTGTTTTTGACGACGATGACACCGTTTACGACACGAAAACAACCGGTGCCGAAGCACCCTCCGTCACGGTAAACGAACCCGGCAGTCAAACCGTGACAAGCGAAGAACCCAAAACTCCCGTTAAGGAACAGGATATTCCCACCGCTCCGAATGCGGAGGAACCAAAGAACGACGAACCTGAAAATGTGAACCCCGAACCCTCCAAGCCTTCTTCAAATGTGATAGTCACGGGAAGCTCGAAGGGCAGAATAACGACTGTCAGAGTTCTCGATTCGGCAAGCGGCACGGTTTCGACTCTCGACCTCGATGAGTACCTTGCACAGGTAATTATCTCCGAAATGCCCTCGTATGCCGGCGACGAAGCGCTCAAAGCGCAGGCGGTTGCGTCGAGAACCTTTGTGGTAAACAGAATAGTTAACTCGTCAACTCACGATAATGCGGATGTCTGCACAAACCCAGGTCATTGTCAGGCGTTTCTCGAAAAGAATGCGTTTATCGCAAAGTACGGCAATTCCGGACAGCATTACTACGACAGAGCGTATTCCGCCGCAAAGCAGACAAGCGGTCAGATAATCACGTATAACGGCTCTCCGATAACAGCGGCATACCACGCCTCCAGCGGCGGCAGTACGATGGCGAGTGCGGACGTTTGGGGCGGCAGCCTGCCTTACCTTGTTTCGGTATCTTCACCCGAAAAGGATGACCCCGAAATGCTTGCACTCATAAGCGCACACAAAACCTACTCGAAAGAAGAGTTTATCAGACGACTTGTTTCGGCAGGATATTCGTCCGCCGGGGAGTATTATGACAGTGACTTCTCCGAATTTCTCGGTGCCGCAGTCCAGACAGCTTCCGGCAAGGTTGACTACATGACGGTTGCCGGCGAATATATCAGCGGTCAGAAGTTCAAGAGTATTTTCTCTCTGCGTTCAACCTGCTTTACGGTTAACTACGACGCTGACAATATAACCTTCGTTTGCCTCGGCTACGGACACGGCGTCGGAATGAGCCAGCTCGGTGCTTGTACCATGGCAAAGCAGGGAAGCTCTTATACCGACATTCTTACGCACTATTATACCGGCGTTGAAATAACGGTGTGGTAAAAACAAAAGAAAGGTGAGGTAAATAATCATGTTTACGTCAAAAAGAAAAATTGCGGCATTTTTTCTTGCCGCAGCAATGCTGTGCACACTGTGCGCCTGCTCTAAGAGCAAAACCGATTCCGCAAGTATGTACCTGAAGTCCAAGGGCTACGAGGTTACAATGGAGAGCGACAGCGACTATCCCTGCTTCAGCGCAAAAGATTCAAGCGGTCTTCCCAATCTCTCTTACGTCGAGTGTAAGGACGAGGAGGACGCTCTCATGCTCTTTGAGAACGACAAGGAGGTAATAGAGAACGGCTATTCCGAGGTAAACACCGGGAACGGCGAGGACAGCACCTATGCCTTCGGAGAGGCTGACGGAGTCGTCTGCAAAACGATTGTGAGCGGAAATGTTGTCGTGTTCATCAACTACGAAAGCGGCGATGATGACACAGTAAACGACCTTCTTCGAGGAATGGGCATAAAGTAATTGCGTACTTATCATTTTTTGAAAGACATAACGGGGGCGGTTTTTCCGCTCCTTTTTTTATCCTCCTAAAAAATTTGTTGTTGACATTTACAGAACCATGTGGTATACTGACATGGCATACGAGGTGTTATTGTGCAAAAATAATAAAATCAGCGTAAAAAGGAGAAACGCTATGGGTGAAAGACTTTACAACAACATAATGCTCCCCGATGAATGGCCTCCGAAATACAGTGAGGAAACGCTTAGGAATAAGCTTCCCGTTCCGTACCTTGACACTCCGCCCGACATTATCGACATCACCGTCGGAAGACAGCTTTTCGTCGATGATTTTCTCATAGAAGTGCATAACCTTTATCCTGTTTGCCACAAAGCAAAGAAGTTTGAGGGTAACCCCGTGTTCAAGCCTGAAACATCCATGGAAAAGTACGAGCGTCTCCCGTGTGCCGCACCGAAAAGCGGCGGTGTTTGGTGGGACAAAGACGAAAAGATAATGAAAATGTGGTATGAGGCAGGTTGGCTCCATAAAATGGGATATGCCACAAGCAAGGACGGAATACACTGGGAACGCCCGAACCTCGGCATCGTCGGTGATACAAACGAAATTCTTCCCGAAAGGGGAGCACCGGCCGAGGACGGCAGAATACGTCAGTTCCGCCCCGATTCAACCACAGTCTTCATTGATTACGATACAGACAAGCCGGACGAAAGGTATAAACTCTTTATGCGCAGCCCCGGTCTTGACCGTCCCGGCATAGCCGCTGTTTCGGCGGACGGCATTCACTGGGACAAGGCACGCTACACGGTGACTCAGGGCGACCGCAGTACGATGTTCTATAACCCATTTAGAAAGAAGTGGGTTTACAGCATAAGATGCTCGTGGTCGGGACTTCGTTCGAGAGAGTATGCCGAGTGCGACGATTACCTTGAGGGTGCAGACTGGACAGGCAAAAACGTGAAGTGGCTTTGCGCCGACAGCACCGATAAACCCAACGCCTATCTCAGAGTGAAACCTGAGCTTTACAATGTTGACTGCGTCGCATACGAAAGCATAATGCTCGGTATTTTCCAGATATATTACGGACCGAACAATAATGTCGGCTTTGAAACGGGTGCGCCGAAGATAACCGAGCTTGTCGCAATGTACAGCCGTGACGGTTTTCACTTTTCACGTCCGACAAACGAAACCTTCATAAATGCGTCAATGGTGCGTGGAGAATGGGACAGAGGATATGTTCAGTCGGTCGGCGGTCTCTGCACTGTTCACGACGACGAGCTGTGGTTTTACTACATCGGCTTTGCCGGAGACGAGGCAGGCGGCGGTAAGGGCAATCCAAACGACTGCCAGTTTGACACCATGTACGCAAACGGCGCAACGGGTATAGCAAAGCTCAGACGTGACGGCTTTGTCTCGCTCGGAACGGAGAACGACGGCGAGATAATCACACGTAAGCTTACCTTCACTGGCAGAAAAAAGCACTTTTTCATAAACGCCGAAACGGAAGGGAACGGCGGCATATACGTAAAGATTCTGAGCGCCGACAAAAAGACTGTTCTTACGGAAAGTGCGCCTTTCACGGGTGACAGCACACACGCAGAACTCGATTTCGACGGCTTCGACCTCTCTTCGCTTGAGGGTGAAGCTTTCAGACTGCATTTTTATGTTACGTCCGGAAAGATCTACTCCTTCTGGTTCAGCACTTCTGAAAACGGAGAAAGCGGAGGATATGACGCCGCAGGAAATGTGAACGCATAACAGCATTGTAATGTACCGGTTTGGCACGTTTTTCGCCGAGCCGGTCTTTTTTTGCCTCAAAGATGAATACAAAGGTAAAAAGAGGCAAACTTTCGGGTAATTCACTTGACAAAATCGGCGCAAAGTGATATACTGTAGTGTAAAATAAATCAGCGTGAAAAGATTTTTGTAGTGCTTTGTAAAGGAAATTCCCGATTATGAATATACATTTTAAAGGCGACGATATCGACCTCAATCTTTCCGAAAAGGGAAGCGGAAAGGCTGTTCTCCTGCTTCAGGGGTGGGGGACCAATACCGCCGTATACGAGAGACTGACGGAGTCGATGAGCGCATATTGCAGGGTTATTACATACGACATTCCCGGCTTCGGAGCGAGCAGTGAGCCGTCCTTTGCGTTTTCGACTGACGATTACGGCGACTTTGCCCTTGCGGTGCTTGATAAGCTCGATATAAAAGATGTGTCGCTTGTGGGACATTCTCACGGCGGAAGAACTATCTTAAATCTTCTTTCGAGAGAAAAACTCCCTGTTTCGGTTGAAAAAGCGGTGCTTATTGACAGTGCCGGCATTGTGCCGAAGAAAACCTTTATGCAGAAGCTTAAAATCCGAAAGTACAAGCTCGGCAAAGCACTTCTTTCTTCAGCACCCGTAAAGGCACTGTTTCCGAATGCGCTTGAGAATTATAAGAACAGCCACGGCTCTGCCGACTATAAAGCGGCGTCGGAAATAATGCGTGCGAGCCTTGTAAAAGTTGTCAACGATGATTATACCGAACGTATTTCATCCGTAAACGTGCCGACGCTTCTGATTTGGGGAGATCGTGATACAGCAACGCCGATTTCGGATGCGCACATAATGGAAAAGAAAATTCGTGACTGCGGTCTCGTTACCGTTGCCGGAGGCTCTCATTACAGCTTTTTGGACAATCCCAACCTTGTTTACGGCGCACTCCGCTCATTTTTCGGCGGAATACGGCTCTGAATACCGAAAATCCACAAAAAGGAATGGTCATAACTATGATATTTGAGGTTTTGCTCACGGCTCTTGCGCTCGTGTCGGCGGCTGAATTGCTTCTTTACTACACGCATATGTATCAGCTTAATTCTTATATGGCAATAAGACAGATGCGCTGGGTTCGTGCCAATGCGGCGTTCGGACTTGTTATGCGCATTCTCATTCCGCTTGCCGTTGCGGTGATACTTGCGCTGTTTCCGGCAGGAACATCCGTCTTTTCCGATTGTGCGGCGGCGGTTCTTGCGCTTTTGCAGATTGTACTCTGCTTCCCGAAGAAGGCGAAAAAACCTCTCGTGTTTACCAACCGTGTGATTCGCCTTTTGGTGACGCAGGTTATAGTATTTGCACTTGCGTCGGCGGTTGCCGAGACATTTATTCTGCATAACGG
>CAKSCN010000158.1 GCA_934444485.1 uncultured Eubacteriales bacterium | reverse complement strand
ACTCTCCAAAAACCTCATCTTTCCGTAATTTGTCGTCGAACGAAGTGAGGTACAAATTTCGGGAACGGGAGAAGGTAGAAATTACAGTCCCCACAAAGTCTGATGCTACAAAAATCTAAGTCGGTCACTTGCGCATATGATGCGCATATATGCGCCACCGACTTTCGCACTATCTCGGATAAGCACCGCCCAAAGCTCCCCTTCGACCGAGACTTCGTCGAGGTTGAACGGTATTACCTCCGATATTATAATCTTTTTCCCTGCAAAGCGCCAGCTTTGCTCCTTAAAGTTCTTTGGTTCTTTCTTTCAAGAAAGAACACCCAACTCCCAACAGCCCTCAACCGCATCAATTGAGCTTCCTGTAATTACTCGGCGACTCGCCGGCGAACTGCTTAAATAGGCGCGAGAAGACGCTCAGCTCATCGATTCCGACGCTCCGTGCGATATCTGCAATGGGCATATCGGTCGTGCGCAGCATCTCCATGCTCTTCGCTATTCTGTATCGACGCAGGTACTCGGTCGGCGTCATGGAAAGCTCACGCTTGAACTGCTTCGAGATGTAGTCGGACGAAAGTCCGGTCGCCTCGGAAAGCTCTCTTGCACTGATGTTCTTGTCGTAGTTTTCCTCGAGGTATTTGAGTACCTTGTATGTGTGACCGAGATAGCTGTCGCTTCGCCTTTCGGCACGGCGTGCGTAAACGTCAAGTCTCGAATAGAATACAAGCAGCTGAATAAGCAGACTTTTCATCATCTGCTGCCAGCCCGACGGGTGGTTGAGCTTCTCCCACTTCATCTTTTCGATTATGGTCATAATCTCGTGACGCTCCGTGAAATTCAGCCTTATGCACTCCGGCTTCGCACGGGAAATCACTCCGTCGCCGCCCTCGGCACGCATACGAAGCTCGGAAAATCCCGGGAGGGAGAAAATGCTCCTCTCCTCTTCCCCAAGCTCGCTTGCACGGAAAAGACAGTTGTAAAGCACCGTATTGCACGCCCTTGTGTAGGCGTGGGTCTCGCCGGGCGCAATGACGAAGAGATCGCCGCCCGTAAGCATCGACGTCTCCCCGGCGCAGGTATGTATGGCAAAGCCGCTGTCAACGTAAACGAACTCCCAGAACGAATGGCTGTGAAACGCCACACGACCATTGTGTTCGACGTTGTTTACCGCAATCTTAACCACTCCCGGCTCAAAAACCTGATTGTCCTCTATCCTCGTTACCGGCATATGTCGCCTTTCCTTTCGTTTGCCTTACGGAACTCAAATTCCGCTCAGATGTTTTCCCTCTGCACTGCGTAAAGCTTCACATTCTCGCTCTGAAGCCCGTTTACGACCGTCTTCTCGGTCTCGGAGTCGAAAGCGTAATACCTGTCGTAAGGTACGCCGTACATACCGTAGTTTCCGCCCTCATACTGAATGTAAAGGTTGTTTTCCATCTTCGGAAGATCCTCTTTCTTTGTGGAGCTTATCGACACAAGAACGTCGATGCTTCTGTCGAAAATGTTGTTTCTGACAACGTAGTTCTCCGACGGATACTTGCGCTTACTGCCGAGCCAGCCGCCCTGAATGTGTCGTGCGACCTTGTTCGGTCTCTGCCAGCCCCAGCCGCCGGCGAAACGGCAGATGTTGTTTTCCATGAGGACATTTCTCATGCAGTCGAGGTCGCTGTCGCTCTGATCGCAGAAATACTCGATTGAGTAAATGCATCTCTCGAAGAGGTTGCCGCTGTAGACGATATCCTCCATGACGATGACGCCCTTCATATCGAAGGTTTTCACTTCACCGTTGTGAGGGTATGCGCTTTCGGCGCGGTAGTCAAGGGTTGCGGCAGACCCTTTTCTCTGGTGCGTTACTCCGGCGTCGTAAATATCGTGAATGTAGCAGTCTTTCACAACGTAGTCACGGCATCCGCCGTATATTTCGACTCCGTTGCCGTATCTCACGGTTGAGCCGTCATTATTATAGAACTGAATGCCGCCGCCGAGCGGACCTATTTCGCAGTTCTGCACATGAAGCTCAAAGGCGTTTCCGGCACCGACGCCGTGCGCTGCGCAGTGCTTTATGCAGATATTATCGACCGTGACTGTCGGACCGCCGACACGGAGAGCGTTTCTGCCGGCGAAAAATTCAATGGAAGCAAACACCGCACCGGGGTTGCCCTTGTCACAGCGCAGGTAAAGCGAGCCGAGGTTTTCGGTTGTATAAAGCTTCGGAAGTCCGTCGTCGGTTTTCACCGAGTCGCAGTTCTGGAAAAACGCAAGGTCGCAGGGAAGGTCGGTTTTGGGGTCGAACTCTGTTGTGCAGTCGTCGTGAACGTACCTTCCGTCAACGTACCACGGCGTGGCTTTAACGGCGAAAATACCGTCGTCAAACTCTATACAGCCGCAGTCGTTTATCTTATCGGCGTAGAGCCAAATGTTGTCCGTACCGTTGACGAGCGTCCATTTACTCTCACGAGCGGCGTTTTCGGGCGAGCAGGTGACGACAGGCTTTGCTCCCTCGCCGTATGCCGAAAGGGTGACGCCGGCAGGCACTGTCCAGCCGCCTATTCTCCACGTATCGCCTCGGCGGAGGAAGACTGCGTCGCCGGGGAGAAGTCCTATCCTGTCAAGTGCGGCAAGGGTTGCAACCGCATTTTCCGGTGTTCTGCCGTCGTTTTTGTCGTCGCCTTCGTTTGAGACATAGAACGAACGTCCGACGGGGCTTATATCGGTTTTTGAGAGGAGTATTGCTCTCTTTCTTTCGTTTGATTTTTTGTCTATTTCATAAAGGAAGTTTTTGTCAGCGTAAAACATAACAATCTCCTGTTTCATTTTATTTGAGATTTCCGCACACGGTACATCTCACGTGTATTTTACCAAAAAATTATGTACTTTGCAATGCATTTTTTAATAAAATCGGCTTAAAAATATCATTTTTTTATAAATCCTCCACGAGCGCCACATTTACGAGGGTTACGGGGGCTGATCTCCGTGGGGTCTTTACGGTGGCTTACGGGAGCCGCTCGCCGCAGAGGCGTCTGCGATGCGTTCTTTTCTGAAGAAAAGAACCAAAAGAACTTTAAAACGCAGAACTTCGTTCAGCGTGCAAACCTTCGCTTTGCAGGGGGGTAATGGAGGCGGCGAAGCCGCCTCCATGCAACACCCGAGAGAGTGTGCAATTATCAAGTCACGCATTTTCCCCATAGCCTCGGTAAAAATCCGCTTTCCCTTTATCGCACAACCTCAAAATTTTGCACCATACAATTATTGAAGAAAAGCGAAGCTTTTCCACCCCCATTCTCCATTCTCCACTCTCAATTCTCAATTTTCGAAAGCGCAGCTTTCACTTTATCGCACCGCAATTATTACCGCAAATTCTCTTCACAAAAAAGCGCACGGCGACCGTAACAGTCCTACCGTGCGTTTGCTTTCATATAAGTAAGGCGTCTTGCCGTCCGCCTGAGCGATTACTCAGCGACTGTAGCGTCTGCGCCGTCAGCCTCGGTATTTTCTTCAACGGGAGCGTCAGCGTTCTCGGCGTCGTCTGCTGCAGCGTCAGCGTTGTCAGCGTTGGTGTCGTCTGCTGTGCTTGCATCGTCGGCCGCATTTGTATCGTCGGCGGTGGTATCGTCTGCCGTTGTATCGCCGTTTTTGTCGGGAGTGACTACATCCTCAATGCCGGGGTTGGTGTCGTCAGCGGTGTTGTCGTTTGTCTTTGCCGGCTTAGCCTGCATGAAGTAAAGCACGAGTACGAGAATAACGAATACAATCGCAACGATCGTCGTTATCTTTGAAAGGAGAGCGTCGATCGACTTGCCCTTCTGCTTGCCGAAGAAGGTCTCCGCTCCGCCCGCTATAGTACCCGAAAGTCTGTGATCCTTGCTGCTCTGCATAAGAACGGCAACAACAAGGAATACTGCCATGATCAAAAGCAATATGCCGATTACTGTTTCCATTATGTTGTTCCTCCTGAAATTGTTTTTAGTAGCCCACGGCGCATAGCGATGCACGCATGCACGCATTCACGCAGTACACCGAGCGGCTCAAAGCTTCACCATTATATCACACACGCACGCAAAATACAAGGGCTTTGCGGCGAATAAAACAAAAATGTTACAATTTACTTCGCCTTGTGTTTACATTTACCCCTGTATTTTGCCAAATGTGCGTCTGCATGAAGCAAATTCCGTTTATTTACGCCGCTTCGGCTTCCGTGTCTGCGGTGTCTCCCTCGGCGGAAGTATCGCCCTCAGCCGGAGTTTCACCCTCAGCCGTGGTTTCGCCCTCTGTTGTGGCGTCGCTCTCAGCCGTTGTGTCACCCTCAGCTGTAGTTTCGCCCTCTGTAGTGGTTTCACCTTCTGCCGTGGTGTCGCCCTCTGCGGTCGTATCGCCCTCGCCTGCAAGCTCAGCCGCTATCTTCTCGTTCTGAGACTTTGCGTAGCCGGAGAACTGGGAGAGCATGAAGTTGATTCTGAATACGTCGATACCGCCGGCGGTGAGGTTATTGTCGATGGTGTCGGCTATACGCTCTGCGTCGTTCGGGAAGGTTTCGCCGTACTTTGCTTCAATGAGAGGTCTTACGGATTCGTATGTGTAGTCGTAACCGATATTTTCAGTTATCGAAACGAAAATCTCTCTTGCCGTCATGGCGAAAGCGTCCTTGTCGGTGGTAAAGAGCTGTCTTACATCGGAGGTGAACGCAAGGTCGATATCTCCTGCGAACTCGTCGGTGTAGTAGTAACCGTAAAGGGGCGCAAGCTCTGCCTTGAGAGCCTCGATGAAGCCGTCCGCAACGGGAGTGGGAATGACAACAACTGCAGGTTCTGCCGTGGCGTCTGCTGCGGTGTCAGCCGTCTCGTCGGTTGTATCAGCAGTATCCGCACTGTCTGCCGTATCTTCCGCTGTCGTGTCTGCGGTATCCGCTGTCTCTGCCGTATCAGCCGTATCGTCTGCCGCCGGCGTTTCGTCCTCGGTGGGAAGCACGTCAACAGCGTCGGCGTACTCATCGGAAGCGAGAAGCTCGTCGATTATATCGTTTGTGCCGGTGATGTAGTAGCCTCTGTCAAAGGTTGCGGTGAAGTTGTCGATAAACACGTCGGTAAGTCTGCCGAATGCGGTCTTTACGGCGTCAACAAAGCCTGCTCTGTCGTCGGCGTAGCGATCCTTTATTCTTGCCGTGAGAACGCCGTCGAGAGCTTCCTCATTGTAGCCGGGAACACCGAAGAGCTCCTCCATGCCGCTCTTGACCTCTGCGATAAAGGTGTCAACGTCCGCACTGCCGGCAAGGCTGTCAACGAGAGCGTTTACCTTGGGAGTGTAGTAGGACTTAACGG
>CAKSCN010000157.1 GCA_934444485.1 uncultured Eubacteriales bacterium | reverse complement strand
ACATTATCGTCTGTGCACATTATTATGCGGCGTGGAAAAAAGGGGCGGCAGAGCTTCACAACGGCTTTAACGATCTTCATAATTATCCCGAACGTACGCCTCTCATGGGTTACTACGACGAGGAAAGCCCTGAGGTCTGCGATTGGGAGATAAAGTGGGCGTCAGAACACGGCATAAATTGCTTCATACACTGCTGGTATCGTAAAAAGAATAACTGTGGAAAGACTGTTACGGTAAAAGATCTTCGTTGCGGTCACGGACTTCACGAGGCTCTTTTCAATGCAAGGTATCAGAAATACATGGACTTTGCCATCATGTTCGAAGCTACCAATCGCTGGGGTGCGACCGACAGCAACGACATCATCGAAAACCTTATGCCGTTCTGGTATGATAATTACTTCTCACGCAATAATTATCTAAAGGTTGACGGCAAACCGGTGCTTTTCGTATATGATACCGACGATCAGATTAAGAATAACTTTGAGAGTGCTGCAGAGCAAAAGAAAGCGTTCGACGCTTGCCGCAGGTTCATGGAAAAAAAGGGCTATCCCGGTATGATTTTCGCTCTGAATAAACGTCACGCTGAAAAAGATGAGCTTGAGGACATATATGCACGAGGATACGACTTCAGATTTACGTACAACTACTGGAGAAACGGAAACGGAATAGTACCATCCGAAGAAGAGGTTGTTGAGGATCAAAAATGCAAATTGTCGGAGGAGTTTCTCATTGATTCCAAACGATTCATAGCAACGGCGTCGGTTTTCTGGGATCCTACTCCAAGACTTTCCGAGGCATGGGTAAACAAAGGATATCACTACTCCGACAAAAACACTTGGTATCTTTCACCTGAGAGCTTTCGCAAGCTTCTGCATGATTTTAAAAAGATGACCGACGTCCTTCCCAAAAATGCCTACGGCAAAAAGCTTATGATGATTGACAATTGGAACGAATGGGACGAAGGACATTTTGTTTCTCCAAGTCACAGTCACGGTTTCAAGTATCTTCAAGCTATTCGCGAGGAGCTTACTCAGCGCAACAATCTCCCCGACTATCGCATGCCGCAGGACATATGTCCCTCCGACCTCGGCAAGAGCTGGGACGTTCCAGACTTTACCGGTGTAAACCGTAAGGACTTTTATGTAACGGACTAAACAGCACCTCGTCCGCAGTATTGATGCGCAAAATATAATTCTCATAAAGCTGTTTATGAAACCGTTCGGAAAATAACAACAAAGGAAATCAGTTATGAAAGATTTTTCAAATTACAGGTTTTACTCTGAGTATCCGAATTATCAAGTCGCTCAAAAGGAGCGTGAGGAATACGTTGAGGGCATTGAGACATACCTCGAAATATTACGAAACAAATCGGTAAATGAGCGAAAAAAGTATCTAAATCCGGACTCGTATTTTTCCGATCCCGAAAGGTATCGCAGGGAATACCGTGATATGCTCGGAGTGCCGCTGTCGGGATACAGTGACGGAATGCCCGTGCCAAAAGTACGGAAAACATACGTTGCGACCGACGAAATGTGTGAGATTTATCGTATGCAGATTGAGATTGCGGACGGTTTTTGGTTTTACGGAATATATTTCGTTCCGAACGACAAAAAAAACAAAAAGACAGGTCTTGTGATCTGTCAGCACGGTGGCGGAGGAACCCCGGAGCTTTGTGCAGACATGGTCGGCAAGAACAATTATCACAATATGGTACACCGCATACTTGATTGCGGAATTCGAGTTTTTGCTCCGCAGATCCTCGTCTGGGGGAAAATCCCGGGCGGCAACGATGCTGCGGCTGCTCTCCCTTCTCTCGCCGGGAAACGCGAATTTCTGGACAGGAGTTTGAAACAGCTCGGAAGCAGCATAGCGGCGGTTGAAATCTACAGTATAATGCGTTCACTTGACTATTTCTGTGCGGATTCACTTGTTGACGAAGCTAAAATAGGAATGATAGGTCTTTCCTACGGTGGGTTTTACACACTTATAACAGCGGCGGCCGATCAGAGAATAGTATCCGCATATTCATCTTGTGCCATGAACGATCGATTCAAGTATAATTTGGAAAGCTGGATTTGGAATAATTCCGGCAACACCTTCAACGACGAGGGGATCGCCGCAATTATTGCGCCGAGACGCTTTTACTGCGAGATAGGTCGTTACGACACAGTGTTCACCTGTGACACAGCACCCGATTTTAACGCTCTCGTTAAACCGTTTTATGCAAAATTCGGTGCTGAGGGCAACTTCCGATTCAATATTCACGATGATCCCGAAGGTCACAGAATAGACACCGCCGACTGCGGCTTTGACTTTTTTACCGAACCGCTTCTGTAAACACGCCAGTTGTCCTGCGTCGGCGTATGCATAACACAAGGTGTCAAGGCTCTTGACGCGGTCGGAAGTGTTCTTTGTGCCGTACAAGTCCTTGCTGTTTCATATATCTGAATTCTCCTACAGTTTGCAAAACTCTGCAAGCAACATAATGATGATAAACGGGGTGACCGCACAACAACGGCAACCCCGTTTCTTTATACATCAATCGGCAATTTTGAAATACGTTCCGTCAAATTCTCCGAAGCGGAGCGTACCGTTTTCGGCAGTCGTTTTATCGGTTACGAAAAGAATCGTGCATTCAAAGGTCTCTCCTTTCGCAAGGCTCTTGGTATAGAAGCTCTTAAGTCTTGCCGCACCCTCGAGCGTGTCCGCACAGTCAAAGCCTATCGGCATACTGTCAAGCGTCAGCATAAGGTAAGGATTTGTACGTGAAATATAATCCGCACAGTTCTCAACAAAGCCGTAGCTTCCGTCGGAACGCTTTTCGAGTCCGACAAGTGACGGATTGAAAAGAAGCTCGGCGTCCTCAAGTGCTTCCGCTCTCAGCTTAACTTTGACAAATGTCATATCAGCGGTTTTTCCGCTCGGCGCTTTTGCCGCAAAGTCGTAAAGCTCGCAAGGAACAAGTTTACCGTCGTCGCCTATGACAGTCTTTATCTCGTCGGTATTGCAGGAGAAAAAGCTGTCCGGATAAGAACTCAAGTCAATACCGTCAAAAGCTTCGGAGAAAAGCACGGTGAGTTTTACACTGCCGTTGTCTCTGCTCTCGCCGGGCAGCACGACATTTTCCGCCGCAACGCCTTTTTCTCTTTCGGCAAGCTCGAGTGCGTATTCATTTTCGGCTTTCATTCTCTCGGCTTCCCTCTCGGCTTCGAGTTTTGCGGTCTCGTCGGCATTCGGAAAGCTGTCTTCCGCAACCGGCATGAACACAAGTCCCGACGCAAATTCCGCAAGCTCGTCGTCCGAAACGCCGCCCGACGCCCAGAGGTGAACGACAACGCCTTTATCCTCGGCAAAGACATACATATCACGACCGTAGAGCATATACTCCTCACCGATATGCGAAACCGTTTCCGTGCGATAATCTCCGACGCTTCCCTCGGTCACGTTCTTTACGCCGTTCTCGTTAATAAAGCCGCCGTCACGCTCCACCTGCGCCATATTGAGGGTCTCCATAACGGTGATTGTATCATAGTCGTCCCCGACGTTTCCTCTGAAGTATTTGAAGTTTTCGGCGTACTCGTAAAAGCCCTCCGGAAGCACGGTGGGAGACACTGTGTACACTATGGGTTTCTCGTCTCGGTTTACGTCAAAGCCGAACTTCACGTTTTCGCCGTCCTCGATTCTCGAGTAAAAATATTTATATCCGACCGCCGCCGCTGAGGTCACTGCCGTCAGAAGCACCGCTGTCGCCGCAAATACGGTTATCTTTCTGAAAAGAGGGGTTCTTGCGCCGTATGCGTAATCCGCTTTCGCAATGCCTCTCTCTATTGCACGGGCTTCGTTTTCATTTGATGTAAAGCTCTTTATATCGTCAAAGTATTCGTTCAGGCTGCCATATTTTTTCATACTATCACCTCGTCAAGCATTCTCGATAATTGTCTTTAGTTTTTCTCTTCCCCGGCTGAGCCTTGATTTTACGGTTCCCTGCGGAACACGCAGCATTGCCGAGATTTCCTTAACGTCGTAGCCCTCGACGTAGAACAGCACCATAACGCTTCTGTATTTTTCGTCAAGCTCCCGCAAAGCACGGAAAACGTCGCCGTCACCGTTTGAAGAAATCTCCTCGGCGGTATACATTTTTTCGTTTATTGCGGCTCGGCGTGAATTGTCCTTCAGTATATCCTTACAGCAGTTTATGAGTATTCTCACAAGCCATGTATCGAAGTATTCCTCATTTTTCAGGCTTCCGGCACTCTTCACGGCACGGTACGCAGTCTCCTGCAAGGCGTCGCATATGTCGGCGTCGCACTTTAGATAGCAATGCGCTATGCGTGAGAGTTTGTTTCTCCTTGCGGGTTCGGCAAGCATTTCGGCAATTTGCTCTTTACCGTTCAACGGAAAGCTTCCTCTGCAAATGCCGTATTCGGTTTTATTCATCCGCATTTTCCTTTCCTGTTTTTTGAGTACTCGCCTATTAGACCGCATTTTTGCGCACAAGGTTGCAGTGAGGCAAATTTTTCTGCGTATTTGCATTTTTATTTGCCTTGACACGGCTTATCTTTCCTTGTATAATATGAATGTGACATTATATTTACAAATCGGAGGTATACCAATGATAAAAAGCGAATATATGCTCGGATGCAATTACTGGGACTCGGCGTCCGGAACGGAAATGTGGAAAAACTGGCAGCCCGAGGTTGTCGAAAAGGATCTCGAAGCTCTTGAGGGGTGCGGCGTCAAGCACATGAGAGTATTCCCCCTCTGGCGAGATTTTCAGCCTCTGCGCAAGCTCTACAATTGCCGGGGCGGTTTCGGCGAATACGTTGTCGGTGAAAACGACGAATATCTTGACGACAATCCCGACGCCATGAACCCGGTAATGCTCGAGCGTTTCCGCACCTTCACGGAGATGGCAAAGGCTCACGGAATGACGCTCACCGTGTCCATTGTAACCGGCTGGATGAGCGGACGTCTTTTTGCACCGCCGGCTCTTGAGGGAAAGAATCTTATCACGGATCCCGAGGCTCTTATGTGGACGGAAAAGTACGTGAGAGCGATAGTAAGAAGTTTTCGTGACTGCGACAACATCGTAATGTGGGATTTGGGAAACGAGTGCAACTGTCTCGGCAACGCTCCCACCCGTGCGGCGGCTTATTTATGGACGGCGACTGTCCGCAACGCAATACTCAGCGAAGATAAAACCCGCCCTATTTCCTCGGGAATGCATGCGCTTGTGAGTGATCCTGACGGCGTATGGCAGCTCTGCGATCAGGGTGCGCTCTGCGACTTTGTGACGACTCACCCATACCCCTCTCCCACGATAAAGGGAGATATTGAGCCGTATACGGG
>CAKSCN010000156.1 GCA_934444485.1 uncultured Eubacteriales bacterium | reverse complement strand
TTTTTTCAACTTTTTTCAAGCTCTTGTTTTTCATTCGCTCTTTTCCGTGGCTGTCGTTTTGCAGCGACCTTTGTATTGTATCACAAAGTTTTCCGTTTGTCAAGGGGTTTTAGAAAATTTCTTGAAGTTTTTTCAACTTCTTTTTCCCCAAACCGTCTTTTCAAATTTCCTCTCGCTTTCGGCGACTTGTTAAGTATAGCAGAAGAACGGCGATTTGTCAAGCATTTTCTTCGATTTTTCCGAATTTTGTAAACATTGCCTTTTTGTGCATGTTTTTGTCATGATTTTTGTGCATTTTACATCAAATCCGCTTTTGCGCACTTTTTCACTCTGTTTTTACCGTTTCGCAAAACGCTTGTCGGCATATAATAAATGTTGAAACCAAATATGAGGTGATCACTATGTGTTCTATACTTTCGGCGGCAGATTTCACCATGACTCCCGATTTTCTTTCGGTTCAGGAAATGAACGCCACTATGAAAAGCAGAGGTCCCGACGACACGGGCATAATATGCGACAGCAATGTGTGCCTTGCTCACAACCGCCTTGCCGTAATGGACCCCGACAACGGTCATCAGCCTATGCGGATAAATCACGGCGGCAGATACTATTCCATTATATACAACGGAGAGGTATACAATGTCCCGGAGCTTAAAGAAGAGCTTGCGCAGAGCGGCATTACTCTTTCGACCTCGTGCGACACGGAGGCTGTTCTTTACTCATACGTTATATACGGCGAGGACTGTCCCAAGCATCTTAACGGCATTTTCGCTTTTATTATATATGATGAGAGTGAGAAAAAGCTCTTTATGGCACGTGACAGACTCGGCGTCAAGCCGTTTTTCTACACGCAGGTCGGAACGACGCTTTTGTGTGCGTCCGAGGTGAAAGCGCTTCTTGCGGACAGCCGTGTGAAGCCGATTCTCGATAGCGAGGGTATATGGCAGCTTCTGTTTATGAGTCCGGTTACGGCTAACGGAAGCGGCGTTTTCAAAAACATAAAGGAGCTTCTGCCGGGTGAGTGCGGCGTATACGACGAAAACGGGCTGAAACTTCGCAAATACTGGGAGCTTCGAGCCGCTCCGTTCACAGACGACGCCGATACAGCCGCCGAAAAGGTTCGCTTTCTTCTCCGTGATGCGGTAAGACGTCAGCTTGTTTCGGACGTCCCTCTCTGCACATTTCTTTCAGGCGGACTCGATTCGTCTGCGATAAGTGCGATTGCGTCGGAATACTTCAAGGAAAAGAGCGAGACGCTCTCCACCTATTCATTCGAGTATGAGGGCAACAAGAGCGAATTCAAGAGTTCTCTTTTCCAGCCGCAGGGCGACGACGAATTTGCAGTCTACACCGCACAGCAGATTGGTTCGTCGCATACGGTTCTCACCGCACCCACAAAAGCGGTTGCCGACTGTCTGCGCAGTGCCGTACACGCAAGGGATCTTCCCGGGCAGGCGGACATCGACTCCTCTCTTCTCTATTTCTGCCGCCGCATAAAGGAACGCCACACCGTCGCTCTTTCCGGAGAATGTGCTGACGAAATTTTCGGCGGATATCCGTGGTTTTACCGTCCGGAGATGCTTCACCGGGACTTTTTCCCTTGGATTCACGACCCGCTTCTCCGCCCCTCGCTTTTCGATCCGTCATTTGCGAAAGCCGACGAGGGCTTTGAGTATGCGTCGCAGCTGTACAAGGACATAAAGTCGAGTGCCGACTGTCTCGACGACGACAGCGACTCCATGCGAACCTCACGAATTGCGACGGTTTTGTCGGTTGACTGCTTTATGACGTCGCTCCTTGAGCGCAAGGACAGAATGAGTATGTACTCAGCCCTTGAGGTGCGTGTGCCGTTTGCCGACCACAGGATAATAGAATACGTTTACAACGTGCCGTGGGAGATTAAATTTGAGGGCGGCGTTGAAAAGGCGCTTTTGCGCAAGGCGATGACGGGATATCTTCCCGAGAAAATCCTCTACCGCAAAAAGAGCCCCTACCCCAAGACCCACGCCAAGGAGTACGAGCGGCTCGTCACCGATATGCTCTGCAAAAGACTCCGCTCAAAGTCGCCGCTCAGCTGCATACTGAACGAAAAGGCGTTCCGTGCGATGCTTCTTTCCGAGGACGAGACTTGGTTCGGTCAGCTCATGTCAAAGCCTCAGCTTATTGCGTGGCTTTTGCAGTTCGACCTGTTCCTTGAGGACTACAAAGTCATTCTGTAAGTGTTTTTTGAGGATATTGACGCACGCTAAAAAACTATTGTATCGCTGTTCAAGCAATGTTAATAATATTATGCTATAATGCATGATGTTATTTTGTGCAATTCACTTATCACAATATCCAAAGGACGGTCAAAAAATGATTGAAATCAAAAACCTTGTCAAGCGTTACGGCAAAAACTACGCCGTAAAGGACATTTCATTCACCGTAAACGACGGCGAAATAATGGGTTTTCTCGGTCCGAACGGTGCCGGCAAGAGTACGACAATGAACATTCTCACCGGCTATCTTTCGGCAACCGAGGGAACCTGTCTCATCGGCGGTGCGGACATTCTCGAGAATCCGACCGAAGCCAAGAAAAAGATAGGCTTTCTCCCCGAACAGCCGCCTCTCTACCTCGACATGACGGTTCGTGAGTACCTGAATTTCGTATACGACCTCAAAAAGTGTACGCTCAACCGCAAGGCGCACATCGACGAAATCTGCGACGTGATAAAGATAACCGACGTTTCAAACCGTCTTATCAAGAACCTCTCCAAGGGCTACAGACAGAGAGTGGGAATTGCGCAGGCGCTCATAGGCGACCCCGAGATACTCATTTTCGACGAGCCGACGGTGGGGCTTGACCCCGTGCAGATAATCGAGATACGAAACCTCATTAAATCTCTCGGACGCCGCCACACGGTAATTCTCAGCACGCACATACTTCCCGAGGTTCAGGCGGTATGCGACAGAATAGTCATCATCAACAAGGGTGAAATCGTTGCGGACAAGGACGCCGCCTCTCTTGAGAACATCACCGCTCTTGAAAACCGCTACCGTGTAAAGGTGTCCGGTGCTTCCGAAAAGGCGGCGAAGGATACACTCGAAAGCGTTGCGGGCATTGCGAGCGTCGAGACCGAGGACACCTCCGGCGGAACGACGACCTTCATAATAAGATGCGAGAAAGACATGGACGCCGGAGCGAATATGTTTACTGTGCTTTCGGCTTCGGGAATAGTCATTCACTCTTACGAGCCTTGCAGTGCAAATCTTGAGGACGTGTTCATCTCGCTTGTGAGCGGAAACAAGTCGGAAGCGCAGAGAAAGGAGAACTGAAATGTCGGCAGTATTCAAAAGGGAGCTTGCGAGCTACTTCAAAACCCCGACGGGTTACATATTCATGGCAGTGTTCATGGCATTGTCCGGACTTATATTTAATTTCACAACCTTCATGATGAGCTCCTCCGACACGGGGACCTACTTCATGTTTCTGTTATTCGTTTTCATAATAGTAATACCGATACTCACGATGAAGCTTCTTTCCGAGGAGCGCAAATCGAGAACAGAGCAGATTCTTCTCACCTCGCCGGTCAGCATAGGCGGCATAATCACCGCAAAATACCTTGCCGCATACGTTATGTTCTTTATCACCTTCGCACTCTCCGAGATAATACACTTTTCGTTCCTTTCGGTATACGCAGAGGAGCTTAACTACGCCAAAATTTTCGGCAACTTCATCGGCATATGCCTTGTAGGCGGTGCGTTTATTGCGATAGGACTTTTCCTCTCGTCGCTCACAGAGAGTCAGGTGGTTGCGGCGATAACGACGACGGGTGCTATAATACTTCTGGTATGTATGTCCTTTGCGGCAAACTCGGTTGCAAACGACTTCCTGCGCCTTTCGCTCAAATGGATAAGCATACTCAGCCGTTTTTCGCCGTTTGCCTACGGCATATTCGATATTCCGTCCGTGCTTTACTACATAAGTCTTTCGGTAATTTTCGTATTTCTCACGGTGAGAGTTTACGAAAAACGCAGATGGTCCTGACGGTTTTTACGCACACACAAGAAAGGAAGATAAAAACGTGAAAAATAAAGCGTTGTCAAAAAAGTTAAAGTACGGCACGGTTGCAGCGGTACTCACGGTGCTTTTCATAGTGTTCGTCGTTGTTCTCAACGTGATACTTTCCGCAGCGTCGGAGAAATATCCCCTCTATTTCGACATGACAAGCGAGGAGCTTTACGACCTTTCCGAGGCGTCGGCGGAGGAGCTTGCGGACATCACGAACGATGTCACAATTATGTTCTTCGCCAAGGAGGACAAGCTCTCCGAGGTCGGCGGTTCGTCTCTCGACATGATAAGCAAGCTTGCGAAAAAATACGAAGCACGCTTCCCGAACATACACGTCGAGTACATAGACCTTGTAAGTCAGCCTGCCGCCGCAAACAAATATAAGAAGACAAGCTCCGACAAGGTCACCCAGACCACAGTCATATTCGACTGCGAAGCGACGGGAGCGTCCAAGATAGTCCAAGAGGAAGGTTTCTTCACATTTATGTCGAACTCCTCCACCGGCAAAAGAACCGTCCACAGCTTCGACGGCGAAAAGAGAATAACCGCCTGCGTAAAGCAGGTTGCCGGGGCAAAAACTCCCACCGCACTCTTCACAACGGGTCACGGCGAGCCGTCGCCGGAGGCTCTCTGGATAGGCGACGCTCTCGTAAAGGAGGGCTACGACGTGAAGACCGTAAACCTTTCAAACGAGGATATCGGAGAAAACACAGAGCTTCTCGTGATTTACTATCCTCAGTATGATTTTGCCGGCATAGACGCAGAAAAAGCGGGCGGTGCAAACGAAATTTCAAAGCTCAACGACTACCTCAAAGACTTCGGAAACGTAATGGTGATTCTCTCCCCCACGACGCGAACCGAGCTTTCCGAGCTTTCCGCTCTCATGTCCGAGTGGGGCATATCCTACACGCCGGGAGCTATAGTCACCGAATCTCCGGCAAACGCACTTGACGACAGCGGATTCTACGTAATAGGAAAATACGCCGGCGAGACCGACAGCTACGCTTACCAGCTTCACAAGGGCGTGTCCGAGTCCGCCTCGTCTCCCCGTCCGATTGCGATGTACAGCGTTCCGCTCACACTTAACGAGGTATCGGGAAAGGTTGTCGAAGCGGTTATCACCTCGTCAAAGGACGCCTACATCTCTACAAGCGAAGAGTCCGCTGCGGCAGGACGTGAAGTTCCTCTTGCGGCTCTCTCGGTTCTCCCCAAGAACAACACGGACGGCGAACTCGGCTACTGCAACCTTTTTGTTGTAGGTTCTCCCTACTTCTTCGACGCCTCCATTGCGTCCGTTCCGAGCTACGGCAAC
>CAKSCN010000155.1 GCA_934444485.1 uncultured Eubacteriales bacterium | reverse complement strand
GTAAGGAATATCCTTGAAGCCGTCGGGAATCCAGATGTTGTTGTTGGAGCGGATACCGGTCTTTTTGCCTATGTACTCGGAAATCTCACGGCTTCTTATACCGTGTTCTATCCAGAACTCACGTATTGCGGCGTCGGGATGAGCAAGCGTGAAGCCGTCGGAGGACTTGGGGTGGGAGAAGAAGGTCGGGTTGAAGTCAAGACCTATCTTTTCGCTGTTTGCCCAGTCGGTCCAGATATCGAATCTTCCTGCGGACATGGTGTCTCTGTCCTCGCCTGCCTTCGGGAGACCGTAAATTGCGTGAATGTTTACCTTCTTTGTTCCGGGGATAAACTTCATGGCGAAGGAAAGGTCTGCCATAAGCTCCTCGGGAGTTCTTGCCTTTCCGGGATAGTTGCCTGTTGCGGCAATACCGCCGTCCGGACCGCCGTCGCTCTCAAAGCCTGTTACGTCGTCGCCCTGCCAGCAGTTGACGGAAACGGGAATATCCTTGAGGACTTCAACCGCTTTTTCAGTGTCTACGCCTATTTCGGCGTACTTTTCTTTTGCAAGCTCGTAAGCTTTCATAATGCTCTCTGTCATTTGTGCATCTCCTTTATATCATCAATTTTCTATTCTATAGTGAGGATTATTTCGACGGTATTGTCGCTGTGCGCTGTGATACTGACGGTCGAGCCGTTTTCGTGCTGTGCAAAATAATTGAACTCACCGTCGTCAGTATATCCGCCGTAGGACTCCACGGTAAACGCTCTCTTGAGAAGCGTGTCGCAGTAAGCACGCACCTCGTCGGGAGTTACGTGTTCAAGGCGTATCTCAACCTCTCTCGAATCGGCGTTTGCAAAGGTCAGGAAAGGGTTCTTGAAGTCGGGTACAGGGAGAATTTTCGCTTCCTCGTAGTCAACCCACGTTCCGCCCTGCTCTATCGAAAAACCGAAGATATTGGTCGCCTTAATGGCGTTCTCACCTCGGTCCTCAACGACATATCCGACCTCTGTGTGGTTCTTTCTCAGTGCTTCTATACGCTCGGCGTACTCCGCAAGCTCCTCTTCGGTGGGATCAGGCAGCGTTTTAATTTCCGCTTCATCGGACACTGTACTGCCGTTCGTTTCGCCGTCATTTACGTCGGTCTCCTTATTTCCGGAACACGACGCAAGAAGCAGAGCTGCAAGAAGCACCGAAAGAACGGACGACGTAATTCTGCAAATTTTCATTTTTACCTCTCAAAAACGCTTTTTTATAAGTTTTCGCCGTTTGTGAGCTTCTTATACTTTGCGTAGCCTTCGTCCCACATATCGGCGTCCTTTGTATTAGGCTCGCAGGTGTAAATGTCGAACGAATCGGCGATTATCTCTCTTGCCTCGCGAACGTCCTTGATTTCACCGGCGGCAATTGCCTGAACTGCGATGTTTCCGAGAACCGTTGCCTCAACAGGACCTGCGTACACGGGTCTTCCGCAAGCGTCGGCGCAGAGCTGGCTGAGAGGCACTTCCTTTGTACCGCCGCCGACGATGTTGATAAACGGGGCTTTTCTGCCGGTGACGTCGTCAAGGGAGTTTACGGTATCTCTGTAGCAGAGCGCAAGGCTGTCGAAGATGCACCTGACGATCTCGCCCTTTGTTTCGGGGACGTGCTGATCCGTCTTGCGGCAGTATTCTGCGATTCGCTTGGGCATATTTCCGGGAGTCTGAAACTCAATATAGTTGGGATCGATAATCGACTGCAAGGGTTTCGACGCCATTGCCATATTTGAAAGCTCGTCGAAAGAGAGTTTCTCGCCCTCTCTTATCCACTGACGTCTCGACTCCTGCTCGAGCCAAAGTCCCATGATGTTCTTAAGGAAACGTATCTTTCTCTCCGCACCGCCCTCGTTGGTAAAGTTGTATCCGAAAGCTCTCTCGTTTGTGAGAGGCTCGGGTATCTCACTTCCCATGAGCGACCATGTGCCGCTGGATATGTAGACGAAGCCGTCCTCTTTTGCCGGAACGGAAACGACCGCCGCCGCTGTGTCGTGGGACGCCGTGCTAATAACGTCGGCGTCGATATTTCCTACCTCTTCGAGTATGTGCTTCGAGAGCTTACCGCAATACGTGCCGGGAGGAGTAATCTTGCCGAATATTCTCTCGGGAAGTCCGAGACGGTCGATTATGCTCTTGTCCCAATCACGTGTTTTTGCATTGAGAAGCTGTGAGGTAGAGGCTATTGTGTACTCTGTCTGCTTCACGCCGGTGAGAAAATACTTGAGAAGGTCGGGCGTAAAGAGAAGGTCTCTTGCCTCGGCGAGTGCGTGGGGTCTTTCTGTTGCAAGAGAGTAGAGCTGGAAAATCGTGTTGAAATTGATGAACTGCGTACCTGTAATTCGGTAGAGCTCTTCTTTCGGAATAACCTCGTACACTTTTTCCATGATGCCGCCGACGGTTCTCGTATCACGGTAGCAATAGGGGTTTTCAAGGAGCTTGCCGTCCTTGTCGAGAAGACCGTAGTCAACGCCCCATGTATCTATTGCGATGCTCTTGATGTCCTTATTCTCGGAAAGAGCGCAGGTACGGATCGCCTGCTTTATCTCCTGAAAAAGTCTGAGCATATCCCAGTAAAGGCTTCCGCCGACGTTCACCACATCGTTTGAGAAGCGGTGTATCTCTTCAAGTGCGATTTTTTTGCCGTCAAACGAACCTACAATTCCTCTGCCGCTCGATGCACCGAGGTCTATTGCAAGCATTTTCAGTTTTGCCATGTCTTTTCCTCCAAATGTATATTTTTATTTCAAAGTTACAACTGTTACTCCGCTGTCGCCCTCGCCGAATGTACCGGGTCTGAAAGACGCAACTCTCTTGTCACGGCGCAGACTCTGCGTAATGTAGTTTCTGAGCGCACCAGTACCCTTGCCGTGGATTATGGTTATCTGCGGAAGATTTGCCATTACTGCCTCGTCGATGTACTTATCGACCTTCATCCATGCGTCGTCGCACATCATGCCTCTGAGGTCTATCTCGGCTCTTATCGTTGCCGACGGGGACGCCGACGCCGTTGCGTAGCTCCTTACCTTCGGCTTTTTCTCCTTCTTCTCGGGGAAATCCTCCGCAAGTCTAAGCTCTTTAAGCTTGGTTTTCGTCTTGATTATACCTGCCTGCACCGTTACCGACTCTCCGTCTATCGAGAGGATTGTGCCGTTCTTGTTGATGCCGGAAATGATGACCTCGTCGCCGACCTTAAAGGGTCTCGGAGGTTTATATTCTTCGTCCTCTGCACGTACTGACTTTGTGCCGAGAGCCTTGTTTGCGCTTCTGAGTCCTTGGGTGACGTTCTGCTTCGCTTCTTCGAGAGTTTTTGCGAAGTCCTCTTTATCCTTGGCACGCTTTGCACGGTCAAGCTCCGCAAAGATGTACTCGGCAGAGGCTCTTGCAGAGTCAACCATTTTCTGCGCTTCACGTTCGGCTTTGCGTTCGGTTTCCTCGAGGCGTTTGTTGAGTCTTTCACGCTGTTCTCTCGCTTCGGCACGGCTTATTTCAAGCTCCGCACGGAGCCGCTTTACGGCAGACTTTTCGTCCTCAAGCACGCTTCTCGTGTTTTCAAGCTCTGTGAGTATCTGCTCAAAGCGGCGTGACTCACCGGAAATATATCCTTTTGCGTTGCCGATTATATCGCCCGAGATTCCGAGTCTTTCTGCGATTGCAAAAGCGTTTGAGCGTCCCGGAAGTCCGATTGTGAGCTTATACGTAGGCTTTAGCGTTTCAAGGCTGAACTCGCACGAAGCATTTGACACGCCCTCCGTATCGAGAGCATACGCTTTAAGTTCGGCATAGTGCGTCGTTGCGGCGCAAAGGCAACCTATTCTGCGTATCTTTTCGAGTATCGCCTCCGCAAGAGCCGCACCCTCGATAGGGTCCGTACCTGCGCCGAGTTCGTCGAAGAGTACAAGTGCTTTTGGGGTAACTCTCTGCATGATATCGACAATATTCACCATGTGTGCGGAGAAGGTCGAAAGCGACTGCTCTATGGACTGCTCGTCACCGATATCGGCAAGTATGCAGTCGAAAATCGGCACCTTTGAGCCGGTCTCCGCCGGAATATGGAGTCCAGACTGCGCCATGAGCGAGAACAGTCCAAGAGTTTTGAGCGTTACGGTCTTGCCGCCGGTATTGGGTCCCGTTATAATGAGAAGCGAATACTTCTCTCCGACCGACACATTTATCGGCACGACCTTATTCTTATCAAGAAGCGGATGACGTGCGCTCTTGAGGTCAATGACCTGAGAATCAGAAATTATCGGTTCTGCGCCGTCCATACGGAATGAAAGCTCCGCCTTTGCAAACGCAAGTGCTATATCGCAGAGCGTTTCGTAGCCTGCTCTTATAGAGTCCGCAAAGCGGCTGACCTCGGTAGTAAGATTGAAGAGTATGCGGTCAATCTCCGCTTTTTCCTTGGACTCAAGCATTCTGAGTTCATTGTTCGCTTCAACCACGCTCATCGGTTCGACAAACAGCGTTGCGCCCGACGACGAGGTATCATGCACGAGTCCCTTAATTTCGTTGCGGTATTCCTGCTTTACGGGGATAACAAATCTGCCGTTTCGCATTGTGATTATGTTATCCTGCAAGTACTTCGAGCTTTCGCCGCCCGAGACGTATTTTTTAAGACTTTCTCTCGCACGGTTTCCGGCAGCTTTCATTTTTCTGCGTATTTCGTAAAGCTCCGGCGTTGCGTTGTCGGCAACCGCATCCTCTGAAATGATTGCCGTCGTTATCGCTTCGCACAAAAATTTATTCGGCGTGAGTCTCTGCGAATATTCGTACAGAGGCGACTCCTCGGTTATGCTTCCGCCGAAATACGAGCTTACCGAGGACACGGTGCGCAGAACGTCCGCAACGTCAAGAAGCTCCGCCATATTGAGAGAAGCGTCCTTTTCCGCCCTGTCGAGAGCGTTTGTTATATCCTTTATTCCGCCGAACGACGGTGCGCCTTTTACGTAGACAAGCCTTTTGGCTTCCGTGGTCTCGCTCATGCTCTTTTTGATAATTGTCTCCGTCACCGACGGACGGATTTCTCTTGCAAGCGCTTTCGCTCCCTCAATAGGTGCGCAGTCGCAGAGCATATCGAGAATCTTATCAAATTCGAGCGTGCCGAGTGCCTTTTCAAATCCCTCAGAGACACAGTTTACATCGTCCGACATAAATATTTTGTCGTTATTCATTTATTCTCCTTAACATATTTTTCAGCTGACCGCTCACGCTTCGCCGACCGTTTGACGGTAGTACTTGAGAGTCTTGAAGTGCTTCTCGGTCTTGGCAAGAAAATACTTCTCGCAGAGCGACGCAAACGAAGCGACAGCCGCATCGTCTATCGAAAACGCAAGCATTTTTTTCTGATCCGAAGTGACAACGTGACACACTGCATTATAGACGCTCCCAGGCACGATAATGC
>CAKSCN010000154.1 GCA_934444485.1 uncultured Eubacteriales bacterium | reverse complement strand
GGCGCACGGCGGTCACATAATCGAGTACGGCGGCTTTTATTGGTGGTACGGCGAGAACCGCCTCGGCGACAATTACGTCTCCTGCTACAGATCCCGTGACCTTCTGAACTGGGAGTTCCGCAGGAATGTTCTCACCAAGCATTCGCCGTGCAAGGAACACCGTGTAAAGTCGGATACCTCGCTTGTCAACGAACACGGCGGCAAGGTGAATATCGAGCGCCCGAAGGTGGCGTACAATGAGAAAACCGGAAAATTCGTGATGTGGGCGCACTACGAGAACGGCGAGAATTACGACGCCGCCTGCGCCTGTGCTGCGGTGTCCGATGCGCCCGACGGAGAATTTACCTACCTCGGTTCTTTCCGACCATTCGGCGAAATGTCACGTGACTGCACACTTTTCTGCGACGATGACGGCAAGGCGTATTTTGTGTCGCCCTCACGTGATAATCTCGATACGCATATTTATCGCCTCAGCGACGATTACCTCAACACCTCAAAGCTTTCTGCCGTCCTGTGGCAGGGTGAAATGAGAGAAGCACCGGCACTTTTCAAAAAGGACGGCGAGTACTTCATGCTCAATTCTTATTGCACCGGCTGGGAACCGAATCAGGGAAAGTATTCAAGGTCGTGCGGAATAGAGGACGGCTGGCAGGATCTTTCGCTTTTCGGCGACGAAACCACCTTCACCTCACAGCCTGCGTTTGTGCTTCCCGTGAAAAGGCCCGACGGCGGCACGGACTACTACTATTTCGGCGACAGATGGTGCTATAAGGGAGTAAACCTGAGGCTCGAGGGAAACGACACTGCGGAGTATTACGCAAATTCAACTTATGTCGTGCTGAAAATCCGCTTCGACGCCGACGGAAATCCGTATATCGAGTGGAGCGATACCTTCAAGCCCGACATTAAATGTTAAATTATTGTAAAAAGGCGCCGCAATCTATTGAATACGATCGCAAAATGTGGTATAATACCGCAGTCGTGTTCTGTTGACACGATAATATTACACACACCGCTCGCTCGGCTATGGGTGTTGTTCCTTGAGGAATGATGTGCCGACGGCAAGCGTGAGGTGGAGGGTTAAACCCAAAGGAGGACATAAAATGTCAGTAGTATCCATGAAACAGCTTCTCGAAGCAGGTGTTCACTTCGGACATCACACAAGAAGATGGAACCCGAAAATGGCAGAGTACATCTTCACCGAAAGAAACGGCGTATACATCATTGACCTTCAGAAGACGGTCAAGAAGCTCGAGGAAGCTTATATGTTTATCCGCCAGGTAGCAATGGACGGCGGCGACGTACTCTTCGTAGGTACAAAGAAGCAGGCTTCCGACGCTATCAAGGAAGAGGCAGAGAGAGCAGGCGTATACTTTGTAAACGTTCGTTGGCTCGGCGGTATGCTCACAAACTTCAAGACAATCAAGAAGTCCATAGCACGTCTCAACGCTCTTCATCAGATGGAGGACGACGGTACTTTCGATCTTCTCCCCAAGAAGGAAGTTATCTCCCTCGTTAAGGAAATCAACGACCTCGAGAGAAACCTCGGCGGTATCAAGAACATGAAGGGTCTTCCCGCAGCTATCTTTATAGTTGACCCCAAGAAGGAAAGAAACGCAGTAGCAGAAGCAAAGAAGCTCGGTATTCCGATAGTTGCTATCGTTGACACCAACTGCGATCCTGACGAAGTTGACTACGTAATCCCCGGCAACGATGACGCTATCCGCGGCATCAAGCTCATCCTCTCCGTAATGGCAGACGCCGTTATCGAGGGCAGACAGGGCGAACAGCTTTCCGGCAACACCGAGGAAGCAGCCGGCGAAGAGACAGACGCAGAGTAATCGAATAAATCCCGAGCCGGGAGAGATCTCGGCTCAATCATAATATACAGGAGGAAAGTACAATGGCTTTCACAGCTAAGGACGTATCCACACTCAGAGCTAAGACCGGTATCGGCATGATGGAGTGCAAGAAGGCACTTTCCGAAGCAAACGGCGATATGGACGAAGCAATCAAGATCCTTCGCGAGAAGGGACTCAAGGTTGCCGAAAAGAAGGCTGACAGAATTGCGGCCGACGGTATCGTTGATATATTGGTAGAAGGCAACAAGGCAGTTATGATCGAGGTTAACTCCGAGACAGACTTCGTTGCAAAGAACGCAAACTTCCAGAGCTTCGTTAAGGGACTTCTTAAGACAATCATTGAGAATAAGCCCGCAGACGTTGAAGCTCTCATGGCTTGCAAGTTCACAGGCACAGACGACACTGTTGAAGCTACTCTTAAGAACAAGATCTTCGAGATCGGCGAAAAGCTTACAATCAGACGTTTCGTAGAGGTTGAGGGTATTCTCAATTCCTACATCCACATGGGCGGTACAATCGGTGTTATCGTTAAGGCTGACGCCGACAACGACAGCGACGAAGTAAAGGCAGTTCTCAAGAACGTTGCTCTCCAGATCGCTGCAATGAACCCGAAGTACCTCGACAAGGACAGCGTTCCCGCAAGCGTTCTCGAGGAAGAGAAGAACATTCTCCTCGTTCAGATCAACAACGACGAAGCTAACGCAAAGAAGCCCGAAAACATCAAGGAAAAGATGGTTCTCGGTAAGATCGGCAAGTTCTACGATACAAACTGCCTCCTTGAGCAGGAGTATGTAAAGGACGACTCCAAGAAGGTTAAGGCTTACGTTGCTGACGAAGCTAAGGCTCTCGGCATTAACCTCGCAATCAATTCGTTCTATCGCTTTGAAAAGGGCGAAGGCATCGAAAAGAGAAGCGACGACCTCGCAGCAGAGGTTGCTAAGCTCACCGGCGGTGCTAACTAATCCGATAAAACAGTATAAATTAAGGCACGAATCGTTTTCGGTTCGTGTCTTTTTTATGCGTCATAGAAAAAAGAGAGACACCGAAAGATGCCTCTCTTTAAATTTTTTACATTATTTAAGGAACAGCTCGATTACGGGAACTATCATGTTCGGCTTAACAATGGGAAGTTTTATGAAGAGAACATCCGAATCCTGCGTTTTGCCTTCGGAAAAGTGACCGCTGTCTCCCTCCTTCATGAGAAGCTCACTGCCATCGTGGAGGAACTGCGCATAATCCACCTTGCCGGCAAACCCCGGAAGCTCAAGAAACTGAAAGGGGTAATCGAAAAGATGGACGTAAAGACGCTTGCCGTCCTCGCTCTGTGTGAACTTGCAGCCGTTGGGAGCAACGAATTCGGGTTCTGCCATCGTGCAACCGTAAATAGAGCGGCTGTTGTACTTCATCCAGTCGGCGTATACCTTGAGTGCCGCCTCGGCTCTGCTGTCGAGATATCCTCTTGATGTCGGACCGACGTTCATGAGAAGATTTCCACCGAGAGAAACAGTGTTTATGAGCATCTGAATGAGCATCTCGGGACTCTTCCATGTCATCTCGTCTCTGTAGTATCCCCACGAACCGGAGAAAGTCTGGCAAGCCTCCCAAACGCAGAAATTGCCGTTATTGTCTTTCGGCCATGCCTGTGGCTGATACTGTTCGGGGGTACGAATATCCTGTTCAATTTCCGTGCGGTTGTCGATTATGATGCCGGGCTGGAGCTTTCTTGCGGTAGCGATAAGCTCCTCTGCTTCCCAATCCTTCTTGCCTTTGCCTTTCATCCATGGTCTCGGGGGATTTGGAACAGCACCGTAGGAGAAGTCGAACCAAAGAATGTCTATCTTGCCGTAGTTTGTAAGAAGCTCAGTTACCTGATTTCTCATATATTCGGCATACTTGTGCATATCTCTGCCTTCGTTGAGTTCATCAACATTTGCGTCGTATGCTCTCGGGTGCATATGGTCGATTACAAAGTCCGGATGATGCCAATCGATGAGGGAGTAGTAGAAGCCGATGTGAAGTCCCTCGGCTCTGAAAGCGTCAACGTACTCTCTCACAAGGTCGCGACCTGCCTTTGTGTTGGTGCACTTGTAATCGGTGTACTTCGTGTCGAACATACAGAAGCCTTCGTGATGCTTCGTTGTGAGAACGACATACTTCATCCCCGCCGCTTTTGCCTGTCTTGCCCATTCTTTGGGATCGTAAAGGTCCGGATCAAAGTACTCGAAATACTTGTCGTACTTTTCCTCGGGAATGCGCTCATGGTTCTTTATCCATTCGTGTCTTGCCGGCATGGAATAGAGTCCCCAGTGAATGAACATACCGAATCTGTCGTGGACGAACCAGGTTGTGTCGCCGGGTGTCTTTTTCGTAACGTAACTTGACATTTTGTCTTCCTCCGTAAATGTTTTGTGTCGGCGTGCCTGCCGTCTACTTTAAGTATATCACAAATACCGTATTTTTCAAGAGGAAAAACTAACTTCTTACTTTATAAAAACTAACCTTTTATACAAATTTCAGCAAATCACGTACTTTTTCTGCGTCTGTTTTCTTTTTGGGAGCTTTCATCGTGAGCACGAAGTTGTCGGAAGTGAATATTTCCCTTGCGATTTCACTTATGCGCCCGGCACCGACGCTTCGAAAGCTTTCCCGTCTGTCCTCTATACTCACAAATTCACGACCCATGACGTAATACTCGTAGCCGATCTGCCAGTTAAGCTCCTCCGGGTCGTCGAGAAGAAGTCCCGAGTTTATGATGTACGCCGCCTTTGTACACTCGAAGTCTTTCGGTGCGCAGCTTCTCAGACTGTTGAGTACAGACATCGTTCGCTCGACGGCTTCGTATATCTTTCCGTTTGCAAGCTCATAATAAAAGTAAAGATTTCCGGCGTTGTTGTATTTCTCAAAACAGGCGTCGTAGCTGTAGACAAGTCCCGTTTCATCGGACAACGACTTGAAAAGCATAGAGCATTCTCCGCTGAAAAGCACGTCGTACAGAAGATACTGCTCGGCTTGAGTCATTCCTGAGCAGTCTGCGTCGAAGTTGAAGCGGACAACACTGCAATCGCTGTTTTTGATGTGAATCTGCGCTCCTCTTTTTCCGAAGTCCGAGGGCAGGGGAGCGAGGTTGTTCCTCTTTTGCGCATGAAGAAGCCGGTATTGCCCCGTGAGGTGCGACAGATATTCAACGTCGCTTTCCGTGAACGCACCCGTCAGACAGAAGAAAATGTTCTCGGGAGAGAGAATACGCTCCTGAACCTTTGCAAGAGCTGTGGGACCGATTTTGTCGAGAATGCTTCGTCTGCCGATTATCGGATTTTCAAGAGACGTGCCGTGCCAGACGGTTTTGCGTGTAAAAAAGTCGAGAGAAGTCGGCTCGTCGCTCTCTCGTATCTCGGACTTTATGCGTCGCCGTTCAATGTCGGTCTCTGCGGCGCTTGCCGCAAACGGCGTGAAAACCGTCGTCAGAAGCTCTGCGCACTCACGGAATTTCTCGCTCGCACCGCTAATGCGAAGCTGAATAAGCTCACGGTAGGTCACGGCGTCAAAGGTTGCTCCGAGACTGTCGATTTTTCGGTACAGCTCGCCGCCGTCCTTGCGCGGA
>CAKSCN010000153.1 GCA_934444485.1 uncultured Eubacteriales bacterium | reverse complement strand
ATAACCATGCCGAGCAATGTTGAATACATGGGAAAAAGAATCTTTTTCGGCTCGGCATATGATAAGGATGCAAATAACCGCGTTGACGGCATTCAGTATCACGGGCAGTATTTAATCGCGGGAATCAGAATCGGATATGCCGAAATTGACAATCCCGACCCCTCCGCACCGACCGAAAACAAGCAGATACACGAGTGGGAGGCTGTCGGCGATATTGAAATCCGCGAGGGTACAACTCTTATGGGCGTTGACGCATTTGAGATGTCGGATATTACCTCGGTCAAATTTCCGTCAACATTAAAATCCATATCAAAGCTCGGTTTTTATTGGTGCAAAAATCTCAATAACGTCGTCATTCCGAGTAACGTCAAGGAGATAGGACCTAATGCCTTTTCGTGGTGCGAGAGCCTTTCAAACCTCATTATCGAAGAGGGCGTTGAGCATATCGGAGAAGCGGCATTTTTCCGCTGCAATAAACTGAACGAGGTCACAATTCCTAAGAGCGTAACGCAGATCGACCTCCATGCTTTCGGCTGGGACTATGTGGACGACTACGATGTCAGAAACGAAAACCTTGTGATAAAGGCGTACTCCGGCACTGCGGCGGAACAGTACGCAAGAGACAACGGCTTCAAGTGCATTCTCATAGATACCGGAGAAGTGATAGAAAAGGGCGATCCCACCGCCGCCGCTGACGGCAGATTCACCTGCGAGGAAAAGGGTATGAACTGCGCCGTCAAAAAGTTTAAGGACTTAAAGAGCGCAGAGGGCGACAATAACCACAGCGGTATAGAGTTCTGCCTCGAAAAGGGCATAATGAACGGAACATCTGCGAATACTTTCAGCCCCGACAGCCCCATAACCCGTGCGCAGTTCGCAACCATGTTCTACCGCCTTGCCGGAGAACCCGAAGCACCGACAGCAAGCGCATTCACCGACATAAAAGCCGAGTGGTACAGAAAAGCCGTAAACTGGGCGGCGGCAAACGGAGTAATAAACGGCACGAGTGCGACGACTTTCTCTCCCGATTCGTATGTCACACGTGAGCAGATAGCCGCAATTTTCTACCGCTATGCGCAGTCTAAGGGAATTGACGTGTCCGACGTTTCCGCAGGACTTGAGAGCTATAACGACTATGCCGAGATATCCGATTACGCAAAAATCCCCGTTGCATGGTGCTTTAATGAGAACGTTATGTTTATACATTCGTTGACCGGCTACGAGTATGCAATACACCCTAAGGTTGCTCCGACAAGAGCCGACACCGCAACTATGTTCTGGAAGCTTTCGTATGTTCTGAATGAGGGATAACGCCTTACTTTACAAAAAAGATACCGTCGAGGTTTTGAGCCCCGGCGGTATTTTCGTGTGTTCGGTATATTTACGTGAGAAAACGTTACCTTATCATTTCGTCCTGCGCACCGCTTGCGTTGTGGGAAGCAATGACGCTTTCTATTTCGTCTATGCCGCTTGCGGAAAAGTCTCCGACAACGGTGTTCTTGACTGCGGAAAGTGCATTTCCGAGAGAGAGCGCACGGGAGATATCGCCGCCGTAAAGGAGTCCGTAGAGTACTCCGCCGACATAAGCGTCTCCGCTTCCGACACGGTCGATTACCTCGATTCCCATGTACGGCTTTTCTTCGTAGTATTCACCGCCGCAGTAGATCATCGAGCCGAAATTGTGACGTGTCGGACTTACAACCTCTCTCTTTGTCGTTGCGACTATCTTGCAGCCGTATTTCTCACAGTAGCCTTTCTGTATCTCTTTCATCGTACCGGTTCGTGCGAACATTCTTCTTGAGGTTTCCTCTGAAACAAAGAGTACGTCAACCATGGGGAGTATGCCCTCGATTACCTCTCTTGCTTCGCTTTCGCTCCAGAGGGCTGCACGGTAGTTAACGTCGAAGCTTATCGCAACGCCGTGTTCCTTCATGCGGCGCATTATCTCAATCGAGGTCTCTCTGAGTTCACGGCTGAGAGCGAGAGAAATCGAGCTTATGTGGAACATTCTCGTCTTGCCGTAAATCTCGTCCGGTATCTCTGACGTTGAAAGCGAACAAACCGAGCTTCCGGCACGGTCGTAGAGAACCGACGACTTTCTCGGATATGCGCCGCTCTCGTAGTAGTATACGCCGAGTCTCGCACCCTTGGAGGCGTCGCTCAAAACGTATCTGTCGCTTACTCCGGTGTAGTTTATCATGCGTCTGATGTAACGTCCCATTTCGTTCTTGGGGAGCTTTGTCAGCATTGCAGAGCGTGCGCCGAGCATTGCCGCACCGGAGATGACGTTGAGTTCGCTTCCTCCGGCGTTCTTTTCAAATACGTTTCCCTGCGATATCTTCTCTTTGCCGGGAGGGGAGAGACGGAGCATTATTTCTCCGAGTCCCATAAGGTCAAATTCCGCTTCCTGTTTTATAAAATCAATACTCATAATCAAGCCTCGCATTTATTGAATTATAGCTCAATTATATATCAATTTGCGGTATTTTTCAAGAGCAAAGCGCAATTTTTTACAAAAAATACTTTTTCTGCATTGATAAGTTCTTCTTTGCGGTGTTTACGCCTATTTTCGGCTGCCGAGAAACATGAGGTTCAGCATGAGAAGATTCTGCCTGTTGCGGCGGACAATATTCCAGTTAAGCACACCTCTGAAAGCGTATTCCGCACAGAGCGAAAGCTTCGCCGCAATGCTTCTTGCGTCCTCGAACCACACCTCGTGTACCTTGCCGTTTTCATCGGTGTAGTGGAAGTACGGCGACTTTGCCATGTCGTCGAAGTAAATGACGGCGTTGTACTGCGAGGCGAGAAGAAGAGCCGTGTCGGTGGACAGAGAGCGTGCTTTTGATTCACCCTTGATGTAAGGAAGCGTCCAGTCGTAGCCGTAGTTTGACACACCCATGAAAATCTTGTGCCTCGGTATCTTTTCAACGGCGTAGTTGAGTACTCTGCGGATTGAAGGAACAGGTGAAACAGCACCGGGAGGACCGTAGGTGTAACCCCATTCGTAGGTCATGAGAAGAACGTAGTTTGCGGCATTTCCGAGAAGCTCGTAGTCGTGTCCCTCGTAGAGAAGCCCTGCCTGAGTGTCGGAAATCTTCGGCGCAAGTGCGACCATGACGTCGTACCCGAGAGGGTTTAACATTTTCGTGGAGGCGGCGACAAAAGCCGCATACTTTTCCACGTCCTCCGCCGGGAGAAACTCAAAGTCGATGTCAAGCCCGGAGTAGCTCTTTTCGTTCAGCGTGTCTATTACGTTGTTTAAAAGTACGGTCCATGTGTCGGGTGAGTTGAGAATGTCGTGCGCAAGCTCGTTGCTGAAGGTACCTGCCGAGGTGAGGGTGGAAAGGTGCATATACGCAGTCGTTCCGTAAGCGTCGGCCGCAGCGAGAAGCTCCTCGTCGTCAAGAGGTATGAGCCTGCCGTCGGGAGTAAAGCCGTAGGTGAACGGCATGAGGTAATTCATAAAGGGGAGTGTTTCGATTAAAAGGTCACGGTTTATGTCCGGGTACGCATAGCCGCCCGTGCGGTAGTTTCCTATCGGTTTGTCCTCGAATTCTATGACCAATACCTCGCCGACATCCACAAACGGTCTCGACACAAGCTGAGGGTTGTTTCTGTACAGTCCGTTTATTGTTACTCCGTATTTTGCGGCTATAGAGTATAGGGTCTCTCCCTGCATTACAGTGTGCAGGGTTTTCGGATATGCTATCACCACGCACTGACCCACGGCAAGCTTTTCCGGGTTCGGCATTCCGTTGTCAAGAATCAGCCGCTCAACGCTTGTTCCGTAGCTTGCGGCAATCGACGTAAGAGTTTCGCCGTTTCGCACTTCGTGAAAAATCATTTGAAATCTCCTTTTCTTCGGTCGTTTCCTTCCATAATATGCCCGAAGTGCTTTCGTTGTTCGGAGAGAAACATGCGGTATTGTCCGTAAATATCGTTTGATGTTACAATTTGACATTATAAAGTTACATTTTTCCATTCTAATAAGTTGCCGTTTATGTTATAATCAAATAAACATGAGAGGTGAATGCGGACATGTTATGTAAAATATGACAAGAAGAAAGGAAAAGCTTGCATGAAAATCAAAAGGATTCTGTCAGCCGTTTTGTTCGCTGTTATGACGATCGGAGTGTTTTCCTACACTGCGTACGCCGAGGATGCGGCTGCCGTAACTCACGCATATTCCAACGTTGTCAACGCTACGGTTGACCACAAGGACAACGCAACCTACGAACAGGGCGTAAACGTAGACGGAAAGAGAACCATAAAGATAGTTCCCAATCCGAGCGGCGAGAAAGCGGGCAGTGCGGTTGCACTCGACTCATGGGATCTCGGTAAAAGGGGTATCGACCTCACAAAGCATAAGTTTATTACAATTGAGTATAAATATGAGGCGGAGAACCAGGTCGATTCCTCAATGAGACTTGTGCTTATGGGAAGAACTCTCACAGGCTCGATAACGATAGAGTCTAATGAGAAAATATCCGCCGGCACATGGAATATCGCTTCTTTCAACATTCCGCAGGACCAGATAACCGCAAAACTCAAGGACGGAGAAACAAGCCTCTATCAGTGTCACTTTTATCCTTTCGGAACCGTAGCGGCGAAGGAACTTTCGGCAAACGACGTTATATATATCGGAAATATCACGTTCACCGCAACCGACCCCGAACCCAACAGAGAGTATACCGTAGAGTTTGACGGAAACGGCGCAACCGGCGGTACTGCTCCCATGTCGTTTTCGCTTTACCCCGGAAGTGAGTTTACTTTCCCGGAATGTACATACACAAGAGGCGACATAGCTTTCCTCGGATGGAAGTCGTCAGCGACCTCGACGAAGATATACAAGCCCGGCGAAACCGCAACCTCGGGTGCGGCAAATGTCAAGTATCTTGCGGCGTGGGACATAAAAGAAGAGTCTCAGACTCCTTCCGAAGCTGCAGAAAGCGTTACACTTGCGTATTCCGGAATTCTCAATGCCATAGTGAACAGCAAGGATACCTGCACTGCCGACAAGGGCGTTGACAGCGACGGCAAAAAGGCTGTACGCATCACTCCTAAGCCGGAGGGTGCAGACGCAAGCAATTCGGTCGCTCTCGACTCGTGGGATCTTGCCGGACGCAGCATTGACCTCACAAAGCACAAGTTTATCACCGTAAGCTATAAGTACGAAGCCTCCGAAAATCCCGTTGACTCGAAGATGAAATTCGTACTCATGGGAAGAACGCTTACAGGCTCAGTAACCGTTGAGTCAAATGAATCGATAGTTTCAGACAAATGGGCGACCGCCACCTTTAATATTTCGCAGTCGGCAATGAAATCAAAGCTCAAGCCCGGCGAAAAAACACTCGGTCAGGCACACTTTTTCCCCTATGGTTCGGTTCCGGCGGCTGACCTTTCGGAAAAGGACGTCATGTATATCGAGAGCGTAACCTTCACAGCCGTTGACCCCAACCCCGACAGAAAGTATACCGTTGAATTTGCCGGAGGCGGTGCTACGGGCGGTACTGCTCCCGCAAAGCTCACTCTCAACGCCGGAGATGAGTATACCTTCCCCGAATGTACCTTCACCATGGGCGACGCAGAGTTCTCC
>CAKSCN010000152.1 GCA_934444485.1 uncultured Eubacteriales bacterium | reverse complement strand
TGTAAATATAGCCTGCCGCATCCGCCGCCTTGACGCCGTTGCCGAGAGGCATGAAATGGAACTGTCTGTAGGTTGTTCCGCTTGTCTCGGTTGCGGTTCCGCTCGTTACGACCTCGGAAAGATCCATCGTGGCTCTTGCCCAACGGTTGGAAACAAGCTGAGAAGAGGTCGCCGTAACCTGCTTTGCCGTGACACCGCTCGGTACGTTGTTGTAGCCGAGGATGCTTATAGACATAGAGGGAGCGGTTTTGCCCTCGTAGGGAACGAAGTAATAATCGCAGATAACGTAATGGTAGTCATACGCATTTACGTTTCTTGCATTGATGCAGGTTCCCTCTGTCCTCATTGTCTGCCAGCTGTACTTGTCAAGGGGAACATAGTCGGGATTCGGCTCAACAAGAAGAGCCTCAATTCCGTCCTGCTCGTCGGTTACGGAAAGCGTGACGGTGAGATTCTTTCCGTCAGGTCCGTCGTTTACGTAACCGTTGAGTGCCGCCGGTGCAAGCAAAACGTCCTGATAAGACGCCGCTCCGGCGAAGAGTACCGGCACCGCTGTGAATATCATGAGCAGTGCAAGTGTCATGCTGATGAGTTTGCGCATTTGTTTCTCTCCTTTTATATGTATTTTCAGAACACATTTCTGACAGAGTAAGAATACAACAAACCGCAATATTTATCAAGCAAAATTTGTGAACATTTGCACAGAATTGGCACCGTTTCCGCAAAATTGTATATTTGCACAATTTCACAGTGCGGTTTTTGTGCAACATTACCCACGAGCGTGTGCTGAGAATAGAGTAAAGCGCACAAACACAAAAAAAGATGTCCGCCGAAACAAAGCAAGACATCTTTTACCTTTATTCTGTTGCACGCAGCACTGCGAATACCACCCGGGGTCAGTCGTTCTTTGCCGTGATATATCCCTTCGCCGCAAGAAGCTCTGCGATAAGCACCGCACCGCCTGCCGCACCTCTCAGAGTGTTGTGCGAAAGTCCGACAAACTTATAGTCGAACATTTTATCCTCTCTGAGTCTGCCGCAGGAAACTCCCATGCCGCCGTAAATGTCACGGTCGAGATTTGTCTGGGGACGGTTGTCCTCTTCATGGTACGTGATAAACTTCTCGGGTGCGGACGGAAGTCCGAGAGCCTGCGGTTCGCCGGAGAAATTATCCCATGCGGCAAGTATTTCTTCCTTGGAGGGCTTATTTCTGAAGCTTACGAAGCAAGCTGCGGTATGACCGTCGGTAACGGGTACTCTTATGCACTGTGTTGTGATAAGCGGCTTTTCTGCGGAAACAATCTTTCCGTCTTCGACGTGTCCCCATATTCTGAGGGGTTCATTTTCACTCTTCTCCTCTTCTCCGCCGATATAAGGAATTACGTTGTCAATCATCTCGGGCCACTCACGGAAGGTTTTGCCTGCACCTGAAATTGCCTGATATGTGCAGACGACGACGTTTTCTATGCCGTACTTGAGAAGCGGCGTGAGCATGGGCACATAGCTCTGAATTGAGCAGTTGGGCTTTACGGCAATGAAACCTCTCTTTGTTCCGAGTCTTTCACGCTGAGAAGAAATCACCTCAAGGTGATCCGCATTTATTTCCGGAATAACCATAGGCACGTCGGGAGTCGTTCTGTGAGCGGAGTTGTTGGAGACGACAGGCGTCTCGGTTTTTGCGTAAGCCTCCTCAAGCGCACGTATTTCATCCTTTTTCATATCAACCGCACAGAATGTGAAATCACACATAGAGGCGACCTTTTCGATATCACCGGCAGCGTCGTATACCGTCATATCCGCAACGCACTCGGGCATGGGCGTCGAGAGCTTCCATCTGCCGCCGAGAGCTTCGGAGTACTTCTTTCCGGCGGATCTCGGACTTGCCGCAAGGACGGATATTTCAAACATGGGATGGTTTGCAAGGAGCGTGATGAAACGCTGTCCGACCATTCCGGTAGCGCCGATTATTCCGGCTCTCAGTTTCTTCTTCATTTCCATGGCTGTTACTCACTTTCTGTAAGGTAGTCTGTTATTCGTGTCCTTATATTATACATCAGAACAGCGTTTTTGTCAAGGCTCAAACCGTGAAATCGGCTTATGTTTGAAAAACAACTCAAAAGCGCAAAAAACATCAATAAAAGAGAGCAAGTAACATCATTTACTTTTTATGCAAATTGTATTATAATGTTGGGTGTGATTATCTATCTGTCTGTGCCTATTATTTCAAAAACGCACGGTCGGACGATAAGCAGCAAATTTTAAAAGGAGAGGTGTTTATGAAAAACATCAAAAAACACGGCAAAAGAATCTCGGCATTCCTGCTCTGCATTATCATGACGCTTTCAATGTTTCAGATAATGCCGGGCACAGCGCTTGCAGGCGAGCTGTTTACCGTGAACGGCACCTTCTTGACCGAGGGAAAAGCCGACGGAAACACTTCGCACAAGGCAACCGTCACCTTCGTTGAAGAAGGCGGAAAGCGGTACTCTGCGACCGTAACCGAAAACGGTTCGACAGGAAATTACACCGTGAGAGTCCCGAGCGGAGTCTACAACGTTGTAATCGACAAAACCGGTTATCTCACACACACGATAAAGCGTGTCAGAGTGACCAATGCCGGCTTTACCCTTCGCACAACGGCGCTTCTTGCGGGAGACCTCAACGGCGACGGCAGAATCGACATCAAGGACCTTGCGATTATGATGAGAGGTCTCAACAGCGACTCGGCGTTTGAAGCTCTGCGCAATCTTGCGGACATCAACGAGGACGGAGTTCTCAAGGTTGAGGACATCGCCGCAATAAAGCCCAACATCGACAAATCCAAAGAAAACTACGAATGGACAAACGTTATGAACCTTCAGGTAGATTACAGAGACAATCCTCTCGGCATTGACTTTACAGTTCCCGAATTCAACTGGGTACTCGAAAGCGCAAAGAGAGGCGAACATCAGACAGCATACGAACTCGGAGTGGCATCCACATACGAGAAAGCCGTAATCGGCGACTTTGACGTTTGGGACAGCGGTAAGGTTGAGTCCTCCGACACCCACGCATACTACGGCAAAGCGAACGGCGAAGGTGCAACTACCGCCGCCGCTCTCAAGCCCGAGACGGAATACTATTGGACGGTTATCTCCTACAACGGCGACGGCGAAGCTATCCCCACATCAGAAGTTGCAAAATTTGAAACCGCTCTCTTCGGCGACTTCGGCACAGACAACAAATGGATCGAATCCAAGGATGCGTATTACGACATCACCGAGGGTATCTTCAATATTAATCTCACCGTCACTTCCAAGGCATACGGCATAAACTTCTTTGCCGCCGAGGACGGAAGCGAGAGACTTATGTGGCAGGTCGCTCTGACAACGCTGAGCGAACCCACGCTCAGATGTCATTATATCGGCACGGGAATGAATGTAAAGGATGTAAAGAGCTTTCCCCTCACTGCATTGTTTCCTGACGGTGCGGCGGCTGTTGGTCAGCCCTTTGATATGCGCCTTGAATTTAGGGACGGCAATATCAAGACATATATAAATGATACTTTTATCTGCGACTACACAGCTCCCTCCGGAGCAACAAAGGTATTCGGCAAATACTATGAACACAACTCAGGCGGCGAGACCGGTACAATTAATTCCGCTTCTCTCATCGACGGAAACGGAACACTTCTCTCCGACGGCTCAACAAACGTCCTCTCTGCGGCTCTCTTCAGAAAGCAGTTTACTCTCGAAAAGCCGCTTTCCGAGGTTGCCAAAGCAAGACTTTACTCCACTGCCGCCGGGAACCAAATGATGTACATGAACGGCAAGCGTGCGAGCGACGACTATATGGCTCCCGGAAAGTCGCAGTACACAACGACGCTTTACTATCAGACTTACGACGTAACCGATCTTCTTCTCGACGGTGACAACACTGTTGCGGCCGAGGTAGGTCACGGCTGGTACAATGCCGGTGCGGTTGCCGCAAATTACGGCTCAAACGTCGGTCTCAAGGCAAAGCTTGTCGTCACATACAACGACGGCACAAAGCAGGTTATCGACACCGACTCCACATGGCTCGGCACACGTGAAGGACCGACGACCACTGACCGTTACTATGTCGGACAGCACATAGACGCAAGAAAGAAGATTGACGATTGGAGTGAAAACGACAGCGACAGCGCAAAGTGGATGCCCGTGAGCGCAACCGACAAGTTCGTCACAAGCTCGAATTACACAATCACCAACAACTTTGTCGCAGAAAACATGAACCCCGTGCGCAACACCATGGTTTTCCACCCGACAAAGGTTGTAAAGGCAGCGGACGACGTATACGTTTACCACTTTGATCAGAACATTGTCGGCACATCAAGAATAACCGCCGAAGCTCCAGCCGGAACAACAATCAAGATAGAATACAGCGAGTGGATCGAAAGAGGCACTGATACCCTTCTCATGGGCTATATGCTCGGTCACAACGGCACGGACAAATACACATTCCGAGGCGATAAGGGCGGCGAAACGGTCGAGTTTGATCTCGTTTACCACGGTTTCCAGTACATTCAGATAACCGGACTTACTGAGCCGCTTCCTCTCGAGAGCATTGAGGGACTTGTACTTACAAGCGACATGGAGAGAACAGGTTACCTCGAAACCTCAAACCCGAAAATTAACCGTTATCTTGAAAACGTTCTCTGGTCGATAAGAGGCAACTTTGTTTCAACGCTCACAGACTGTCCGACAAGAGAAAAAAACACCTGGACGGGAGACGCACAGATTTTCGCCGCAATTGCGTCTTACTTCTCGAATGTTTACAATCACTACAGAAACTTCGAGGATATGACCGTTGCAACTCAGTATCCCGACGGTGCAATTCCGGAGCTTATCCCTTCGCAGACACCGCTGACGGGCGACGGAACAAAAACCAAGACTCCTTCCGGTTGGTCGGACTGCCTTATAATCATTCCTTATGAAATGTACAATCAATACGGCGATGTCACGATAATAAAGGACAACTACGAGGCAATGAAGAAGTGGATCGACTTCATTCTCACAAAAAAAGTTACCAACACAACCGATCCCACAGACGTTGCGACCTACTTTGTACGTCCCGACGGAAACTACGGCGACCATCTTGCCGCTAATAACTATAAGGAAGGCTACGGTTACTACGTAAACGAATACTGTACTTCAGATTGGGTATGGCGCGAGATGTCGTATTCCGAGGTCGGCACTGCATTCTCCGCTTACAGCTGCATGATTCTTGCGGACATGGCGGAAAAGATAGGCGAAACCGCAGATGCTGCATACTACAGAGAGCTTCACGACAAATTCGCAAAGGCGTGGAGAGACAACTTCGTTGAGTCGAACGGCATAACCCCGAAGAGCAAGGGACAGACGTCCTATGCAATGGGTCTCTTCTACGATATGTACGAGGACGACAAGAGAGAAGCCGCAGCCGAAGAGTTCGCACAGTCTGTTGCAAACGTCGGCTACAAGCAGACGGTAGGCTTCCTCGGAATGAATATTCTCTACCCTGCCCTCACATCGAACGGTCAGTTTGACACGGCAATGAGGATGATGGAGAACAGCTCTTATCCGTCGCTTCTTTATATGGTAGACCAGGGC
>CAKSCN010000151.1 GCA_934444485.1 uncultured Eubacteriales bacterium | reverse complement strand
TGGCTTCAGACTTTGTTGGGAATGTAATTCGGGGAAACACCGTTCGCAATGAAACGCCTCGCATGGCTCGACAATTTCATTTTTGCGAAGATGAGCTTTTTGGAAAGTGCGTAAATTGAGGTTTGCGCTTGCTCATGGGGAATTCGGTGAAAATCACGCTTTCTTGAGAGTGTGAAGCTCGAGGTTCGCATTCTCTCCATGGTATACTGTAGGGCGGGCGGCTTGTCTCCCGCCGCAAGAACCCAATGTAAGGTTATGTATAGCGTGCCGTAGAAACGCAACAAAACGGTTATTGAAAATGCGTATTATCCAAGGTTGTCGATTATCGGAGGTAGCGGCGGGAGTTAACCCCCCGCCCTACAAAACATCAAAAAGGCTTAGGATAATCGTACAACCTCAAACACCAACACCCTCGGCAAAAGCCCGCTCTCCTTTTATCGCACAGCCTCAAAATTCGCACCATAAAATCATTGAAGAAAAGCGAAGCTTTTCCTCCCCAACGTTGCGAAGCAACATTTCACATCGAGCGAAGCGAGATATTTCACGCACCGCAGGTGTATTTCTCGTTTTGCGCAAGCAAAACATTTCACGTGTTCCGCAAGGAACACATTCTACCACCGGAGGCACTATGAAAAACATCATACTTATCGGAATGCCGGGCAGCGGAAAAAGCACTCTCGGCGTACTTCTCGCAAAGGCTCTCGGAATGAGCTTCGACGACACAGACCTTGTAATACAGCGGCTTGCGTCAATGAAGCTTTACAAAATAGTCGAGGAATACGGCAAAGAAAAATTTCTCGATATCGAGCGTGATTCCATTCTTTCAACTCATTATGACGGCACGGTCGTCGCAACCGGCGGAAGTGCGGTTCTGCGTGAGGCGGCGATGGAACATCTGAAAAAGAACGGCACGGTCGTCTACCTTTCGCTCCCGTATGACGCCGTAAAGCGCCGTATCAAAAACATGAAAACGAGGGGTATTGCGTTCGGCGAGGGCGAGACGCTCCTTGACCTTTACCGTGAGCGTATACCGTGCTACGAAAAATACGCCGATGTGACGGTTGACTGCCGAGGTGCGACGACGGAGCAGAACGTCGAAAAAATAATCTCGGCACTGAAAGAAAAAGGATACATATCATGAGCGAGCTTTTTCTGCGCAAATTCAAAAAGTACACGCCTACCCCGGATGAGCGTGCGGTAATCGACGGCATCACCGACTTTTCGGTGCGTGTTGACAAAGAACGCCGCCTTGTCGATATGACGGTGAAGTTTTCGGAATATGTGCCTTACTCCAAGCTCTGCGAGATTGAAAACGCCATTGCCGCCGCTCACGAGTGCGCAGGTGTGAGAATACGTCCGTCCTACGCCGACGCAGGCATTCGCTTTACTCTCGACAAAATGGCGGATGTACTTTCGTATTTCAAGCGTGACAGCGTATTCGGCAACGGCTTCTTTGCAGGGGCGGAGGTCTCATTTGCGGCAGTCGGCGACGGCGGTGACAGCGTAAGCATCGTTTCCTCCGATACCTTCGACGAAGTCGCAAGCGTGAGCCTTGAAAGTACCGACGGAACTGAGAACGCCGTCATAGATATAAAGCTCTGCAACGGCGGACTCTCCCTTTTGTCTGCGGCAGGCTGCGGTGAAAAGCTGTCCCGGATAATCTCCGACTGTTTCGGCGAGAATCACACCGTCACCTTTTCAGGGAAAACCTCAATAGCCTACGAGGAATATGCCGCCATGGCTCCGACTCCCCCTCCGATTACGTACATTCCTCCGCCTCCGGAGCGTGAGCGTCATTCGGCTGACGGCAACCGAAGCGGTGACTCCGAAAAGGGCGAGCATATCGAGCAGATGAACTCTCTTTCATCCGAGGCGGCATCCGCAGAGTGCAACTTCGACGAGGGCGTTGTGACGTCGGGCAGAATGAAATTCGACGTAAACGAACCCGAACCCATTCACGGCACGATAAAGAATTTCAACGTTCTGCCGATACGTGAGATAAAGGACGGCTCGAATAAGTTTACGATATGCGGCGAGGTTTTCTGCCTTGAAAAGAAGCTCCTGAAAAGCGGAAAGAAGTATCTTCTCACGTTTTTCATTACCGACAAGGACTCCTCCGCCGTCGTCAAGAGCATATACGATATTGAGCAGGACGAGGAATACTCAAAGCTTGCCGACGGAATGTGCGTCGCTCTCTCGGGCAAGGCGGCTTACGACGATTACGACAACTGCGTGGTTGTGAGACCCAACGCCATAGCGGCGGTAAAGAAAATAGTCCGCAAGGACAACGCTCCCGAAAAAAGAGTCGAGCTTCATCTTCACACGAATATGTCGTCTATGGACGCAACGGGCGAGCCGAAAGACATCATAAAGCAGGTCAAAGCGTGGGGACAGCCGGCGGTTGCGATAACCGACCACGGAAATCTTCAGGCGTTTCCGCAGACGATGCTTGCCGCCGAGAAGATGGGCGACGTCAAGGTAATATACGGTATCGAGGCGTATTTTGTGGACGACACCGCACGTGCCGTTTACGGCGAAAAGGACGCTTCGTTCGCCGAGAGCGAGTTTGTCGTGTTCGACCTTGAAACGACGGGAACGTCCATACGTACCTGCGGCATTACGGAAATAGGTGCGGTGAAGTACCGGGGCGGCAAGATTTACGACACGTTCAACACCTTCGTCAATCCCGAAATGCCGATACCCGAGAAGATAACCGAGATAACGGGAATCACGGACGACATGGTAAAGGATGCGCCGACTGTCGATAAAGCGCTTCCGATGTTTCTCGAATATGCGAAGGACGCAATACTCGTGGCGCACAACGCGTCGTTCGACGTCGGCTTCCTGCGGAACTTTGCCGAGAAGCTTCACATTCCGTTTTCTCCGACCTACATCGACACTGTTGCGGTGTCACGCTACGTAAACGCCGACCTCAAGAGTCATAAGCTCGACGCTGTCGCAAAGTACTTCGACCTCGGAGACTTCAACCACCACAGAGCAAGCGACGACGCTCATATGCTTGCGCTCATATTCGGCAAAATGATTGAGAAGCTTGCCTCCGAGGGACTTTTCTCGGTGTCCGAGACAGTGGGAGTAATGGCGCAGAAGACCGACCCGAAAAAGCTTCCGACCTTCCACCAGATAATTCTTGTAAAGAACCTTGTGGGACTCAAAAACCTCTACCGCATGGTGTCGCAGTCATACCTTGACTTTTATCAGCGTTTTCCGAGAATCCCGAAAACCGTACTCACGCAGTACCGAGAGGGACTTATAATCGGCTCTGCCTGCGAGGCGGGTGAGCTTTTCCGTGCAATACTCGAGGGAAAGCCGGAGAGCGAGGTAAAAGAGATAGCGTCGTACTACGACTACCTCGAAATTCAGCCCGACGGCAACAACGCCTTTCTCATTGCGGGCGGCACGCTTGCGGACAACGAGGCTCTTCACGACATAAACCGCAAGATAATTTCTCTCGGCGAGGAGCTGGGAAAGCCTGTCGTTGCAACGGGAGACGTACACTTCATAAATCCCGAGGACGAGATATACCGTCAGATACTCCTTGCGGCGAAGAAGATGCCCGACGCCGATAAGCACATTCCGCTTTATATGCGCACGACCGAGGAGATGCTTGAAGAATTTGCGTATCTCGGCGAGGAGAAGGCATACGAGGTTGTCGTTACCAATACACGGCTCATTGCCGACATGATAGAAGAGGTGCGTCCGATACCCAAGGGCAACTATCCGCCGAGTATGGAGGGTGCTGAGGAGGAGCTGTCGCACGACTGCTACACAAAGGCGAAGAGTATGTACGGCGATCCGCTTCCGACGATAGTTGAGGAGCGTCTGAAAAAGGAGCTTACCTCAATCATCAAGAACGGCTTTGCGCCGCTTTACGTCATAGCGAGAAGACTTATAAAGTTCAGTGAGGACAGAGGATATCAGGTCGGCTCGAGAGGCTCTGTCGGCTCGTCCTTTGCGGCGACGATGGGAGGTATCACGGAGGTAAATCCTCTGCCGCCGCACTACCGCTGTGAAAAGTGCAAGCACTCCGAGTTTATAAACGACGGTTCGGTCGGCTCGGGCTTTGACCTTCCGGAGAAGAACTGTCCCAACTGCGGCATACCGATGAAGCACGACGGTCACGACATACCTTTCGAGACGTTTCTCGGCTTCAACGGCGACAAGTCCCCGGATATCGACCTCAACTTTTCCGGCGACGTTCAGGGCGAAGCGCACAAGTACACCGAGGTGCTTTTCGGAGAGGGACACGTTTTCCGTGCCGGAACTCTCGGTACGCTTGCGGAAAAAACGGCATACGGCTTCGTAAAAAAGTACTGTGAGGAAAAGGGAATAGTGCTGAACAAGGCGGAAGAAACGAGACTGTCAAAGGGGTGCGAGGGCGTCAAGAGGACAACGGGACAGCACCCGGGCGGAATCATAGTTGTGCCGAAGGAATATTCGGTATACGATTTCACGCCGGTACAGCACCCTGCGGACGATGTAAAGAGCGGCACGGTGACGACGCACTTTGCGTTTGAGTATCTGCACGACACGATACTTAAGCTTGACCTTCTCGGACACGATGTGCCGACGAAATACCGCATGATGGAGAAGTACGGCAAGCTGAACATTCTCGATATACCGCTTTCCGACCCGGACGTAATGGAGCTGTTTCTCTCGACGAAGTCGCTCGGCGTAAAGCCTGAGGACATAGGGAGCGAGGTCGGCACGTTCGGACTGCCGGAGTTCGGCACGAAGTTTGTGCGTCAGATGCTTGTTGACTCGAAGCCGAAGAATTTCACCGACCTTTTGCAGATATCGGGACTTTCCCACGGCACGGACGTATGGCTCGGCAACGCCCAAGAGCTTATCAAGAACGGCGTCTGCACGATATCCGACGTTATCGGAACGAGAGACAGCATCATGGTTTACCTCATTTACCACAACCTCGACAGAAGTATGTCGTTCAAGATAATGGAGGACGTGCGAAAGGGACGGGGACTGAAGCCGGAATACGAAGAGGCTATGCTTGCGCACGATGTGCCGCAGTGGTACATAGACTCGTGCAAGAAGATAAAGTATATGTTCCCGAAGGCTCATGCGGCGGCATACGTAATATCGTCGCTGAGGCTTGGGTGGATGAAGGTACACATGCCGCTTGAGTTTTACTCGGCGTTTCTCACGGTAGCGCCCGGCGGCTTTGACGCAGAGGTAGTCGGCAAGGGCAAGAAGTTCATCGAGCAGACGATGAAGGAGATAGAGGAAAAAGGACGCGATGCGTCGCAGAAAGAAGCGGAGCTTTTATCAACTCTCCAGCTTGTAAACGAAGCGTGTGCGAGAAAGATACAGTTCCTGCCGGTTGACCTTTACCGTTCAAAGGCGTTTGCGTTCCTCCCTGAGGACGGAGCGATACGTATGCCGTTCTCCTCGCTCGGAGGTCTTGGCGACGTTGCGGCGCAGAGCATAGAAGATTCCGCCGCCGACGGTAAGTTCCTCTCGGTCGAGGATCTGCGTACCCGTGCCCAGCTCTCACGAGGCGTACTCGATATCCTCCGTGCCAACGGCGTCCTCGATACCCTCTCCGAAACAAACCAAATCTCTATGTTCTGACGAGGGCTTATGGGAGCTTACGGAGGCTTTACGGGAGTTTACGGGGTGTACTTTTCTTGAAAGAAAAGTACCAAAAGAACTTTAAAACGCAGAACTTCGTTCAGCGTGCAGAACTTCGTTTTGCAGGGGGAAATTTTAAGGATTACACCCACGCTCTATGGTATTTTGTAGGGCGTGGGTTTATCTCACGCCGCAG
>CAKSCN010000150.1 GCA_934444485.1 uncultured Eubacteriales bacterium | reverse complement strand
AGGGAAAGACGGTCATTATGGTGTCGTCGGAGATGCCGGAGCTTCTCGGCGTGTGCGACCGAATACTCGTAATGTCCGGCGGAAAGCTCTCGGGCGAGGTTGACGCAAAGAATACGACTCAGGAAGAAATAATGGCTCTTGCCGCAAAGTTTGCATAAGCCGCACGGCAGGCATCGTTCAAAATATGTAATGGTTAGGGGAATTGACATATGGCTGAAATTAACGTAAAAGAAAGAAAAGGCATATCCGGACGCATAGCCGATTTTCGTGAGCTGTCCGGCGCCGACAAAAGAAGAAAGATAACCGACCTCATTTTCAACAATGCGATGTACATCATCATTTTCATCGCTGTCATCTACATCACGGCAAGAGTCCCGGCGTTCTTGGGTCTGTCGTCGATAGTAAACATCATATCGCTTACAGCGGCAAAGCTTCCCATAGCTCTCGGTATAGCGGGTGCCATCGTACTCACCGGTACCGATATTTCAGCCGGACGCTGCGTCGGACTTACCGCTTGTATTGCGGCGTCTCTCCTTCAGATTACAGGCTACGCCAACAAGATGTTCCCGAACCTTGCGGTAATGCCGCTCTGGCTTGTGCTTCTCGCAGTTATGGCGGTCGGTGCGATTCTGGGTCTCGTAAACGGTTTCTTCGTTGCGAAGTTTAAGCTTCATCCGTTTATCGTAACCCTTTCCACTCAGCTTATTACCTTCGGTCTTGTCCTCATGTACCTCATGATAGGCACGAACAACGGTCAGACTCTTTCCGGTCTCGATGAATCCTACAAGGAGTTTGTCACAGGTACTCTTTTCTCGATAAACGGAGTCAAGGTTCCGAAGTACGTACTCTATTCGATTATCCTCACGGCTATTATGTGGGTTATCTGGAATAAGACAAAATTCGGAAAGAATATGTTCGCCGTAGGCTCCAACGAAGAAGCGGCAAACGTATCGGGCGTAAACGTATTTTGGACAATAGTTCTCGTATTCGTCCTCGCCGGCGTTATGTACGGCATCACGGGCTTCATCGAGGGCGCGAGAATCGCCTCCTGCTCGGCCAATACAGGTCTTAACTACGAAAGTGACGCCATTGCGGCGTGCGTAATCGGCGGTGTATCGTTTGTAGGCGGTACCGGTAAGATAAGCGGCATTGTCATAGGCGTGCTTCTTCTTCAGATTATCTTCGCAGGACTTAACTTCCTCTCCGTTGACGCAAATATGCTTTACGTCATAAAGGGCCTCATAATCCTCGTTGCGTGCGCCATAGATATGCGCAAGTACCTTGCAAGAAAGTAATTCCAAGCCGAAAGGAAATGACTCTATGAACAGCGACGGCCGTCACGGCGGACTCTACTCAAAGGTGAATATGTCGGTGCGCAGTGCGAATATCCTCGTTGCGGTGAGCGTGCTTGTCCTTGTTGCGGTGAGCGTGTTCATTGTAAAGCACGGCGGATTTACCGTAAGCTTCGACACCGACGGCGGCTCGCACATCGAGAGCGTCAAGGTCATGCACTCCGAGACTGTCCCCGATCCCGGCATACCCGTAAAAGAGGGGTCGGTTTTCACGGGCTGGTATGCCGACAGTGCGCACAGCGTGCCGTGGAATATTGAGACCGATACCGTTACGGGCAGCATGACGCTGTACGCCGGCTGGAGCGCAAAACAATAAGCCAATACCTTTTTCACATCCCCATATGCCCGTTCTTCGCTGAGCGTCCTGTCATACGCACGGAGAGCGGGCAAATTTTTGCACTTTGACGGTTGATTTTTTGCCGGGATTGTGTTACAATAGATGTGTACATAAATTTCGGAGGTCACAACGCAATGAAGTATACCGTCCTTGTGGTTGAAGACGAACAGAATCAGCGCCGTGCCATAGTGGAGAGAGTGGACTGGGAGGCGGCAGGATTTGAAGTAATAGGCGAAGCGGAAAACGGAGCGGAGGCACTCGACCTTGTTGAGACGCTCGAGCCGGACCTTATCATGACGGACATCAAAATGCCGATGATTTCGGGACTTGAGCTTGCCGCAAAGGTAAGGGAGCTTCGACCGGCGACGCAGATAGTCATACTCAGCGGATACGACAGCTTCGAGTATGCACGCACCGCAATAAACTACAACATAATAAGCTATCTTCTTAAGCCGATATCCTCCTCCGAGCTTACCGAGGAGTTATATAAGATTCACCGCAGAATGGACGAGCGCATAGCCGTCACGGTCGGAGGAGAAAAGAACGACACCGTAAATGAGCTTCGCAAGCTCACGGCGGCGGAATTCCTTATGCCGCTTATGCTCGGAGGCGGCGAAAAACAGCTTGACGACGTTGAACTTGAAAACAAAGCTCTCGAGCTCGGCATAATAGATAAGCCGCATTGCCGCTACGGCGTGCTTGTGTCCAAATTCAAGAATGCCGACGGCGAGAACCGCATTACTGCCGAGTCGGACCACGCAGAGTTCATAAACAACGTCATTCGCCGCTACCTTTGCTGTGAGACCTTTATATCCTACGGCAGAGCGGTGACACTCGTCGCAGTCCCGGAGGGAGAACCGTTCTCCGCTTCGCTTGAGCTTCCTCTCAGAGAGCTTGTCCAGAGTGCAAAGCGACTCTTGAATGAGACCTGCACGGTCGGAGTAAGCCGTGAGTTTTCGGGACTTTCGCACTGTGCGTCGGCGTACTTTCAGGCGATAACCGCAAGACGATACACCTCGGACGGTGCGGGTGAGGTGCGTTTTATCGCAGACCAGGAGCGTGACGGTGAGTTTGAGTTTGAGTACGTCGAAAAGACGGTCATGAAGCTTGAACAGCTGCTCAAGGTCGGCGACGGCGAAAATCTCACCGACTTCATAAACGAACTTTACGAGAACAATACCCCCGAGAACGCAAACCTTCTTGTGGTTCAGATAATCGCAAGCGTCTGCCGTGTTGTGAGCAACGCCTCGGATAAAGCGGAGCTTTCACGGCTTGTTGAGTCGAACCCGATTTTTGCGAGGATCACCTCATACAGCAGCGAGAGCGGTATGCGAAACGAGCTTATCGATTTCTGCCGTGCGGCAAAGAGCATTATTACGCAGTCGCAGAGACGTGAGTCGGAGGTGCTTTGCGACAAGGCGATGCAGATAATCGACGCAAGATACGGCGACGAAACTCTGTCGCTTACCGGGATAAGTGCGGAGCTTGCCGTCAGTCCGAACTACTTAAGCACTCTTATCAAAAAAGAGAAGAAGAAAAACTTCATAACGCTTCTCACCGAGCGCAGGATGAAGGCGGCATACGATATGCTTGTGTGCTCGACGATGAAGGTTCTCGAAATTGCCGAGAAGTGCGGCTACAGCGACCAGCATTATTTCAGCTACTGCTTCAAGAAGTTCTACGGAGAGTCGCCCAACAAGGTAAGAGGTGCGAACAAAACCGATATGTAAGCAAAGGAGGCGACCATGACCGTGAAGAAAAAAGCGAATGCCGGTGCGCACGGCGGTGTGCGGCTTTCAACACTGACAATAGCGCTTGTTGCGGTGGCTATACTTTCCGCCGCCGGCATATGCATAACGCTGTTCACGTCTGTTTACGGCGACGCTCTGTTTCGTGATGCGAGAGTAAGCTCCGAGCAATCGGTAAGGCAGACGACGCTTGCGGTTAATAATTACCTTGAGTCCATGAAGAGCGATGTCGAAAGCGTCGGAGAAATGGCGTCCGAGTGTGACACCGTCGAAAAATTCACGGACTACGCAAGACTCTACACCAACCTTCGCAGCGATATTTACGCAATCTCGGTTTACGGCAGCGGCGGCGAGCTTTTGATGTGCGTGAGCGGCGAGCTTTCGATGAAGGAGGCTCTGAATGATATAAGCTTTGCAGAATCCGTAACACCCGTTGCCGACGGAGAGTTTTCCGTTTCAAAGCCGCACGTTCAGTTTATGTTTGAGGGCGTATATCCGTGGGTCGTCACGGTGACGGAAAAATACTGCGGCGGACTTTTCGGCGAAAATGTTTATATCGCAGTTGATTTTCGTTTCTCGGAAATAGCGAAGTACATCGATCACGTCGGCGTCGGACGTCACGGCTACTGCTATATAGCCGACCCCGAGGGAAACATAATATACCATCCGAAGCAGCAGCTTCTTTACTCGGGACTCAAAACCGAGAATACCTCTGCGGCACTCATGAGCGACGGAGTACACGTAAAGGGAGACGTGATATACACGATAGCTTCGACCGACGACGGTCGCTGGAAAACGGTCGGCGTGAATTTCACCGATGAGCTTGCCGTCGAGAGGCGGACGCAGGTCATAAACGGACTCTTTGTGTCGCTTGCCTGCTGTGCGGCGATATCGGTAATTGTGCTGGTACTCTTTTCAGTGACGGTAAGCACTCCCGTAAACGAGCTTATTGCCGCAATGCGGGACTTTGAAAAAAGAGCGGACAGCATAGGCGACATAAACAACGCCGGAGTTGCGGAGCTTCAGGCGCTGAATGAGTCGTTCTCTCACATGGCTCACCGCATAATGACGCTCATGGAGGACGTGCGCCGAGAGGAAACGGCTCTGCGCAAAACCGAGCTTCGTGCGCTTCAGGCGCAGATCAACCCTCACTTTCTCTACAATACCCTCGATTCCATTCAGTGGATGTGCGAGCAGGGAAACACGGAGGACGCTGTGAAAATGGTCGGCGCACTTGCGAAGCTCTTCCGCATAAGCATAAGCCGAGGAAAGGAACTCATCCCGATAAGCGATGAGGTAAAGCACGCCGAAAGCTACCTTCTCATACAGAGCTTCCGCTATAAGAACCAGTTTTCCTACAGCTTCGATGTCGAACCGGGTCTTGAAAACTGCCTTTGCAACAAGATAACGATTCAGCCTCTTCTCGAGAACGCCATATATCACGGAATTGACCGCATGGTTGACGAGGGTGAGATTAAAGTTACGGTGAGAACCGCAGAGGACGACGAAAACGACATAATAATCAAGGTGGCCGACAACGGCGTCGGAATGACCGAGGAGCAGTGTAGGAAGATTCTCCGAAAGGAGAAGAGCGATTCTCAGGGAATAGGCGTAAAGAACGTGAACGACCGTCTTGCAATATACTTCGGCGAAAAGTACGGTCTGTCGATAGAAAGCGAGCTTGACGTCGGAACGACGGTTACGGTGAGAATACCCAAGATAGACAAGGAGGCGGAGCATGAGATACATTAAAGCGGTAATTGCCGCATTCTGCGCTTTGACGCTTATGGTCACTCTTTTTTCGGGATGCTCCGAGAGGGAAAACGCCGGCGAAACGGGCAAGCGTGTGGCGGTCATTGTGAAGTCGGTTGACTCTGACTTTTGGCACAGCGTCAAGGAGGGCGTGAGTTCGGCTTCGACCGAGTACAATGTTTCGGTTACGTTTGAGGGACCGGCAAACGAAGAGGATTACATGACGCAAAACTCCATGATAGAAAAGGCGGTGGAGGAAAAATACGACGCCGTTGTGCTGTCGGCAATCGACGAGGAAAGAAGTGCGAAATACGTCGAAGAGGCGGTGAGAAATGGGCTTCGGGTCGTCGCTATAGACAGCGGTGTTGACACGGGACTTGTCGATATGTTCATAGGAACCGACAACGTTGCCGCCGGAAAGCTTGCCGCAAGTGCGTCGGCGGAGCTTTTCAATCCCGATAAAGCGCACGGCGGGAAAATGCGCATAGGTCTTGTCACCTGCAATGCCGAAACGGAAAATATAAGAAGCCGTGTGAACGGTTTTAAGGAGGCGGTCTCGGAGCTTCCGAATGCGGAAATCGTTTCGGAGGTCAGTGTGAATAACAACAGGCAAAGCGCAGTGACCGGCGCTCTCGAGCTGATAAGGAGCTGCCCGGAAATAAATGTGCTTGTGGGGTTCAACG
>CAKSCN010000149.1 GCA_934444485.1 uncultured Eubacteriales bacterium | reverse complement strand
TGAGCTTGGTCTCGAGCTGAACGTCGTAAACACGTCCTCTGTATGCGCTGTTTATCTTTCTCATGAACGCCGACCACTGCGTATCGAAGTTGCCTTCGCCGGTGAGGAGCGTTGCAAGGTTTTCCTCTGCTATCTTGCCGGAGCTTGTGATGACATTCTGCGCATATGCGTCCTTGGTGTCTCCCTCGACGGTTGCCGGGAAGTTGAAGGAGTAGCCGTAGAATGCGCTGAGCTTCACTCCGAGGTTCTGTGCCTTCCATGCCTCGAGCATATCGGGTTCGGAGGAAAGTCTGTACTTTATGTAACGGTTGCCTGTGTACTTGGTATTCATCTGATAATCGGTTCTGAGAAGGTCTATGCCGCCCTTTTCGGAGTTGAGCTCATAGTTCGTACCCTCAATACCCCACTGGAGAAGGTTTGCAAGCCGGGAGTTGATGTTGAAGAGCTTTATCATTTCCATCGCACGCTCTTTGTTGAGGGAGTATGCGCTTATTGCGAACACGGAACCGAGAAGGTCGTCGTTGTTTGCGGCAGGCGCTCTGTAAGTTACGTAATCGTACTCACAGCCGTCCTCTTCTTCCCACTTTGCGATGCTTGCGGTGTTGCCCTTTCTGAAATCGACGGCAACGGTTTTACCCTCTTTTGCAGCGTCGTCGGAAACGAGAAGACCTCTCTTCTGGTACTCGTTTATCTTCTGATAATGAGCCTTAACGTCGGGCTGGTCGTAAACGGAAATAATCTCTTCGGAAATGATTCCGTCGGACGCCGGGATACCCGTTGTGCCGTACTCGGAGCCGTATGCGTCGTAACCGAGGTGCATACCTGCGCCGCCGAGCGGAATTACGCCGGGTTCGTTTGCCTTTATGGTGTTGAGGTAAGGCTCGAGAGCCTCGAGGGTGGTCATATCCTCAGCTTTGTAGCCGTACTTGTCGAGAAGCTCTTTATTGAAGATTATGTACTCAACCGAACCGATAGGACCGTTTACGGGAATACCGTAGGTTGCGCCGTTTATCTTTGCGGCTTCGAGGAATGCCGGGTAGATGTAGGACGAAAGTATCTTGCTGTCGAGAGAGAGATACGTGTCGAGAGGAGCGAGTCTTCCGTCGTCGATAAGCTCGATGTACTTGTCGTAGCTGTTTACGAGAACGATATCGATCTGCGGATTCTCGAGAAGAATGTCGCCCTGCTCGTGAAGTGCGTCGTACTCCATATCGAGGTTCGCCATTTCCTCCTCGTCGGTAAGCTCCTCGCCATCGGTTTTCTTGTCGGAGGTCTTGCCGTCCTCACCGTCGGAGTTTGCCTTTGCCTTGTCCGCCTTTTCCTCTGCTTCGGACTCTGCGATAAGTTCAGCCGCCTTGGGGGAGTTCTGGAAAGCTATCGTCTCGGCTTCCGCTTTATCGACCGCATCCCAATACTCGTCCTCGGTGAGGTAGTTAATCTTGATCTTTGTCTTATACTTGGACAGCGTAATTTCGTTTATCGCAAGCTGAACGTCTTTCGCCGCCTCTTCTGTCGTGCCCTCTTCGGTTATGATGAACATATTGAGGGTTACGGTCTTTTTCGAGCTTGTGTCCTCGTCAACCTCTTCTTCTGTTTTCTGACACCCCGTTGTGAATGCTGCGCCGACGATCATAAGCGAGGCGAGAGCAAAGGATAACAGCCGTTTGATTTTCATTTGATAGCTTCCTCCCAAAAATGGATAAAATAACAATTATATTATATTGTACAACAAAAACTTTAACGTGTCAAGCACAAATCATAAGTTTGTGAGAAATGTCAATTTTGCCCCATGCTTTTATAGCACTTTCACCAAAAAAGCGTGTCTTGAACGTCATATCACCGTCCGCAGAAAAATCGACGACGCATAGATATTCTCCTCCGTGTTCTCGTCGTCCGGGACGCCCACCTCAACTGTTATTCCTCCGCCGTAGCCGACGCTTGCAAGCGAATCGAAAAACTCGGAGTAGTCGTGGGGGTCGTTCACCGTGGGATAAGAGCGTTTCGTGGGGCTTGCGACGTGGACGTGAGCGATATTGCGCCCGATTTTGCGGATTACGGAGTAGTCCTCGCCCTCGAGAACCATGTGGTAGTTCGAGCAAAGCGCACGTATACGGTCACTGCCGATGCTGTCAACGAAATCGCTGACCTCGGCGACACGGCAGAGGATGTTTGTCTCGTTTTCGTTTATGTTCTCGACCGCAACGGTGATGCCGTACTTCTCCGCCGCCGGCGCTATGTACTGAACGCAAAGGTCACGCAGCTGCTCGAGAGCCTCCTCCGGGGGAAATCCGTCCGGGACTCTGCGTGCGCTCCCGGCACCGAACGATACCGTCTTTATACCGACCTTTTCCGCTCTCGAAAACGCACGCTCAAGGTAGTCGGCGACAAGGCTTCCGTTGATTATCGGACCTGTAAGGCGCATACTGTGGGACGGCGGAAAAAGGAAGTTTGCGGCAAGGCACGGAATACCGGCCCGTTCAAGCTCTGCGGCAAAGGCGGCGGTCTCTTTTTCCGAAGCCTCGGTGAGCATCGAAAGGTTGGTTTCGATATAGTCGTAGTCCGCCTCGGCAATCCAGTGTATTTTTTCAAAGTCACGGAGCGTCGCCGTGCAGCCTATCTTTATACTCTGCGGCAAATATTTCACCTCGCTTTTCTTCTTTTCCGACATCTCGGGGACTGCGGCTCAGATGTACTGTCTCAAGCATTCCACGCTCTTCTTCATCGCTTCCTCAAGCGGTATATCCTTGGGTGCTTCAGCCTCGACAGACACACGTTTGTCGTAGCCTATCGCTTTCATTGCGTCGAAGAACGGAGCGTAGTCGTGCTTGTCCTCGGGCTGAGGGAAGAGACGTCCCTCGGGGTTTGCGATGTGTGCGTGTACGAGGTTCTTTCCGAAGGTTCTGATAACGTCGTAAGGCTCATCCTCACGTGCCATGTGGTAGTTGTCGGAGAGGAGCTTAACGTGGGGAAGTCCCATCTTATTGACAAGAGCGTTTATCTCGGCGTCGGTGTTCAGAATGTTGGTCTCGCCCTTGTTGAGGTTCTCTATTGCGGTATATTTACCGTGCTTTGCGCAGGCAGGCTCGACAAACTCACGGCAGACGTACTCGAACTGCTCCATTGCCTTTGCTTTGTCGAAGCCCTCGGGAACCTTTCTCGCTCCGCCCGAGCCGAAAACGACCACTTCAAAGTCTGTGTACTTGCTGCAAACGTCAAACGCACGGTCGATGTATTCCTTTACCGCCTTTTCGTCGAATTCGTTTCCGACGACCTTGAGACCGATAAAGCAGTTCATCGCCTCGCACTTGATGTCATTTTTGCGAAGGCACTCGACGAACGCCGCTCTGTCCTCGTCAGACGCATTGGCAAAAGCCGAGAAGTTGGTCTCGATGTAGTCGAATCCGGCGTCCTTTGCCGCCTTTATTTTGTCAAAATCTTTGAGTCCTGCACAAATTCCGAGTTTCATGTTTTTTCCTCCAAAAAAATAATAATATGCAAAAAAATGATAATATCGGCGATTGATAAAAATTGAGAATTAGGGTTGAAAAGCTCCTGAAGTCGCTTTGAAATTGAGAGTGGAGAGTGGAGAATGGAGAATTGGGGCGGAAAAGCTCCTGAAGTCGCTTTGAAATTGAGAGTGGAGAGTGGAGAATGGAGAATTGGGGTTGAAAAGCTTCGCTTTTCTTCAATAGTTATGTGGTGCTTACCGTTTGTCGGTTTTCTACGGTGCGATATACATAACCTTGCGTTTGGTTCATGCGGAACGAGCAATCTACACAGATGCTTCGCATCCTGTGTGTCCCTACAAAGTACCATTGAGAAAGTGCGAATCTCGAGCTTCACACTTTCAGGAAAGCATGATTTTCGCCGAATTTCCCTTGAGAGAGTGCTTGTCCGACAGTCCCTCAGTCCGACGACTTCGTCGTGACAGCTCCAGAGGTTGCTTTGCAACCGGTTACACAGGGGATGCCTCCGGAGTTGACACGGTCAACTCATGCTTCGCTACCTCCATTACTACACCCGAGAGGAAGTGCTAATCTCAAGCTTCGCACTCTCAAGAAAGCTTCATTTTCGCCGAATTCCCCATAAGCAAGCACAAACCACGAGCCTCGCACCGCCCCAAAAGCTCATCTTTCCGTAATTTGTCGTCGAACGAAGTGAGGTACAAATTTTGAGAAGGTAGAAATTACTGTCCCCGCAAAGCCTGATACCAACCGCACATTCGACCGAGACTTCGTCGAGGTTGAACGGTACGCCCTCAGATATGCACGGTTTTGCCTCATTTCACGACGGAGTCCTTGCCGATGTCGTGCGAGTCAGCCTCCAAATTACTATAGGATAAAGTTCTTTGGTTCTTTCTTTCAAGAAAGAACACCACCGTCCCTCCCGGCGATCAGAGCGAGCCGAATTTGCCGGAGTCCTCGAGACCTGAGAAGTTCCGCTGACGGAGAGCTTCATACACGGCAATCGCCGCCGAATTTGAGAGATTGAGACTCCGCAAACCCGGGAGCATCGGTATACGCACACAACGGTCAAGGTTCTTTTCGAGAATGTCCTCCGGAATGCCTGCCGACTCCTTGCCGAAAATAAGGTAGGCGTTGTCGGGATACTTCACCTCGGTGTACGCCCTCGGTGCTTTCGTTGAGAAGTAGAAAAACTCGCCGCCCGCATTCTTTTCGTAAAAATCTTCAATGTTTTTGTAATAGTGAATGTCGAGATACTGCCAGTAGTCAAGTCCGGCACGCTTCAGCTTTGCGTCGGTTATCGTGAAGCCGAACGGCTCGATAAGATGAAGCGACGTCCCGGTAGCCGCACAGGTGCGTGATATGTTGCCCGTGTTCTGCGGTATCTCGGGCTCTAAAAGCACAATGTTGAATTTCAAGTGAATGTCTCCGTTTCGATGTTGTGAACGCCGTCTCTCAATATCCCAGCTCTTCGGCAACAAGAATTACCGTTATCCTGCCGGGCATGGTCTGACGGGTGAAAACGACCTTGTTTGCGCAGATTCTGCCCTCTGAACGGCAGTCCGCACAGCGGCCGGTTTTCGTACACGGAGTGTTCCTGTCAAGCCTTATCGCATTCGCCGGAGCGGCAATCGCCTTAACACGCTCATCTGCGGCGTCGAGATCCTTCACAAGCTTGTTGCAGCCTGCAATTACGATGACCTTCTCCGGTCCGAACAGCATTGCGGCGACTCTGTTTCCCGTGCCGTCAACATTGTAAAGCTCGCCGTTTTCGGTCACGGCATTTGCCGAGCAAAGGTAAAAATCACTGCCGAACGACTTCACGAAAACCTCACGGCGTTCTTCGGGAGTAAGCCCCGGAGCGTAGCGGTCAAGATAGTTGAAGCGTCCCGACGAAAGAAGCTCAAGCACGCCGACCTCGGAGAGCGTGACCGAACCGCCGACAGCGACCGTCGCACCGTCAGGTATGAGTTCCTCGACAAGCTCGAGAGCTTCCTCTTTGCTGTCAACACACTCGGCGGCGAAATTGTTGCGTCTCAACGCCTCCGCACACCGTTCCATGCGCAGCCTTATCGCCTCGTATTTGTTCTTATCCATCGCAAAAACGTCCTTTCTCAAAAGTACAATTTTACTTCTACATTATATATCATGCGGAGGGATATTTCTATACTTTATTGTTAATTCGGAGAGAATACACTATTATAAATTGAGAATCGGGAGGAAAAGCGAAACTTTGAAATTGAAAATGGAAAGTGGAGAATGGAGAATTGACGTTGAAAAGCTTCGCTTTTCTTCAATATTTAAATGGTGCTTACCGTTTGCCGCTTTTCTACGGTGCGATATACATAACCTTGCGTTTGGTTCTTGCGGCGTGAGATTACGCTAGCGTAGTCTGCGTTCACTCGCCCTACGGTATATCAAGGAG
>CAKSCN010000148.1 GCA_934444485.1 uncultured Eubacteriales bacterium | reverse complement strand
TAGAGCTTGACCGGCAGCGTGCGATTTTCGTTGTGCTGTCCTTGTTTGCGCCGAGTGCGCTGTTTACCATTTTGTGTGACATAGTGCCGGTAAACAACACCAAAAGGTCCGGATTTCCTATCTTGTCACGAAGAGAAGTCTCCGGCTTCGCAAAGACTTTCACACTGCTGCACCCGTATTCAAGGCAGGCGTCCTTGTACCTCCTTATCATGCATTCGTTTCCACCCACTATTACCACACTCATTTTTATGCCTCCTTTATTGACATTTAAAATTATTGTTTCCTGTTTTTCCGTCTTATACAAGTTAGTTTTGACTAACTCATAGCTTTTATTCAGTGCCGCTCCGAATCGGACAGCACCTTTGACATTGATTATTTGTACACGTGTAGTTAGTTTTAACTAACCCCGCTCTTAAAATTCAGGGAGAATTCTTTCGATCCTCCCGAATGTATCGGCGCAAGTGACCGTTATACAAAAAGCACGCTTAGGTCATTCGACGTTTAGTTAGCCCCGCCTAACTATTTCTCTTTGAACTCGGGAGAAGCCTTTCGACCCTCCCGTAAAATTCAACCGGTCGCTGAGATTGCAACGTGTCTTGAGAGCTTCAAGCTGTCACCGTTTGCGGCAACCTGAGTGCTTTGCGAAAGTGCAGGTACGCAGTACCTCTTAATTCTGCGAGGGAGAATCTTTGCTCTCTCGGAAACGCACTTGCGGAGTCTTGCGGCTGCCTTTCACGCACATTTTAGTTTTTCGCAACGGCGCGTTTAAGTTAGTTTAAACTAACCACATTCCTTTAAGCTCGGGAGGAGCCTTTCGACCCTCCCGTAAAATTCAATCAGTCGCTGATATAGGGCATGATCGCAATGTGTCTTGCTCTCTTGATAGCTATTGTAAGCTGTCTCTGGTGCTTTGCGCAAGTACCGGTTATTCTGCGAGGGAGAATCTTAGCTCTCTCGGAAACACACTTGCGGAGTCTTGCGACGTCCTTGTAATCGATATGCTCTATCTTATCTGCACAGAATGTGCAAACCTTCTTCTTCTTGCGAGTTCTGAACTGCTTCTGAGCATCCATGGAATTTACCTCCTTTTGACAATATTACGAATGATGACTGCGCTGTCGGGCCGCAGATCAGAATGGCAAATCGTCCTCGGTGGGAACGTCTTCAAAGTTTGCCGCCGGAGCCGCATTCGCCGAACCCTGAGCACCCATTCCCGGTGCCGCCGGAGGCTCACCGTAATAAACGCCGCTGTCCCTTCCGGAACCCTGATTCTGCGATTTACGCTCAACAAAGCTTACTTCGTCCGCCACTACTTCGACGGTATAACGCTTTGCACCGTTCTGATCGGTCCAGCTTCTCTGCTGCAGCGAGCCGCAGACGAGCATCGGACTTCCCTTTGTGAAATACTTCGCAACAAATTCCGCCGTGCTTCTCCAGCAGACAACGTCGATAAAGTCCGTCGGCGTTGTACCGTCAGCCGCCCTGTACTTTCTCGATACTGCGAGTCTTACGCTCACCACCGAGACATCGTTCGGCGTCTTCTTAAGCTCGGGATCCGCCACGAGGTTTCCGATCAAAATTACCTTGTTAAAGCTTGCCATTTTAGATCCTCCCGTGTTTTCATTTCAAAACCGTTCCTCAGTCTTCGAGAGCAACGATAATGGAACGAAGAATACCGTCGGTAATGTTGAACACACGGTCAAGCTCTGCGGGAACTTCATGCGCCGCTGTAAAGTTTACAAGCACATAGTAGCCCTCGGTGAGATCGTTGATAGGGTATGCGAGTCTTCTCTTGCCCCATTCGTTGACACTGTCAACTGCGCCGCCGTTTTCAGTTATAAGTCCTGTAAACTTCTCTACGAGAGCCTTTGTTGCGTCCTCGCTGAGTTCAGGGCTGATAATGAAAAGAGTTTCGTACTTTGCAATGAGTTTTTCCATTATTTACACCTCCTTCTGGACATATGACCCCGTACATTTGCACGGAGTAAGGAGAAAGGCACCAGCCTTCCACGAGAATACAGTATACCACAATATTTCTTCTTTGTCAAGAGTTTTTACAAATATTTTATTATCGTTAACTTTTGCGCCGATTTTCCGCAGTTTACGTCAAAAATACATCTTTTTTAAACAAAAAGTCTTGAATGGGAAAAGAAATCGTGGTAAAATGAGAGTGTAAATGTCGAATTTCGGTGTTTTCGGCACCGCAAGGGAGGTTTTGCATTGCAGAACGCATTTTACAGCTACACGGACAGCATAATGATAAACTACTACGACACGCCCGGCTGGAGAATGGATGAGTTTCATTTTCACGATCACTGGGAGATAAAGATATGCCGCAAGTGCGACATGAGAGTCGTGAGCGACGGCGACAGTGCCGAATGCAGCGGTCCGTGCGTGGTCATCTACCGTCCGTTTGCGCTCCACTGGGCAAACAGCACCTCCGACGGTCCTTTCGAGAGGTACAACATCAACTTTTTCGAGAACTACATCGAGCGTTACCTCGAAAACGATGTGCGTCCGCAGACGCTGTTCCGTCCCGGTGTGATAACGCTTTCGCTCGACGAAGAGAGCGTCGAAAAAATATACGTATACTGCAAAAATCTCGAGGATGAGAAGTACGACGAGGAAAAGAGAAAGCTTCTGCTTGTCCTTATACTCCGTGAGATAAAAAGCTCGGCACGCTTTGTCGCAGGGTCGCACTCACTTTCCGAACCGACCCCCGAGAGCATTGCCGGCGCATATTCTGGTTCGGGGCATCTCGACTACATATACAGCGTTATGAAATACTTAAACGACAACATCGGCGAACACGGGATAGTCGAAAAGACGGCGAAGACATATTTCGTGAGCAGTGCGAAGCTGAGGAGCGATTTCAAGCTTCTGACACGTGAGACTCTCGGCGACTACATCGACTGTGTGCGCCTGATAAAGGGCAAGCGGCTTTTATCGTCGGGCAAGAGCGTCAGCGAGACCGCCAATATGTGCGGATACTCGAACCGCAACAGCTTTATACGCTTCTTCAAGGCGCAGACGGGCGTCACGCCGTCGAAATATGCGTCGTCGGCAGACAAAATGCCGTTTCCCGAGAGAGATTAGACGGAGGTGAGAGACGTGGGAAAAAAGTGGACAAGGTATCTGTTTACACGGCGTATGATTTTCGCCTACGCCATAATCATTCAGCTCGGCTTTTTCTTCTTCCTTATAATAAGCGGAAGCAATTCCTTCGTATACCTCGCAAAGTTTTTCAGATTTCTGAGTACGCTTGTCGCAATACACATAATCACGAAGCGTGAAAAGGACGCCTACAAGCTGACGTGGGTATTCCTCGTCCTGCTGTTCCCCATTTTCGGCGGACTCATGTACATCATGTTCTACCGTCAGACCTCACGCAAAAAGGTGCGCAAAAGAATCGAAGAGCTTCAGAAAAGGTCCGCACCGCTTCTCACTCTTCCCGAATACCGCCGTGCAGAGGATGCTTTTCCTCCGGATGCGGAGCGCATTCAGACTCTCTCCTACCTTGAGAGCTTTGCCGGATTTCCGTCCTTCGACGGCACGAAAACCGAGTATCTGCCGACGGGCGAAGAGTTCATAGCGGAGCTGACACGCACTCTCGAAGAGGCGAAGAGGTACATATTCCTCGAATTCTTCATAATAAGCGACGGCAAGGTATGGAGCGATATACTCGAGGTACTCAAGCGCAAAGCCGCAGCGGGCGTATGTGTGAGGCTTATATACGACGATTTCGGCTGTTTCTTCAGGCTTCCGCAGGATTACCGCAACGAGCTTAAAAAATACGGCATAGAGTGCCACAGCTTCAACAAATTCCGACCGATAATCACGGTTGACCAGAACAACCGTGACCACAGAAAGATTGCCGTCATTGACGGTAAGTACGCCTTCACGGGCGGCACGAATCTTGCCGACGAATACGCAAATCTCATCGACCGTTTCGGTCACTGGAAGGACTGCGGCATAAAGCTTTACGGCAAGGCGTCGTGGAGCTTTGCGGTGATTTTCCTGAGAATGTGGGGACTCTGCTCCGGCGTTGACGAGGATATGTCGGCATTTCTCCCCGAGGAATTTCACGCAGAGAGCGACGGTATAGTACAGCCGTATGCGGACAGCCCCGTTGACAACGAAAACGTCGGCGAGCACGTCTATCTGCAAATGATAAACAACTCGAAGAACTATCTTTACATAACGACGCCGTATCTCATCGTTGACCGCAATATGTCCTCTGCGCTCTGTCTTGCGGCGAAAAGCGGAGTTGATGTGAGGATAATCACGCCGCACCGCTGGGACAAGCGTCTTGTTCACATAACGACACGCTCATACTACCGTGAACTTATCCGTGCAGGAGTCAGGGTATACGAGTATTCGGACGGCTTTATTCACTCGAAGACCTTTGTGTCGGACGATATTGTTGCGTCGTGCGGAACGACGAATCTCGACTTTCGCAGTCTATACCTTCATTTTGAGTGCGGAACATTTCTCTACCGTTCGGATGCGGTAATGCAGATAAAGGAGGATTTTCTCGAGACGCTGAAAAGCTCTGCCGAGATAACCGAGGAAAACCTCAAGGAAAACTTCGCAACACGCCTTGTACAGGACTTCTTAAGAGTGTTTGCGCCGCTGATGTAAAGGCGGTCACAATCAAAAGCGGGGGGCTTGACGGTCCTCGCTTCTTTTTTGCTTCATATACTTTACAGCGTGGCGAGGGGGGAAAATCGTGGAGACTAACACTTTTGGGAAGTGCGGTTGTGCGGAATATCAGAACAATAATCGGAGGCAAACACAAACGGCGGCAAAACAATTCAAAATAAAGGCAGTGTTTCACGATTGAGGTTTTGTTAACAAAATGTGCTTGACATAATACAACAGCGGATATAGAATAACTGTAGGTTCTTAATTTAAATTATTGGAGGACACATTTATGAAAAAGGCTTTGCGTTTTTGTATCATGACCGCACTTCTTATCACCATGCTTGCACTTTCCGCTCACGCGGCAGAGATTATTGACAGCGGTTTTTGCGGCGCCGAGGGCGACGGATCCAACCTCACTTGGACACTCGATAGCGAGGGGACGCTGAGGATTGAGGGTGTGGGGAGAATGAAAAACTACGACTATCGAAATTGCAAATCTCCATGGAGTGTTTACAGTTCTGCGGCAAAGTATGTAATTATAAGTGACGGCGTAACAAACATAGGTGACGTTGCTTTTATGGAATGTAAAAGTGTTGAATCAGTGATTATTTCCGAAAGCGTTACAAGTATAGGCGAGCATGCCTTTGACTCTTGTCTATGCCTTGCGTCGGCAACCATACCGTCAAGTGTAAAGAGCATTGATAAAAGTGCTTTCGACAATTGTCAGAGCCTGGTGTCCGTGACGATTCAAGAAGGAGTAATTAACATAGGAGACCATGCCTTTTTTGCTTGTCCTGCACTTGAGTCCGTGAGTATGCCAACAAGTATAAAGAATATCGGCAAAGGCGCTTTTGATAACTGCCAGAGCCTTACGTCGTTTATCATCCCATATGGCGTTACAAAAATCTACGATCATACATTTTTTGGTTGTATAAAGCTTGAATCAGTAGTTATTCCTTCAAGCGTCACAAGCATTGGCGAATATGCATTTACATTCTGTGCATTTGAATCGGTGAATCTCCCATTGAGTGTTACAAGAATCGATGAAGCAGCATTTTATAATTGCATGAACCTGAAAAATGTATATTATGCTGGGACAGAAGATGATTGGGGAAATATAGAGATTGCTAAATTGGGCAACTCCGAAATTCTCACGGCTAATATTACATTTGAATGGGGAAAGCCCCTCCCCGTCCTCTCAACCGACATCCGCTCCTACGTATTCGGCAGCGAGATAGAGTCGTACAACGTGAACGGCT
>CAKSCN010000147.1 GCA_934444485.1 uncultured Eubacteriales bacterium | reverse complement strand
CACAAACTCTCCGCTCTTGTTCTTTACGACAATACCCGTTCTGTCGGCGTCGGGGTCTGTGCCTATGACGAGGTCGCAGCCGTGCTCCTTTGCAAGAGCGATGCCGAGGTCAAAGCAGTCCTTGTTCTCGGGGTTGGGAGTGCGGACGGTCGGGAAATTGCCGTCGGGCTTCATCTGCTCCGGCACGCAGTAAAGATGCTTTATGCCGGCTTTCTCGAGAGTCTCGGGGACAAGAGCCGCACCCGTGCCGTGAAGAGGGGTGTAAACGACGCCGAATTTGTCCGCAACCTTGGGTATGGCGTCAACGTCGATTCTCTCGGCGAGGACTCTGCCGATAAACTTTTCGTCTATGTTTCTCCCTATTATCTCTATTATACCGTCAGCGACAGCCTTATCGAAGTCAGCGACCACGACCGAGACGATGTCGGTTTTAGCTATCTCTGCGGCAACGACAGCAGCGTCGTCGGGGGAAAGCTGTGCGCCGTCGTCCCAGTAAACCTTGTAGCCGTTGTACGCCTTGGGGTTGTGGGAGGCGGTGACGTTTATTCCGGCAATCGCACCAAGCTCACGCAGAGCGAAGGAAAGCTCGGGAGTGGGGCGGGGAGCGTCGAAAATGTAGGTTTTTATGCCGTTTGCGGCAAGAACGCCGGCGGACACATGCGAGAAAAGCTCGGAGTTGTTTCTCGTGTCGCACGCAATGACAACGCCTTTCTTCTCGCCGTTATTTTTCTTTACGAGTCTCGCAACGCCCTCGGTTGCCTGAGCGACGGTGTAGATGTTCATTCCGCAGATACCGCTCTGCATAATGCCTCTGAGTCCGGCAGTGCCGAACGAAAGCGGAGCGGCAAAGCGCTTCTTTATTTCGTCGTCGTTTCCCTCGATGCTGTCGATATCCTTGCGGAGCGTTTCCTCAAGGTTCTTGTTGTCGCGCCATCTGCGGTATTCGTCTGTGTATGAGTATGCCATTCGTCACCATAATCCTTTCGTACTTTGGAGTGTTTAAGTCTTTAAATCGCAAAATCGGGTACACGGCAAACGGCAGCCTCGTCGGGGCAATATCCCAAACGCCGCCGTTTACGCTTGCCTTATTGTTCCCCTGTCTTTTCGAGAGCTTCCTTTATCGCTTTCGAGAGCTGGTCGGGACATGACGTTCCCTTCATGTTGCAGTTTATTCCGCCGAGTCTTTCAGCGGCGTCCTTTGCGTCCATTCCCTCGACGAGAGCGGACACACCCTGTGTGTTTCCGTTGCAGCCGCCGGCGAATCTTACGTTTCTTACCTTGCCTTCGTCGTCTATGCAGAAGCGTATTTCTCTCGAACATACGCCGTGTGTTTTATACTGAAATTCTTTCATTTTAAACGAACTTCCTTTCGTGAATTCCTGTTCGTGAATAACTATCCACAGTATCACTTTTATATTGTACCACAAACAATCCGATTTGTCAAGAGATAATAAAATCGAGCGGCAAGCACGCCGAATGACGGATTTTTCGGTAAGTTTTTAGGGGTGCAACCGCAAAAGTTATGAATTTCGGGGAGTTTTGCGATTATAACCCTAAAAACTCGGCGACCGTTTCTTCCGATAAGCAGAAATACCTGATGCGGCTTTGTATCTTTTCTGTGAAGTCGATTGACTTTTACGGCGAATCGGGATATAATGATTTTTTAAATGCATTTGGCAAAAAAGCGGTCGCTTGCCGCCGGAAAGGAAGGTCACTTTATGAACATAATAACCGTGAGCCGCGAATTCGGAAGCGGCGGAAGAGAACTCGGCAAAAGGCTTGCAGAATATCTTGGGTACGACTACTACGACAGCGAGATAATTTCCGCCGTTGCGAAAGAGAGCAAGCTCGACGCCGCATATGTCGAAAGTATGCTCGGCAACCACGGCTGGAAGAATATGCCGCTCACATTCAGAGGGACACTCGGCTCGCCGGCATATGCAAGGTCGGCGCAGGTTGCGCTTCTTCTCGAGCAGAAAAAGGTAATTGAGAGCATCGCCGCTCTCGGCAAAGACTGCGTTATCGTAGGAAGAAACGCCGACCTTATTCTGAGCGGATACAAGCCGTTCAACATCTTTGTGTGTGCGACAAAGGAGGCAAAGCTTGCACGCTGTCTCGAACGTGTGCCGGAGGGCGAAAAGCTCGGCGAAAAGGAGCTTCTGCGCAAGATGAAGCGTATCGACGAGGTGCGTGCGCAGACAAGGGAGCTTATGTCCGGTACGAAGTGGGGTCAGCGTGACGCATATCATCTGACGGTAAACACAACCGGTCTTAACATTAAAGAATTGACGCCTGCGGTTGCGGACTTTGCGGTGCGTATGTTTGATTTTGGGAGATAAAACATGAGAGAAAAGATACAGTTATCGGATCACTTTACCTACGGACGTCTTATCCGTTTCACGCTGCCGTCGATAGGCATGATGATATTCACCTCGATATACGGCGTGGTTGACGGATTTTTCGTCTCGAACTTTGCGGGAAAAACGCCTTTTGCGGCGATAAACCTCATAATGCCGTTTCTTATGATACTTTCGACGGTCGGCTTCATGTTCGGCACGGGCGGTTCGGCACTCGTCGCAAAGACCTTCGGTGAGGGAGATCGTGAAAAGGGAAACGGCTATTTTTCGCTTTTCGTTTACGTGACGGCGGTTCTCGGCATTGTGTTTGCAGTTCTCGGAATAGTGTTCATTCGCCCCATTGCGGAGCTTTTGGGCGCTGAGGGAGCGATGCTCGACAACGCTGTAGTATACGCAAGGATTGTTCTTTCGGCTCTCCCGTTCAGCGTGCTTCAGTCTCTGTTTCAGTCGTTCTGCGTGACTGCCGAAAAGCCTGACCTCGGACTCAGAGTGACTGTAATGTCTGGAGTTACCAACATGGTGCTCGACGCAGTCCTCGTTATGCTTCTTCCGCAGGAATACAAGCTTGCGGGTGCGGCGGCCGCCACGGCACTCAGCCAGACAGTCGGCGGAGCGGTTCCTCTCATATATTTTTCACGCAAAAACACAAGCATTCTCCGTCTCGGCAAGTGCCGCTTCGACGGCAGAGCGATTTTCAAGGCGTGTACGAACGGTTCGTCGGAGCTTATGAGCAACATTTCCATGAGCCTTGTGGGAATGCTTTACAACATACAGCTTCTGAATTACGCCGGCGAGGACGGCGTTGCGGCATACGGTGTCATGATGTATGTCAGCATGATTTTCGCTGCGGCGTTTATCGGCTACTCCATCGGCACGGCTCCGATTATTGGGTATCACGACGGTGCGAAGAATCATGCGGAGCTTAAAGGAATTTTACGCAAAAGTCTTATCATGATAGGCGTATTCGGAGTTGCGATGGTGGCAGCCGGTCAGCTTCTCGCAGTGCCGCTGTCGAATTTGTTCGTCGGCTACGATGCGGCTCTTGTCGAGCTTACGGTGTCGGGCTTCCGTGTGTTTGCGATGTCGTTTTTATTCATGGGCTACGCCATCTACGGCTCGGGCTTCTTCACAGCACTCAACGACGGCGTGACCTCGGCTATTATCTCGTTCCTGCGCACACTCGTTTTCCAGGTTGCGGCGGTGATAATCCTGCCGATGCTTTGGGATATAGACGGTGTGTGGCTCTCGATAGTCGTTGCGGAGTTTATGGCGGTCGTTTTTTCCGCACTCTTCCTCATTCTCAAAAGGAAAAAGTACGGGTATTGATAAAGCAAAACACATGAGCCTGCGCTTGGCGTCACTCACCGTCAGCCCTGCGGCGAAACTCGGTCATGGAGAGGTTTTCGTGCGCCGAGAACAGGCGGCTGAAATAAAGCGGATCGTCGTAGCCGCACATGAGAGCTATCTCCTTGCAGCTCATATCGGTCCCGACCAACAGCTTTTTCGCAAGGTCAATTCGCTTTGACACGATGTACGAGTGCGGCGTCTTGCCGGCAACGCTTTTGAAAAGAGAAATCATCGTCGCCTCGCAGATTCCGAACCTGCGGCAGAGTACCTCGTTTGAAAGCTCCTCGGTGCAGTGTGCGTCAACATACTCCAAAAGCTGCCGTGCCTCCGAGTTTTCCCCTGTCCTGCGCTCACTCGCCTCGTAAAGTGCATCACGGCAGTAGTGAGAAACGGTAGGTTCGTTCCATGCTGCGTCGCAGTATTTGTACGGCAAAAGCTTATTCAGGTCGTCCGCCGCTCTCGGCGATATCTCAACCTTTTCGTAGGGCGAAAATATCCCGTCCGGGCAGTCGAAGCGTATCACATGGAGCGTTACGGGAGAAGCGACACGCCGCTCAAAGGGAAAGTCACGGTGGAAAAACACTCCCTCTCCGCTCACCGCTTTCCGTACCTCGCCGTAAATATCCGTGTACTCGAACGCACCTTTCGTGATAAAGAAAAACACATTGTGTCCGCAGTCTTCACGCAGAAACTGAAATCTCTTTTTTTCCTCAAAGCAAGCGTGGAGCTTTATGTCAAACATTCATTTCGTACCTCGTCTTTAAAGTTTTGTCCATGTACATTATAATATTCTCCATTGCTTTTGTCAAGTCCGTGCGGTAAAATATACACAACAAAAAAACACGGCTCGTGCGCCGTGCGGGAAGGATTTGTCATAACATGGAAATAAAATCGGTTGCGGGAAAAAACTACGACGTAATAGTAATCGGAGGGGGACCGTCGGGAAGTGCGGCGGCGATTGCGGCAGGCCGTGCCGGTGCGGATACCCTTCTTATCGAGAAAAACTGCTGTCTCGGCGGAATGTGGACCTCCGGCTTTGTGACTCCTCTGTTCGACTACGAAAACAAGGACGGCATACTGAGGGAAATTATCTCGGAGCTTGACGGAAAGGGTGCGTGGGGCGGCTTCTGGGGCGACAGCTTCAATTTTGAGTACATGAAGTATGTTCTCGAGAATATGTGCGCCGACGCAGGCGTCACGCTTCTTTACGACACGACCTTTATCGGCGTGAAAACCTCCGACGGTGCCGACGGCAAAAGAGCCGAGGGCGTTTACGTGAGCGGAGTCGAGGGAATTGTGTACTACGGCGGCAAGGTCATAATCGATTGCAGCGGCGATGCGGCGGTTGTCTCGGCGATGGGGCTTCCGTGCCTTGTGGGCGACGAAAACGACGGCTCGACGCAGGCGGCGACTCTCATGTTCCTTGTGGGAGGCGTTCCGGAAAAGTACCGTGACGGAGTTATGATTTACGGCATAGTCGAGGAAGCGTTCAAAAAAGAGGGCAAGGGCAGGCATCTCAATTTCGACAAGCCGTTCTTCATACCGATTCCGAACTCGGATTTCGCTCTTTTTCAGCTCACGCATATGCATGGGCTTTCGCCGACGTCGTCTTTCGACAGAACAAAGGCGGCGATTGAGGGGCGGAAGCAGATGATCGAGGTTTTCGAGGCGCTTAAGAATTACGACCCCGACTTTGCAAAATGCTCGCTCATCGCAAGCGCACCTATGCTCGGCGTCCGTGAGTCGAGGCGCATTGTCGGAGAGTACACTCTCACCGAGGACGACATTATCGGCGGTGCGCAGTTTGACGACGGCGTATGCACCGTGACGTTCGGTGTCGATATCCACCCGGCAAAGGGCGAAAAGCAGGTGTGCGTCGGCGTGAAGCCTTACCAAATACCGTTCAGATGTATGCTCCCGAAGGGCAGCGAAAACGTCATCGTCGCCGGTAAAACAATCTCCGGCACTCACTTCGCCATGGCGTCCTACCGTGTGACCGGAAACTGCGCCGCAATGGGCGAGGCTGCCGGAAAAGCTGCGGCGTTCTCGGCAATGAACGGAAAGATATTGAAAAGCTTCGCTTTTCAGTGAAATTTTTGCTTGCGCAAAAAGTGAAAGGCATTCCTCTCGGAATGCGTAAATACGCTTTCAGCGTATGGAATATCTCGCTTCGCTCGATGTGAAATGTTGCTTCACAACGTTTGGGTGGAAAAGCTCCCAAAGTCGCTTTTCTTCAATATTGTATGGTGCTTACCGTTTGCCACATTTCTACGGTGCGATATACGTAACCTTACATTTGGTGCTAACGGCGGGAGAC
>CAKSCN010000146.1 GCA_934444485.1 uncultured Eubacteriales bacterium | reverse complement strand
TGCGCACGCTCAGAGACGTCGCTCTTCTTCTCGGAATAGCGGTTGCACTCGCACCTGCATTCAAGATGCGCTTCTGGAACATAGGCGCTGAGGGTCAGGTTCTCGTCGGTGCGCTCGCTGCGGCTCTCTGTATGCAATATCTTGCGCCCTGCGTTTCCGCTCCCGTTCTTTACGTCGTAATGATAATAAGCTCCGCTCTTATAGGTGCGGTATGGGGCTTTATCCCGGCGCTCTTCAAGGCAAAGTGGAACACAAACGAAACGCTTTTCACTCTTATGATGAACTATATTGCGATAAACATTGTGTGCTGTGTCGCAAACATCTGGAGAGGCGAGAAGTCCTCGATGGGTACGATAAACGCCGGCACGAAGCTCGGATGGTTCCCTAACATTCTCGGTCAGGGCTTTACGCTCAACATCATAATCGTTTTCGCACTCACGGTTCTTGTTTTTGTTTACCTCAAATACACCAAGAGCGGATACGAGATAGCGGTAGTCGGTGAGTCCGAAAACACCGCACGCTACGCCGGAATAAACGTATTCAAGGTTATTCTCCGCACCATGGCAATCTCGGGTGCGATATGCGGTCTGTGCGGCTTTATGACGGTTGCCGGAAAGGACCACACCATCTCCGCAAACACTGCCGGCGGCTACGGCTTTACGGCGATAATCGTTGCGTGGATGTCAAAGTTCAACACGTTCATCATGATGATAATCGCCTTTCTCATAGTGTTCCTCGAGCACGGAGCGAGCGAAATCGCAAGTAAGTTTGCGGTAATGAACGACTACGCCGCCGACATTATCACCGGTATCATTCTCTTCTGCCTTATCGGAAGCGAGTTTTTCATCAACTACAAAATCAAGTTCCGCCGCAGAGTCGGTGCCGCAAAGACAAAGGAGGGTGAATGATATGCTGCCAACAATAATTGCATGGTTCAACAGAGCCGTTATGTTCGGTACGGTCATGATGTACGGAGCAACGGGTGAAATCATCACCGAAAAATCCGGTCACTTAAACCTCGGTGTCCCCGGCATTATGTACGTCGGCGGCTTTTCGGGATTTGTGACGGCTTTTCTTTACGAGCATTTTCACGGTGAAAACTACAATCCGCTTGTGTGCATTATCCTCTCGTTTATCGTCGCTTTCGCCGCCTCCGCTCTTATGGGACTTCTCTACAGCTTCATCACGGTGACGCTCAGAGCAAACCAGAACGTAACGGGACTTACGATAACGATTTTCGGCGTCGGCGTCGGCAACTTCTTCGGTAAAATGGTAATGGGCGACAAAACGGTTGCCGTTACGAACCTCGGCTTCAAGGCGTTCACGACGAAAATTCCCGGTCTTTCGGGCATGGGAGCGGTAGGTCAGCTCTTCTTCAGCTACGGATTTATGGTTTATCTTGCGATAATCGTCGCCGTGCTGACTCAGCTCTTCTTAAACAAGACAAGAGTCGGACTCAACCTCCGTGCAATAGGCGAGAACCCCGCAACAGCGGACGCCGCCGGCATAAACGTCATACGCTACAAGTACCTTGCTACCTGCATAGGTGCCGGAATATCGGGTCTCGGCGGTCTTTACTACGTACTTGAGTACAACAAGGCTATGTGGGCGACCGAAAACGGTATAGAGGCTCTCGGCTGGCTTGCAGTTGCTCTTGTAATCTTTGCGACGTGGAAACCGCTCAATGTAATCTGGGGTTCGCTCCTTTTCGGTTTTCTTTCGTGGACGTATCAGTTCATTCCTAACTTCGGCATATCCGTTCCGAACTACGCAATCGAGCTTGTAAAGATGCTTCCTTATGTCGTTACGATGATAGTGCTTATCGTTGTAAGCTTCAGAAACAAGAAGGAGAATCAGCCTCCGGCAAGTCTCGGACTTTCGTACTTCAGAGAAGAAAGATAACAGCACTTCATGCGGTGGGTTTCGTACCTGCCGCTTTTTTTGGATATTTTTCCAAAGCAAAAAACGTATAGACTGCGCACTGCGGAACATACTATTCTCGGAACAAGAAAGAGTGAAGCGGCATTGAGTGAAGTTTACACACCGAGCTTCGTGCCTTTTGTACGTCATAGTGCAGCACATTTGCCGAGTGCCGATGAAGTGCATGGAGTCAGTCTTTCGTGTTTCTGCGTAAGACGACGGTCTATGCACGGCAATTCTGTACAGATTCATGAAGGTAAGTGCGCATAAGGTAAAGCATGTGCGCAGGCAATGCAAACGTATGAGAATGGCGAGGAAAAGATGCATCAGAACGAGAAAACAGCAAAAGCAAACGATACGGAAATTTCGGAAAAGAAGAAATGCTGCGGTCGTTGCAGTTCGGGCAGTCATAAATCCGCTCACGGTAAAACACACGGAAATAACGCCGGCGGTATTCATGGAGCCGAAAACAGGAATTGCGGCATGAGCGGTGGTGTCGTCAGCAATACTGCCGATATGTACCGTGGAAATGTCATGACCGATCCGCAGGGAAGCTACACCGGTCGTCCGGCCGATATTACGGAAGTACCCGTACAGGACGCCGACGACCTTTAAAAGTAAAAGCTTTGCCGAGTACGGCAGAGACGGCGAAAGCCGATTTGATTTTATACGTTAACGTAAAAGTCCGCACCCCCGTCAAAGAGGTGCGGATGTTGTTATCTCTCACTGCAAACGCTGTGAACACATTTTCTTATATACTCCGTTCTCTCATCGAAGCCATTCCCGAATATATGCGGAGGAATGTACGGGTTTTCGGTTATGCTCTTTCCGAAAAGCGTCTCATACCACACCGACGCCGCCGCAAACCTGCCGTATATGAGCGAAAGGTGGAAGCCGTCACGGTTAATCGACATACCGCCTCGGTCAATATCGAAAAGCTCACTCTCACGTATTTTTGCTATCGCCTTGCCGGTCGGGATTATTCCGAAGCAGTCTTTTCCCATGCTCTCCCTCGCTTTTTCGTATGCCGACACCACGCATTCGTGCATTATCTTTTGGTTGGAATTGTAGTGTCTTTCGTATTCGTCGCTCACAAAGTTTCTCTCATATGCCCATGTCATGTGAAGATACTGCTTTGCGTTCGGGCGGTACTCCTTTACATATGCCGAAAGCTTTTCGAGGTAAGGGTGGTAGGTTTCGGGAACGCCGGCAAGACCGCTAACCTGCTGGAGGGTCACGACGTCCCAATCGTCCGAGAGAAGTGCGTCCTTTATCGAAACCTTCTCCCCTGTCGGCTTCGCCTTAAACTGAGGGTCGTACTCACGCAAATCCTCGTCTATATTGCGGCAGTGCCTTTCAAGCGAGCATCCTCCTATGTACAGGTTTACGACCTTACACTTCTCTCCGCCGCAGTTTGCGATGTCTTCAAGGTATGACGTTGCGTCCTCCGAAAAGCTGTTTCCTATTGCAAGAATTTTAAGCATAAGTACTCTCCTTTTTATCTGTCACAGTATATTTTGTAAGGTATTCCTTTTTCCAAATGTTTGCCGTATTCCGAGGTAAGATTCATCACATACACGTCCCTCTCCGCACTCGATATGACGCCGCCGAAATCCTTTGTCTTTTTCTTTGACGAGTACAAGAACACCGGAACACCGTCTGGAATAAAAGACGTCTCTCCGCTTCTGTATCTGTCGTAGGACAAAAAGGCAAGGATATCCTTTCCGCCCGAGCGCACCGCCGCCTCATATCCGTCCGCCTGCGGGTAAAAACGCAAATCAAAGCTGCCGAAGGAAATCTCACCTTTGGCGTAGTATTCGACGGTGAAGCCCCGGTCTCGGAGTTTTCCTTCAAGCTCACGGTAAAGCTTTGCGTCTGCGGCGTTTATACTTTTGGGAAGCAGTATGCGTTCTGTGCCGTACCGCCTTTCAAAGTTCTCTATACACCTGAGTTCACGAAGAACGTCGAGGTCTCCCCTCTCGGCGACGACGTATACGTTTTTACCCGAGTAGAAATCGCAGATATCCTCGCTCTTCGCACCGTGGTTTGCGTCCTTTGCACCGGCTGAAATGCACATAAACTCCCCCTCCGAGCGAAGCGACAGATAACCGCCGTTTTTGTCGTATGTCACGAAAGCCGCCGGTCTTGCAAAGTCTCTCACCGCTGAAAGTCCGAACAGAGCACAGCACGCAACGCAAGCACCGACGGCGCAAACCGCAGGCACCGCTGCGTGATTTCTGCGAAGGTACGCCGCAAGCACGATACATATTACGACAATTGCCGCCGAGGCAATGACGAATACGACGCTCTTTTCCGGAACATTCACGGCAGAGAATCTGTGCGACGCAAGAAAATGCGAGGTCTTGACAAGAAAGTTTGCCGTAAGCTTCACCGCAAGTCCCAAAATCGCACACACGGAGCGGCAGACGCCCAAAGGCATAAGTGAAAGAACAGATATCAGAAATACGAACGTCAGAATTACAGTGACCGGAAGTGCGGCGGCGACATTCGCTATCGGAGACATCAACGAAACCTCGCCGAACGTGAATATCAGCACCGGCAGTGAAAAAGCGACGGCGGCAAGAGTTGTGACAATCGTTGACGCAACGTAACCGAAAATACGGAGAACGACATTTCTTCCGAGCGCACATTTGCCGTAAAGCGGAGCGCAGAAAAGAATACCTGCCGTTGACAAAAACGAAAGTGCCGCACCGGAGTCGTACATGGAATAGGGAGATATCAAAAGCACGGCGAAAACTGCGGCGGAAAGCGAGGTGAGCGGATCGCTCTTTCTTCCGATGATAACGCCGAAATTCACGGCAAACGCCATAACCGCACTTCTCACCACGGGCATTCCGAACCCGGTAAAAGCCGCATATCCGAATATAAACGCAGTGAGAAGCACACAGCGCAAAAACCTCGGCAGCTTCACTGCGGAGAGTATATATCCTGCCAAAAGCACCAGCACGCTCAGATGAAGTCCCGACACCGAGAGAATGTGCGACAGTCCGCAGCGGCGAAAATCGTTCTTTATCTCGGTCGGCATACCGGATTTGTCTCCCGTAAACATACCGACGGCGATGTAATAAGGTACGAGGTCGTCGGAAACGGCGCAATAGCGCAAAAGCTCACGCTTCACTCGGTCTCTGAGCAGTGCCATACCGCTTTTCTCGGCTTTCCTTGCCACGTTCACCAAACCGTCTGCCTCGAGCTTCATAAATATTCCGTCAGCTTTCAGCGTGCGTTCTTCAAAGTAGCCGTTCGACTTCACCTTTTCGGGACGCAGAACTTTTGCCTTTCCCTCGACGGTGTCACCGATCCCGACGCCTCTCGCACCGTAACAGCTGAGCTTTGCGGAAACATTCAGCGGAGAGGTAAGCTTTACGGTATAATATGCGTAGTTGCTCCCGGGATTTACCTCCGTGACAATTCCGCTGTAATCAACCGTGACCACATCGTCCTCGTCGGCGTCATCTGTTTCCGAAACATGGTTTTTGTCGAGAAAGTCGCCGCTCATCTTCTCCGGTCCTGACACTCTCACATACGCCGAACGCACAAGAACGGCAACGACAATAAATCCGAGCAGAACGAAATCGGCTCTGTGAAAGCAAGCCGACAGCAATACTCCCGACACGGCAACAGCCGCCGAAATGCAGGCCGCAGTGAGTACGCCCTCGAGGCTCACAGACATCACGACGCACACAAGGCACACGCACACTGCCGCCGCCAAAAGAAGCGGTCTCTTCAAATGCGGAATATTACTGCTTTTACTGTCAAACCCATGATGCGACGGCAATTCAAGTCTCTCCCTACTTAATAACATATTGAAATTGTAGCACATAATTTGACAGAATAATTGAATAACGTGTAAAAAAACGGCATAAAAAACTGCGCCACAGCTCTTCCTGCGACGCAATTCAAAAATACTTTACTTTTCCGCTCCGAACGCTCTGTTGAAGTTCTCAACCGTATACTCGGTTTCCATGTCGGTTATTGCGATATACCAATCGCAGAACGCCGTAAGATCAACCGACTGCGCCATTTCGAGCGTTATATCGTGTCTGCCGTCGGTGTGGGTACATCCGGAGGACTCGAAATACGTCTTCGCTCCCTCGACAATACTCTCACAGGTAAGCGGTGCGCCTACGCCGGAGGTCATAAACATACCGTT
>CAKSCN010000145.1 GCA_934444485.1 uncultured Eubacteriales bacterium | reverse complement strand
ATCTTTCCGTAATTTGTCGTCGAACGGAGTGAGGTACAAATTTCGGGAACGGGAGAAGGTAAAAATTACAGTCCCCAAAAAAACCGATGCCAAAAAAATCACGACCCGGCGCTTGCGTATATGGCGTCGGGTCGTCGCATTATCTCGGATAAGATGAGTTCGTTTCTGCGGCGGGAGATTACGCTAGCGCAGTCTGCGTTCACCCGCCCTACAAAGCGACGCCGCAAGCGGCTTTCAGGCGTCGCAACAAAGTTGCTTTTGCGAAGAAAATGCTTCGTAAACTCGCATTTTTTCCACATACCATGGAGCGTAGGTATAACCCATAAAAGTTCCCCCTGCAAAACGAAGTTTTGCTTTTGAAGTTCTTTGGTTCTTTCTTTTAAGAAAGAACGCCCCTGCGGCGAGCAGCCCCCGTAACCCTCGTAAGCCCCCGTTCACCCGGAAATTCTTGTGGGGATAACAACGAGCTTGGGTGCAGAGGGTGGGGAAGAGAGAAGGGAGAGGAAAAGGTCGAACGCCGCCGCACCCAAACTCTCCGACGCCTCGACCGACGCAATGTCCGGTAAAAACGGCAGAGTGCGCCGTATGTTGTCGAAGCCCATTACCACAGCACCGCCGAACCCCAACTCTTCAAAGCACCGCTTCGCTTCAAATGCGTATATGTCCGAAAACGCAAGTACGTATAACTCCGGACTTCTTACGCCGATGTACCCTATGGACGCACATTCGCCGTCCGACGCACCTGCGCCGAAATCACCGCCGGAAAGACGCCCGAGTACCTTCGGCATAACTGCGGATATCGCCGCCGCAACACCGCTCATGTCGTCTGCGGAACACTCGAAAAGGTCGCCACCCGGGACTCCTGCCGCCGTAAGCGCACCGAAAAAGCCGCTCCGACGCTCGCTCTCGCTCGATATGCGCCCGTCCGCACCGAGGTACAGAAAGCAAGCGTGCCGACCGCCCGACTCACAGTTTTTTCCGTCGGCTTCGCCGCAAACGCACTGCGCACCCAACTCTTTATTTTCCATGACGGCAAGAAATTTCTCCGCCGCAAGCCGTCCGCCCATCCGATCGTCAGTCACCACAGCGTTGCTTATGCCGCCGTCGTGCCGCCCCACAAAACAATACGGAACGCCGCACCTTTTCAGAAGCTCCGTGTTCTCGCCGGAGTCCCTCTGCGTCGGGCAGATAATTATTCCGTCAACACGCCTGCCCACCGCCGTCCTTATCGCCGACTTCTCTTTCTCCGGGTTCTCGTCGGTGTTCAGAATCACGGTGCAGTAGCCGTGCTCCGCCGCCGCCGCATCAATTTCACGCACAAGAATCGCAAAATGCGGGTTTGAAACGTCGCCGATTATCACCGCAACCGTCTTCGTAACTCCCGTCCGCAGACTGCCTGCCATCGAGTCGCCGATGTAGCCGAGTTCCTCCGCCGCACGCCTTATCACCGCTTTCGCCGCCGCCGAAATATCGTCCTTGTCGTTGAGTGCGTGCGATACCGTGTTCACCGTGTAGCCGGTCGCTCTCGCTATGTCCTTTAAGGTCACACGACCGACCCTCGCCGAACCGCTTGCAATGGCATTTTGTAACTTTTTGCCCGTCCGCACGGATACCGCCTTTGCCCTTTCCGACTCATGAATATCGGAGCTTGAGACTGTGCGTTCTGCCGTCTCGGCGTCGTCCGTCGTAAGCGCATTGCCTTTCAAAGCCGTGCCACCATAGCTCACACTATTTCCGGCTTCGTCGGTGCCGTTTCCGTCGTGAAGTGTTTCAACCGCCCCGGACTTTGCCGCACTGCGGATATTTTCACCACTCCCCGGCACAGGCTTTGCGGTTGTGCGCTGCGGCGTCTGCGCTTTTTTGTTTGTGCCGGAACGAGCCGACCTCAACGCCGCTTTCTCCGCTTCGCCGTCTGCGGAGTCCGACCCTGCACTTTTCCGATTCACCGTGATGTCCGCATTGTGTGCAATGTCATTTTGTAACACATCGTGCGCATTTGCGGCGTGTGCGCCTGCCTGCGATTTTACCGCTCCTGTCGTCTCGGACTTTGCCGTTCCGGGACTTTTTTTGTCGTCGAGACCCCTCAAGGGCAGGGAAGCCGCACCTTTTTCGGTACGGCTCTTTTCGTCGTTACTTCTCATCGGCATTCTCGGCGTTGTTGTCCGCTTTATCGGACTCACTCTCGGCATTTTCGCCGTCGGCACTCTTCTTTTTGAATATGGTCGAGAGCTTATCGACGTAACCGGGCGCTTTGTCAACGAGACCGTCAATTGCCGCCAGTGCGTCCGAAACCGCACCGCTTGCGAAGCCGGAGTTCTCGCCTATCGAGAGAAAGCGCACGTCGCCGTCCTCCTTCACCACGAGGAAGCCCACGGGAGTCACGGTGATTCCAGAACCGCCGCCTCCGCCGAAGTTTTTGAGAGTCTGCGCCTTTTCGGTTTTCTTGCCGCCGAAGTCGGAGCCGCCCGACGCTATTCCTACCGATACCTTTGATACCGGCACGACAACCGTGTGTCCGAGTACGTTTATCGGCTCGCCTATGACTGTGTTCGTGTCCGCCATCTTCTTTATGCTTTCGAGTGACGAACGGATGATGTCGCTTATTGGTGTTTCAGGCATGGTTTTTAACCTCCGGTTGTTGTTGAAAAGCTTTGCTTTTCAGTGAAATATTTTGCTTCGCAAAATGAGAAATGCACCTGCGGTGCGTGAAATATCTCGCTTCGCTCGATGTGAAATGTGCCTGCGGCACGTTAAGGTAGAAAAGCTTCGCTTTTCAAAGTGATGTTCGACCTTCGGTCGAGTGAAGTTTCGGCTTGCGCCGAAGTGAAGTGTTTTGCTTCGCAAAACTGTGATGTTTGCCCTTCGGGCAAGTTTTTGTTGAAAAGCTTCGCTTTTCTTCATTGATTGTATGGTGCGGAGTTCGAGGTTGCACGATAACGGAATAGCAGATTTTATCCGAGGTTATGGGGAAAATGCGTGACTTGATGATTGCACACTCTCTCGGGTGTTGCATGGAGGCGACACCGTCGCCAGAGAAATTGCGAAGCAATTTACTCTCGAGTTGGCTCTGCCAACTCCGGAGGCATCCTCTGTGCAACCGGTTGCAGAGCAACCTCTGGAGCTGTCACGACGAAGTCGTCAGACTGAGGGACTGTCGGATAAAAACTTTCTCTCGGGTGTTGTATGGAAAAAATGCCAACCTCAATTCACATACACGCCAAAAAGCCCATCTTTCCGTAATTTGTCGTCGAACGGAGTGAGGTACAAATTTCGGGAACGGGAGAAGGTGGAAATTACTGTCCCCACAAAATCTGATGCCAAACACACCTTCGACGGAGTCCTCGACGATGTCGAACGGAATATCCTCCGATACGCACGGTCTTCCTCAATTCACGACGGCGGTGTCGCCTATGACGCCGTTGTGCGGTGTAACCTCCAAATTACTATAGGATAAAGTTCTTTGGTTCTTTCTTTCAAGAAAGAACACCCCCGTAAGCTCTCGTAACCCCCGGCTACTTCACCTTCACATACCCCAAAACGGCGCGCAGAGCGGTGAGAGCGAGCTGCCAGAGACGGAAAGAGAGAGAAGCGTCGAGGTCGAAGCGGAGGGAATCGGACGAGTAGAAGTCGCAGCGCACCGAGAGCTTCCCCTTATGCGTGCGGATATTCTTGAAGTTCGCAAGGTACGCCAGAATACCGTTCACCGCAGCGCATACCTCACCGTAGAGAATCGCCGTGTCGGCGGCGTCCGGCGTCGCTATCACAACGTCAAGGTTCTTCACCTCAATGTCAACGTACCCCCATAGCCGCTTCGCCGCCTCTGCCGCAAGCTTTGCCATGTCAGCCGCCTTGCTCATGCCCTCGCCGACCTCCGGTACTTCCGGTACTTCCGGTATTTCCGGTATTTCCGGTATCTCCGGCACCTCAGATATCTCGTCCTCTTCGTCCTTTTCGCCGCAGCTCGGGGTCACTTCCTTTTTGTGTGCGAAAGCACCCTTCTTTTCGGCGCACGGCGCAACGGGATCTTCACCGCCGCCGACCTTTTCGCCGACCTCGGACTTACTTGTTCCGTCGCCTGCGGCAACACCCGAAGCGGCTTTATCCTCGCCCTTGCCGCCGAAACGTGAAGCAATCGCCGACAGAGTCTTGACGTTTATCTTAAGCACGCCGATGCGGAGGTAGAAGTCGGTTGCGACGCTGTCGGAATCGTCGTCTTTTCTCACGTGCGCCTCGACTCCGACCTTCAAAAGCAAAATCAGAGCGGCGAGAACAATCACTGCCGCAAGCACGACTCCGACCGCTTTCAGGGTGAAAATAAGGACTGCAAGCACGGCTTTCACTGCGGCATATAGTAGCCGACGCCGCGCATATTGAGAATGTACTTCGGGTTGAGCGAATCGTCCTCAATTTTTGCGCGAAGCCGACGCACCGTCACGTCAACCGTTCTGCGGTCGTAGTAGCCGCCGAAGCCCCAGACCGCCTCGAGAAGCTTTTCCTGCGAAAACTTTACGCCTCGGTTCTTGGCGAGGAAGGTCAGAAGGTCGTATTCCTTTTTGGTGAGCGAAAGCTCGACGCCCTTTTTCTTGACGGTGAACATATCGAAGTCGATTTCAAGCTCGCCGACCGTTACCACCGACGACGGAGTTCCGCTTTCTGCGGCGTTTTCGACCTCGCTTCTCAGTTCCCCGGAGTAGCGGCGGATATTCGCTTTTATTCTCGAGTACAGCTCGACGAGACTGAAGGGCTTTGTCATGTAGTCGTCAGCACCCAGCTCGAGACCCATTACCTTGTCCGATTCCTCCTCACGTGCGGTGAGCATGATTATCGGTGTTTCAAGCTTTGTGCGGACTCTGCGGCATATCTCGAAGCCGTCCATCACGGGGAGCATTACGTCCAAAAGAATAAGGTCGAACGTTCCCGTGAGGGCTTTCTCGAGTCCCGTGCCGCCGTCGTATGCGGCTTCTACCTCGTACCCCTGCTTTGTGAGGTTGTACGCTATTATTTCAGATATGTCCTTTTCGTCCTCGACGACGAGGATCTTCTTGGTCTTTTCGGACAAAAAAACACCACCTTTGGGTTGAAAGCAAAGCTTTCAATAATTGAGAATGGAGAATTGAGAATGGAGAATTGACGTGGAAAAACGCTGAAGCGTTTTTCGGCAATTGAGAATTGAGAGTGGAAAATGGAGAATTGACGTTGAAAAGCTTCGCTTTTCTTCATTGATTGTATGGTGCAGATTTTGAGGCTGTGCGGTGAAGGGAAAGCGGATTTTTGCAGAGGGTATGGGTGTATTGGAGTGAGTCGGCGAAGCCGCTCACGAGGCTCCCCTTACACAAGGGAGCCTCGGCGACGTGGTCGCCTCCAATACACCCGAGAGAGATTGCGAACCTCGTACTTCGTATTTTCCAAGAACCTTATCTTCACCGAATTTTGCTGTCGAGCTTTGCGAGGCGTAAAATCGGTGAACGGGAGAAGTTCGGATACAGTCCCAACAGAGCTTGATGCCAATGTTCCCTTTGAGCGAGGCGTTGCCGAGCTTAAACGGTATGTCCAACGTCTCGCACAATCTGCCTCATCTAAGTCGGCGACTTGCGTTTATGGTCGCCGACTTCGGTATTCTCTCGGATTAAATATAACCCGTCCCCCTGCAAAGCGCCAGCTTTGCTCCTTGAAGTTCTTTGGTTCTTTCTTTTAAGAAAGAACGCCCCCGCGGCGAGCGGCTCTCGTTTGCAGCCCCCGTAAGCCCCTGCGGCGAGCAGCTCCCGGTGCCTCATCATAAGGGAAACCCCCGGCGAGGGTTTCCCTCTTTCCTCACTTACGTTCGGAAATTCACCCTTCCTGCGCTTCCTGACGGCAAAGAGTATTTCGCCGTTGCGACGGCGACCAAGGCTCCGCCTTTGGAAACCGCAAGCCTTTGAAAAGGCTTGACCCAAACTTCAAAACAAAGTCTCCGTAAGCTTAATCTAAAATTTTACAGCATCTTTTCCGCTTCGGCGAAGGCTTCGGGGAGTTTGGAGGCGTCCTTACCGCCTGCGAAAGCGGAATCGGGACGACCGCCGCCGCCGCCGCCTGTTATGGTAGCTGCGAGCTTAACGAGCTTTCCGGCGTTTGCGCCTGCCTTTACCGCCGCCTTGCCGCAGACCGCACAGATACCGAGCTTTCCGTCGTACTCGGACGCAAGAAGAGCTACTATATCGTCGTGCTTGTCACGGAGCGAATCGCCTGCGCCTC
>CAKSCN010000144.1 GCA_934444485.1 uncultured Eubacteriales bacterium | reverse complement strand
ACAGAAAGGAGTTCATTCTTGACGAAAGCGACCGTGACAAAAAGCTCACCCTTTACTTCGAGGGTATAGCCATAGAGAGTGAAATCTACTTAAACGGCGTTCTTCTTGCGAGAAATCACTCCGCCTACACGCCCATAGAGGTTGACATAACCGACACTGCTCTTTTCGGTGCAAGGAAGAATGTTCTTGCGGTACACTGCATTATCCCCACGATTCCCGAGGGGTGGTGGTATCAGGGCGGCGGCATATACAGAGACGTATATCTTGTAAAAACAGACAAGCTCTGCGTTGACACATGGGGCGTGTACGTAAATCCCGTAAAGTGTGAAAACGGAGGCTGGGACGTAAACATCGAGACGACTCTCCGCAACGACAGCAAAACTGCGAGGAACGCTCACATTGTTCACGAGGCGGTCGGCAAAGACGGCAAGGTTCTGTTTACGGCAGAGTGCGACGCCGAAGTCAGCACTTTTGGCAAGGTCGCAGTGAACAGCAGCACGTCTGTCTGCAATCCTCTTATCTGGGATATAGATTCTCCGAATACGTACACTCTTGTAACAAGCGTATACGAAGACGGCGAGCTTTGCGATGAATACAAGGTGCGCTTCGGCTTCCGTGAGTTCCGTTTTGACGCAGATCACGGGTTCTTCCTCAACGGCAGAAACATAAAGCTCAAGGGCGTTTGCTGTCACGGAGACTATGGTCTTACGGGAATAGTGCTTCCGAAAAGCGTTGCAAGGTACAGACTTGAGCTTTTACGTGAAATGGGTGCGAACAGCTACAGGAGTGCGCACAACATGGCGGATGAAGCAACGATGGACGCCTGCGACGACCTCGGAATACTCGTTTTTGCAGAGACAAGGTATTTCAATTCGTCTCCGGAATGCATAGAACAGCTTGAAATGCTTGTTAAGCGTGACCGAAGCCGCCCGAGCGTTATCTGCTGGTCGGTCGGCAACGAAGAACCGCATCAGAACACCGAAACGGGAATGAGACTTGCGGCGAGAATGAATGCGGCGGTAAAAAGGCTTGACAACACCCGTCCGACGACTCTCGTATGCTGCGACGTTCCGAAAGAGCTTGAAGACATCTCTGCACCGACGGCACGAAGAAGCGTTGATATAATAAGCTACAACTACAGTCTTGCGCTCCACGACGATCTGCATAAGGTATATCCCGACAAGCCCTTCGTTATCACCGAGACCTGCGCCTTGCAGAAGACACGCGCTCATTAATTCGACGACGACTACTCAAAGGGATATTTTTCGGCGTATGATCACGTAATGTCGAGAAGCGACTTCAACAACTGCACTCGCTCCGAAACGTGGGCGCACATTGCCGAACGAGACTACATCGCCGGCGGTTTTGTGTGGGCAGGTATCGAACACAGAGGTGAGACAGTATGGCCGAGACTTTGTTCACAGAGCGGACTTCTCGACCTCTATCTGCAAAAGAAGGATGCTTACTATCAGACAATGGCGCAGTACTCGGAGAAGCCGATGATTCATCTTGTGCCGGGTTCGTGGAATTTTGAGGGACTTGATGGCAAAGAAATACGTGTCGTTACATACACAAACTGCGACGAGAGCGAGGTTTTCTTAAACGGAAGAAGCCTCGGACGCAAAGCGACGCCCGAACACTTTGAAAGCTCCGAGTGGAGCGTACCTTACGAGAAAGGAACACTCACGGCTGTTGCGTACAGGGACGGAAAAGAAATTGCACGTGACGAAGTCGTGACCTCCGGAAAAGCGGCGGCATTGAAAATCGTCTGCGACACGCCGAACGTTTCACTTGGCGACACGGTTCTCTTCACTTGCTACTGCGTTGACTCGGAGGGAAGATTCGTCCCCGATGCGTCCCCTCTCGTTTCCTTCACCGCCGAGGGCTGTACGCTTATGGGAACGGGTTCCGACATCTCCGACCACGTACCGCCGAAATGCTCTGACAGACGCATGAGAATGGGACTTATTTCGATTGCGGTGTGCGCCGACAGAGGCAAAAAGCATATCGGTCTTGTCGCCGAAGCGGACGGTCTTGCGAAAGCATATATCGATATCGTTCTCAACTGAAAACAAAAATAATAAAGACCTTCCTCATATTCCGTAATGCAGTGATGACCGCATTTACCGTGGGGAAGGTCTTGTTTTGTTTACTTTACAGTTTCTCTGCAAACGGGTATCAGCGATTCGAGCGACTTCAGCGCAAAGAGTTTCACCGTACCCTCGCTTCCGACGAGGCGTGAGAAATTAAGAACGTCGCCGTTTTCGAGAGCGTGACACGCAATAGCCGTCATTTTGTTCAAGGTGTTGTATTCCGCACAAACAAGCGACACGTTTTCACCGTCTGTGAGGTTATTGAACACCGAGAAATACTTCTTTTCGACACCGCCGAACGTGAAAGTATTGTTTTTCGAGAAAAATATTTCTTTCGGCACAAGGCTTTTCACCGCTTTCTCGGCGTTTGCGAGTCCGTAACCGTATTCGTCGCACCGCTCACCGACTGCCGTGCCGACGGGAGTGGCGGTTGACGTTACAAGTTCGTTCACCTCGGTATTTGTAAGAGTGCGGTTATACGAGCGGATAAGCGCCGCCATACCGGCAACCGCCGGAGTTGCCATTGAAGTGCCGCTTTTGGGAGTATAGGTTCCGTCGTTCTTCAGCGAGTATATACCTACGCCTCCTGCGGCAACGTCAACCGTTATGTTCTTCACCGAATTTGAAGCACGCACGCCGCTATTGTTTACCGACGCAACGCCGATAACTCCGTCATAGCCTGCCGGGTACATCACGGCATCGCTGAAATTGTTGGCACTTGAGCGATTTCCGACGGCAGCCACCACAACAACGTCATTTTCGAGTGCTTTTTTTACAGCTGCCTCAAGGACAGAAGAATTTGAAGCAACTCCGAGGCTCATGTTTATAACATTGGCGTCCATTTCGTCCACCGCCGCAGAGATTGCCTTTGCAATGTGCGACGCTTTTGTCGTCACCGTGCCGTCGGAGGTAAAGCACCTGATTATTCCGAGGCTGCATTTAGGAGCTATGCCGACAACCCCTATTCCGTTAAGACGTGCCGCAACAATACCGGCGACATGAGTGCCGTGTCCGATATCGTCGGTGACGTCCTCCGCAGAGCTTCCTGAGCCTTCGGAATACAATAGGTTGTTGCGATACACTATACTTTCGTCGATATCCTCGTGCGCCGAACATCCGGAGTCTATTATGCAGACCTTTACGCCCTCTCCGTATATTCCGAGACGCCAAACGCTTGTCGCTCCGATTTGCTCGGGAACGTACTGCTTTTCGTACATACTGTCGGGCGGTTCATAGCTTTCGTCGAAAAGGAACGCTTCGCAATCCTCCTCATAGCTTTCGGCGACGCCCGTATTTACAAGAAACTGCGCTTCTTCAAGGCTCTTTGCGGTTGCGAAGCCGAGGGAAAGTAGACCGTCATCCTCGCCGTCCGCATCCGAAAAGAGACTCACGTAATCGCCGCTCAGCTTGACAACATACGTTTCATCGGCGGCAAAGGCGGCTGTCGCACAAAGCATAACCGCCGCACAAAGCACGGTCATTGCAAGTGCCGCACGCCAAAACAGCTTTTTTCTTTTACTGCGCATTCTCACTCTCCCCTTTTCTCACAGTGCCTTTGCGATTCGGCGTGCTTCGGCAAGAAGTACGTCTTTTTTGTTTTCGATTTTTTCGTCGATTACCTCGTCCAGAAGTGCCGAAAGCACGACTCCTATTTCTCTGCCGACGGCGATTTTTTCCGAAATGAGGTCGCCTCCGTTTACGGCAAGTTCACCTATTGAAAGGCACATTTTTTCGTCTTTCACGGCTTTCAGTGTGCCGCAGAACATATCAAGGTCAATCTCTTTCCCGACAGCTCTTGCCAAAAGCGCATATTTCTTTGCGGTTTCGATGCCGCATTTTGCCGCAAGGCGCTTTACCGCAATTCTGTCTTTCGGCGTTTTTTCGTCAAGGAGCGACACCAAGAGAACCGTCTCTTTTTTTGCCGCACCGTCGGCTTTCATGCTTTGCATAAACAACTCCGCACTACCTTTTCCCGAAAGCGAGAGGAATGCCGCAAGGCGGAGAGTTTTGTCGTTCGGAACGCCGCTCACAATACCGGCTGACGCCGCAGAATCCACGTCAGGTGCGAAAACACGGAAGGTTTCACTAAATCCTTTCAGAATGCCCTCGGCAAAATCTCCGCACAGAAGCTTTGTGAAATCAACGTATATTCTCTCCGCTGAAATACCTCGGAGCAATTCTCGATTGCGGTGTATCGAATCTGCGGTGTCTGAGTCAATGTCAAAGCCGAGAGTCGCCGCAAAGCGCAGTCCTCTGAGTATGCGCAGTCCGTCCTCGCAAAAGCGTTTATCGGGCTTGCCGACGCAGCGGATTATGCGTCTTTCTATGTCGGCGACTCCGCCGAACGGATCAACTATTCCCTTCCTCGGCGAATAGGCGATGGCATTCACGGTAAAATCACGCCGTGCGAGATCCTCTTCGATATTCGGCGTGAAGCGGACGGACTCGGGGTGTCGGTTGTCACGGTATTCTCCGTCAACTCTGAAGGTCGTTATCTCCACAGGCTCTCCGTCGGAGAGAACCGTCACCGTGCCGTGCTTCATGCCGGTTTCTATGACTCTGAAATCACGCTCAAACGCCGCCTTCGTCTCTTCGGGAAGAGCATCGGTCGTTATATCGTAGTCATGCGGAGTTTTACCCATAACGGCGTCTCTCACGCATCCTCCGACAAGATATCCCTCGTGTCCGGCATCGTGAAGTATATCCAAGACTTTCGCTATACACGGCGGTATATCCATTTTAAAATCAATCATACAAGCACCGTCACAAATACAGTAATATCAAGAGTACCGTGTCACGATTTTCTCGAAACACGGCACGCAGAATTCGTAAAAATCAGAAACCGAAATGCTCCTTAAGGTAAGCCGCACTTTCCTTTGCCGATTCGAGGGGAGATACCTTCCAATGTCTGTCCTGCTCAACGATATAGTGCTTAACGCCGAGAGACTCCGCAAGAGGAATGATATCCTCAAAGTTGAGGTTTCCGTTTCCTATCTCGGTGATATCGGGGTTTTCGTGGTCAGCCGCATAGTGAGCCGCCATATCCTTGAGGTGGATTATCTCGGTCTTGCCGGCAAGCTTCTTAATAAGTGCGCAGACATCCGCGCCGCCGTGCTGTGCCCAGTATGTGTCAAGCTCGAGGCAGGTATACTTTCCGTCCATTATATCCATAAGGTAGGAATACCACGTCTTGCCGTCGAACTTCTGAAACTCCGTACTGTGGTTGTGGTAGGTGAACTTAAAGCCGTGCTTCGATACCTTTTCACCTATTTCGTTGAACTTATGGGCGCACTCAATAAGCGCCTCCTTCGAGGTGAAGTGACTGCAAAGTCCGCCGATGCCGATGTACTCCGTGCCGAGCATTTTGTGGAACTCTATCGTCTTTTCGAGATTGCCGCTTATTTCATCCCAGCTGTAGTGGGTGTTGACTATCGAAAGTCCCGCTTCCTTTGCATATTCAAGCATCTTTTCGGGTGCAATGGGAAAACCGGCGGTCTCAACCTCGCTGTAACCGTACTTTGCAAGCTCATTGAAGGCAAACTTTATCTCGTCCTCCGTCTTAAACACGTCTCTTATTGTCCAAAGCTGTAATCCGAGTTTTTTCATGGCAAATCCTCCTAAACTGTGCGGTCCGTGCCGCCCTATTTCACTTACAACAGTTTACCATATACCGCAGAGGTTTTCAACAAAATTTTGTAAACAAAACGACCGCACACCGAAAAAGTATGCGGTCGCATAATTTACTCTGCTTTTCAGTCGATAAGTCCCCAGGACTTGATTTTGTCGTAGCTTTCCTTTATGGAATCGAAGGGAGAAACCTTCCAGTTACTGTCCTGTTCAACGACAAAGCTCTTGACTCCCGTCTTTTCGGCGAGGGGAACTATTGTCTTGAAGTTGATGTTGCCGTTGCCTATTTCGGTAATGTACGGAACATTGTGATTTTCACCGCCGCAAGCACCCATATCCTTGAGGTGGAGAATATCAATTCTTCCGGCAAGTCTCTCTATCATCTCGGCAATCGACGCACCGCCGTGCTGTACCCAGTAGGTATCGAGAACGAAGCTTACGTTGTCCTTGTCGAAGCCGTCTATGAGGTAATCCATCATGGTCTTACCGTCAAACTTCTTAAATTCAAAGCTGTGATTGTGA
>CAKSCN010000143.1 GCA_934444485.1 uncultured Eubacteriales bacterium | reverse complement strand
GTCCGACGTACCCGAAACATTGCCGCCGACGGTGCCGTTGAAGTCCTCGATGCCGAGAGCCGTGCCGTACTCGGTTATTGACGTTCCGAGAACGGGAATTGTCGCCGTGCCGTTTACGGCTGCCTGGAGAGCGGGAGTTGCGTTTGCGAGGATAAGGTCAACCTTCTTGTTTACGAGGTTGTTGATGATTGTCGTACAGGTCTGCACGTCGTTGCTTGCGTTCTCGTTGAGGAATGTGATTTTATCGCCGAACTCGGCACTCAGAGCGTCCATGAAGCCTTTGGTTGCGGCGTCGAGTGCGTCGTGCTGTACGAGCTGGCAGATGCCGACGGTGTACGTGTCCTTTTCTGCGGTATTTGCGCCGGAGCAGGCGGTGAGGGCGAGTATCATTGTGAGTACCGCCAATATTGAGATAATCTTTTTCATGGGAAAAACCTCTTTTCAAATTTTGTATGCCTTATTATACAGCGGTCGAGTGCAGAAGTCAAGCGAATGATTATGATGTTTGTAATAAGAAATACTTATGATAAAGGTACGGCAGGGCGGTCGGAAAATCGGTGTGGCGTAAGCAATGCGAATGGTTTGCGTGTTTATAATAAGGAAAACTTATTACAGTGTGGCAAAAACGGTTGCGGATACGCACTTGACAGAAGCGTAATAAATTGTTATAATAGTAATGATAAGAAAAAGTTATTACAGGGGACGGAAAAATGATAAAGTACAGAGTGTTTCTTTCGGTGACGGAGACCGAGAACTTCACGAAGACGGCGGAGCTTTTCGGTTACACGCAGTCGGCGGTGAGTCAGATGATAAAGTCGCTTGAGGAGGAGCTTAACGTGACGCTGTTCACGAGGACGAAGCACGGAATACACCTGACGGCCGACGGAAAAGCGATGCTGCCGTTTATAAGGCGTCTTTGCGACGACTACGCAAGCGTTTTGGGGCAAAGCTCGGCGATAAACAATCTTGACGGTGCGGAGATAAGGATAGGGGCGTTTGCAAGTATATCGGCGAACTTTCTGCCGTATGCGATAAAGCGGTTCAAGCAGGTGTATCCGTCGGTGAAGTTCAAGCTTTTGCAGGCGGACTACGAGACGGTTAAGGTATGGATAAAGGAGGGCGTGGTGGATTTCGGCTTCCTGACAGTAGACGTTGCGGACAAGCTGACGAAGGAGTTTCTTCTTCGGGACGAGATGGTGATGATACTGCCGCCGAACCATCCGAAGGCGAGGCTTGACGCTTTGAGGCTGAGCGACTTTGACGGTGAGCCGTTTATATTTCTCGACCAGGGCAAAAAGAGCGAGCCTACGGAGTATTTCAAGACGGCAGGGATAGAGCCTGATCGGCAATACAGGGTATACGACGACTACACGATAATGAACATGGTTGAGCAGGGGTTGGGCGTGTCGATACTGCCGAAGCTCGTGCTTCACAGGCATCACCAGAACATTGAGGTGCGTGCGCTGACTCCGCCCATTTTCCGCGAGGTCTGCGTTGCGTACGGCGACGTCATCTCAGCCGCCGGAAAAGCTTTCATGAATTTCGCTCTCTCGGTCGCAAAGGACGGCAGTTTCATCGAAGCGTGAGGCGGGGCTTTACGGGAGTTTACGGGGGTGTTCTTTTCTGAAGAAAAGAGCGACGCCGATAACGGCTTTCGCCAAAAGACTTTAAGGAGCAAAGCTTCGCTTTGCAGGGGACGGATTGTATTTAATCCGAGAAATACCGCACGACGTCGTCGAGGACTCCGTCGTGAAATGGGCAAGGACACATCTAATCGAATAAAGTGCGAAAGTCGGTGGCGCACATATGCGCATCATATACGCAAGTGACCGACTTAGATTTTTGTAGCATCAAACTTTGTGGGACTGTAATTTTTACCTTCTCCCGTTCCCGAAATTTGTACCTCACTTCGTTCGACGACAAATTACGGAAAGATAAGGCTTTTTGGGTAGTGTGAAACTCGGGAGTTGGCACTCGCTTTTGGGAAATTCGGGGAAAATCAAGCTCTTTGGCGTGTACGTAACTCGAGGTTCGCACTCTCCCCTACGGTACACCAATGAGCCTCGGAATAACCGCACAATCGCAAACACCAACGACCTCAGATAAAATCCGCTTTCCCGTCGTCGCACAGCCTCAAACTCCGCACCACATAATTAATGAAGAAAAGCGCAGCTTTTCAACGCCAATTATGCATTCCGCATTCCGCATTCCGCATTTTTCTCCCATCGCCGCACACGCTCCAACTCCGAAATGCGACTCGCCCCGCAATTTCCTTCACAATTTACCTTTACAAAAACAAAAAAAGCCGCCATATGACGACTTTCTTTATGGTGGGAGCGGGTGGATTCGGACCACCGAAGTCAGAGACAACAGATTTACAGTCTGCCCCCTTTGGCCGCTCGGGAACGCTCCCATATGGAGCTGGTGAACGGAGTCGAACCATCAACCTGCTGATTACAAATCAGCTGCTCTGCCATTGAGCCACACCAGCATTTTGTTCGAGACAAAGCTCGGTTTGAGGTAAGAGTCGAAAGAGAAGTATTATCTCGTCTCAACGAATGATATTATACCACGCAAAGGGGCAAATGTCAACACTTTTTTTGAGATTTCGGCAACTTTGTATACTGCGTAAATTTTGCGTGCCGCTTCACCTTGTATTTTGTCGCACTTTCACAAAAATATACGTGTGTCGTGCCGTTCGGCTCTTATTTAAGAGTTTTTTAAGAATTATTTCATATGCGGTACGCTATTCTCAATTATAATGATGACATTAAGAAAACGTGTCCGCACGGAGTGAAAAATCTTTGAAAATTTACTTTATTATGCGAAACTTTTCCGTGCCAAATACGTCTAAAACACCAAGGTCAGAAAACTTCCGAAGGAGGGAGAATGTGATTTCACAAAATCCAAATGCGGCCGGACGGCATCCGATAATCGATGTGCGCGACATACGCAAGGAATACCGCCTTGCCGACGATACGGTCGTTGCGCTCAAGCGCATAAACATGAAGGTGTACCGAGGCGAAATATGCTGTATCTTCGGTACGTCGGGTTCGGGAAAGAGTACGCTTTTAAACCAGCTTGCAGGTCTCGAAAAACCGACCTATGGCGAGGTGCTTATCGGCGGCGTATCGGTCACGAAAATGTCCGAGGAAACGCTTGCCGCATTCAGGCAGAAGCACATAGGGTTCGTTTTCCAGTCATACAATCTTATGTCGTCGCTGACGGCGGTCGAAAACGTTGCGATGCCGCTTATGTTCAGGGGCGTTCCGAAGCCGGAGCGGACGAAAGAGGCGATAGAGATACTCGACAAGGTCGGACTCTCGAACAGACTCGACCACTACCCGGGTCAGATGTCGGGCGGACAGCAGCAGAGAGTCGGCATTGCGAGAGCGTTTATCGGAAATCCGGACGTTGTATTCGCCGACGAGCCGACGGGCAACCTTGACTCAAAGACGACGGTTGAGGTAATGCAGATGATATGCGGCTTTGCGAGAAAAAACAGCCAGACGATAGTCCTTGTAACGCACGACCCGGAAATGGCGAAGTACGCGGACCATATCGTAACGCTTGTGGACGGACTTATCGTCAAGGACGAATACGTTGAAAGCTGTGTGCCGAAATAAGTCGGAACGGCTTATGGGTGTATTGTTATAAAGTTTCGGTCAAGCCTTTTTAAAGGCTTGCGGTTCCCAAAGGCGGCGCCTTTGGTCGCCGTCGCAACGGCGAAATACCCTTTGCCTTCACAAAGCGCAGGATGGGGTGAATTGCCGACCTGTGGGAGGCAAGAGGGGAAACCCTCGCCGGGGGTTTCCCTTTGAGAAAATACCGCTTCCGCACGATACATAATTCTTTGAAGATTAATTATATTTTAAGGAAAGGACCTCACAAAAATGAAAAGAAAACTGACGTCGGGCATAACAGCCACAGTACTTGCACTGATGATGATAATCGGCTCGTGCTTCAACGCCGCTGCGGCGAACGACTTTGTGCGTGCCATAGGCTACAAGCTCACCGACACCTCGGGAATAAACATTCTCGGCGTTATCTACACCGGCGATTCCTGCAACGCCACCGTTACCTTTAAGGTGCTTGACGGCACGTCCCCCGAGGACTACACCGAAAGCTCCTTCCGCATCGCAAGCGAAAGCTCCTTTGTCGGCAATGTGTTCGACCACAGAGTCATTATAGACGGCAGAACTGCGGACACGGTATCCGTGTGCTTCACGAACCTCCTTTGCAGCAAGAGAAGCTCAGACCTGCGCATTCGTGTGACCAACCCCTCGACGAAAGAGGATCAGGTCATAGGCATCGCCGTCAGCGAATACGACAACATCAGAGGCTCGAGCGGCAACACCTCCGGATCTGACGAAATGAGCGAGCCTGAGGTTGCAATCTCCATGGCGAATGCGCCGTCTCTCATCAAGGCGGGCGAGACCTACAAGATTCAGTTTAACATCAAGAACCTCTCTCCGAAGCCCACTATCGAGTCCCCCGTTGCGACGGTAAGTCCCTCCGAGGCGCTCTTTATCACCGACACGAGCGACACCTATTCTCTCCCCTACACAAAGGGCGGACAGAACACGTCGTTCACCGTTTCCCTCAAGGCGCAGGACACCATATCCTCCGAACAGCAGAGCATAACCGTAAGTCTCCGCTACAACTACTGGAACGGTTCGTCCCTTGTACCGGCGACCGCAGAGAAGAAGTTCCTCATTCAGGCGGAAAAGACCGCTGACAGCGAGGTTACGGCTCCCGAGATAAGAATAACGAGAGGCGAGATAGCGAACGCCGTGAAGTCGGGCGACAACGTCAAGGTTCCCGTTACAATCGAAAACCTCGGTTCGTATGAGCTTACGTCCCCCGTCGCTTTCATCACGACCTCCGACGCTTTCATGCTCACCGACAGCACCGGTTCAAAGTATCTCACGACAATCGCCGCAGGCGGCAAGACCACCTTCGACGTTCCGATAAAGGTACTCGGCAACATCACGAACCCCCAGCAGAGCATTGACATAAGCTTTAAGTTCTACTACACCGCAGGCGGCAGCCGCAGAAGTGGTGAGGCGACCGAAAAGCTCTACATACCCGTCGTTCTATCGACCGAGTCTGACGAAACAAAGCCTGTTCTCCAGATAACGAAGAGCGAGATAAAGGGTACCGTTTCGGCAGGCGAAAGCGTCACCGTGACGGTGAACGTCAAGAACATCGGCGGCACGGTTGCCGATAAACCCATTGCGTTCTTCACAGCCCCCGACTCTTTCCTCCTCGACCAGAACACCTCCTCCGAGGCTATTGCCAACATCGAACCCGGCAAGAGCGTTTCGTTCACGGTAAAGCTCAAGGCAACCGAGAGAATAACCTCCGCACAGCAGGCGCTTGACGTAAACGTAAAGTATTACTACACGATAGGCGGCACACGCTCGAGCGGCGAGGCGACCGAAAAGCTCTACATTCCCGTAACCGTTACCCGTGACGACGGCGAGTCGAAGCCGGTATTCGAGATTACGAGAAACGAGATAAAGGGAAATATTGCGGCGAACGAGGCTGTTGACGTCGTCGTTACCGTAAAGAATATCGGCAGTGCGGCGGCGGTAAAGCCCATCGTGTTCATCACCGCTCCAGACAGCTTCATGCTCAACGAAAGCACCTCGTCGAGAGTGCTTGACGACATCGCTCCCGGAAAGAGTGCGTCGTTCACGGTAAAGCTCAAGGCGCTCGACGCCATCACCGCACCCACGCAGTTTCTGAACATCGAGCTTCAGTACACCTACAGCGACGGCAAGTCCCGTCAGAACGGCACGTCCACGGAGAAAATATACATTCCCGTAACCGTCACCGAAAAGGACACCGACAACTCCCCCGCACCCCTCGTCGAGATTTCCCGCGAGCCTATGGCGGCGGTTAAGGCAGGCAAGAACTTTGCGGTAACGGTAACTCTCAAGAACCTCAGCGGCAAGACCCTCGAGAACCCCGTTGTTCAGTATTCTCCCTCCGAGGCGTTCATCATAAACGAGACCTCTGCGTCGAAGATACTTGAGCCCATAGCTCCCGGCGAGACGGCAAGCGTCATTATTAACCTTGTTTCCGCAGAGAAGATAAGCTCCGAGTCTCAGAGCCTCGGCATCGACCTTTCGTACAGCTACCTTGTTAACGGCTCACGTCAGTCGGGCAATGCGTCCGAAAAGGTGCAGATTCCGGCAGTCGTAACCGCAGACGCAGACGGCGCAAATGCCGCAACCCCGAACATCATTCTCTCAAAGTACGATTTCGGCGGCGACAGCGTTGTGACGGGTCGTGACTTCGACCTTTCGTTCAGCTTCAAGAACACGAGCAAGAACTTCCGCGTCGAGAACATCGTCATGAAGATAGACCCCGAAGAGGGACTTTCGATAACCGCAGCGTCGAACAC
>CAKSCN010000142.1 GCA_934444485.1 uncultured Eubacteriales bacterium | reverse complement strand
GGCCATTAGCTCAGTTGGTTAGAGCAACCGGCTCATAACCGGTCGGTCCGGGGTTCGAGTCCCTGATGGCCCACCATTTATTTATACTTCGAATCTGCGAGATTTGAGAGTTAATGTTCACCGGTACTATAGGGGTATAGCTCAGCTGGTAGAGCAGCGGTCTCCAAAACCGCGTGCCGTGGGTTCGAATCCTTCTGCCCCTGCCATACGGTTCGGTAGTTCAGTTGGTTAGAACGCTAGCCTGTCACGCTAGAGGTCGTGGGTTCGAGTCCCATCCGAATCGCCAATTTGCCTCTGTAGCTCAGTTGGTAGAGCAGGGGACTGAAAATCCCCGTGTCGTTGGTTCAATTCCGACCGGAGGCACCATCCTTGTCAGTATACGCTGTACACATAAATGCGGATTTAGCTCATTTGGTAGAGCGCGACCTTGCCAAGGTCGAGGTAGCGGGTTCGAACCCCGTAATCCGCTCCAATGGGAGCTTAGCTCAGCTGGGAGAGCATCTGCCTTACAAGCAGAGGGTCAGAGGTTCGAGCCCTCTAGCTCCCACCACCCGTAAGGGAAAATGTGGTTCGGTAGTTCAGTTGGTTAGAACGCTAGCCTGTCACGCTAGAGGTCGTGGGTTCGAGTCCCATCCGAATCGCCACCATGCTGCTATAGCTCAGTTGGTAGAGCGCATCCTTGGTAAGGATGAGGTCGGCCGTTCAAATCGGCTTAGCAGCTCCATTTATGGCCCGTTGGTCAAGAGGCTAAGACATCGCCCTCTCACGGCGAAAACATGGGTTCGATTCCCGTACGGGTCACCAACACAATTATCATAATCCCTCGATTTTGTGATAATGTGAAGCTTCGAAGCGTTAATTCGCCTCGGGGCTTTTACGTTTTTTCCCGGCACTTTTTCATTTCAAATTTTTACGTGTGACTTTCACAGCTCAATTCATAGTTAATCGTTCAATATATTAAACGGATACACTGAAAGTATCTGCGAGATGATACGCTTTGCGCAATAATACGGCGTAAATTTACAAATTTTTCTCTGAGTCCTGCTTATCGTACACCTTATATGGTAAAATGTATGCATAAATAAGGACTGCGCTACAGCGGTGGCTTGAACGGAAGGAGTGATAAGCGTGCGAAAAGAGATTATGAATATATGCGAAATCGCAAGATTGATAGAGTGGCTCAGGGCAAAAGGCGTTTCGGACAGCGACATAATCGGATGTATACTTTACATCAATAATTCTCACTGACGGCAGCAAGACTTGTTTCACGTTCCGATTATTGCTGATAGCAGTTCTCATAGAACGCCACAATTGAAACGTAATACCATGAAAGAAGCTCTTAGGCTGTATTGCCGTGGGGCTTTTTTTCTGCCGATATCTTTTCTTGCAGGTGTTCTCACTGTCTTCTGTTTTTATACTTCAGCGGTGTCACTCCCGTTGACTTCTTGAATTCGGCGATAAATGCCGAGCAGTCGGAGAAACCGCTCATAAGTGCCGCTTCCGTCACACTGTATCCCTCAGACAGCAGGCGTTCTGCGTTGGCAAGGCGCTTTTTCTTTATGTACTTCGACGGAGTGATGTTGAGCGAGCATAAAAAGCGCCGTTCCAGTGTGTTCACGCTCACGTTGCACTTTTTCGCTATATCCCTTATCTCAAGCTTCTGCGAGAGATTGTTGTTTATGTAGCTTATCGCAGATATTACTGCGTCGTTTTTACTGTTGACCTCGGCGTTTGCGGCGGTAGCGTTGTTCAGCATATGTATCAGCTTGAAGAAAAGGTAGTAGTTCTCCGCATCGCTGTTGTTATTGCGGTTCAGCTCACGGCAGACTCCGAACAGCTCCTCCGTTTCGTCCGGCGGCAGTATAAGTAAATTATTTCGTCCGAGCTTTCTGTTAAAGAAGACGTTAAACAGTTCTTCGTTTCCTGATGGGTTAAACAGAATCCAAAAGTGCTTGTGCAGTTTGTTTGAGTTATACAGGCAGTGATGATATTCGTATGGCCGTGTGATTATCACGCCTCCCGGCATTATCGGATATACCGCACCCTCAACGGAAAATGAAACGTCGCCACTCAGGTTTATGTAAATCTCACACTCCTCATGTATGTGGTCGTCGTACACATTCTCCGGGGAATTGGCGTCTATCTCGATATAAGAGACCGAAAAATCGAACGGCCTGACTTGCGGAAAGCTTACTTTTGCGGACTGCACATTTACCACCTCTTTGGTGATTATAGCATATTTTTTGATTAAATATTGATATTAACAGTAAATAATTTGTGATATAATGTGTTCAACGAATCGGAGGAAATGAGGAATTAACAATAAACTTCATAATGCTCGCCCTTGCGGCACTGTTGCTCGGAGCGGATTTTGCGCTTAATAAGGTATATCAAAGAGCATACGGCGCAACGCCCAAAAGCTCATTTTACTTCAATGCACTTCTCGGTCTCTTCACATTTTTGGTATTCTTTGCCGCAAACGGCTTCAGACTTGCGTTTACACCTTTCTCGGCTGTCCTTGCGGCACTAATGAGCCTTTTTGTGATGAGTTACAACGTGATAGGTTTTCGTATTCTTAAACACTCGGGCAGTGTTGCGGTGTACACGCTCTATTTGATGACCGGAGGAATGATTTTGCCTTACCTCTGGGGAGTTGCGTTTCTGAATGAACGGTTGAGTGTGTCAAAGATTGTGGGACCGCCGTTATTGCCGCAGGAGTCATACTGCCAAACTTATCCGGCAAAAGAAACACCGACGTAAAGCAGCTTTTTATGTGCGCTGCGGTTTTTATCCTGAACGGCTGTGTGAGCATAGTGTCGAAAATGCACCAGATAGAAGCCGTTTACCGCACCGTTAGGACGATTGATTTTGTCGCTCTCGGCGGTATGTTCAAATTCTTGTTTGCGGGAGCGCTGTTTTTGCTCTTTAAAAGACCTGACGCTTCAAAAGGAAGAATCTCGGCAAAGGCGGCGGTGATAATAGCATTAGCCTCGGCTGTTGTGGGCGGCGGTTCGTATGCTCTGCAGCTTATCGGAGCTAAAGCTGTGCCGGCAACCGTTCTCTATCCCTTCATAACAGGGGGAAGTATAGTATTTTCCGCACTTGCGGACGCAATTGTATTCAAAAAGCGGATTTCCGGAAGACTTGCCGCAAGCGTATTGCTTTGCTTTTTCGGAACGCTTTTGTTCATTTAAATTAACGACGGAGGACAGAAACATGGACTTTCTGAAAAATTCAAAGAGATTTTCATTCAGGCTCGGTGAAAAGGATGCGCTGTGTAATGTCTGCGAAACCGAGACGGTGCGTGACGGTGACACACTCACAACAGTATACCGCTTTGAGGGCGGACTTACGGTAACGAACATAGCAAGAAAACACGGCAAGTGTGCGGGCGGCGATGTGGGCGCTGACGCCTATGAGTGGGTCAACCTGTTTGAAAACACGGGAAATGAGCCGACGGAAATAATCTCGGAGCTTTGGGACTGCGACGTTGAAATTCCGTTTGAGAAGGATGCGCCGAAGGGGTGGACCGCATATATTCCGGACAAGGAAAAGGTAATGAAGATTTACGCACCGTCAGGTTCAACGTGGACAGGCTATGAGTTCTTCGCAAATCCGGATGAATCGGTGCAAGGATTTTATCCGTATTACCTTTTCCCCGACCATGCGCACAAAAGCTACAGCACCTGCGGCGGTCGTTCTTCCAACAGCAGAGCGCCTTTCTTCAACATACACAGACAGGGTGCCGGCGTGATTTTTGCTATAGGCTGGACGGGACAGTGGTTCTGCAACGTTGACAGAACCGAAACCGGGGTCAGAATCCGTACCAAAATAGAGGACACGCACTTCCGCCTTTTGCCGGGTGAGAAGATACGCACATCCTCCGTCGTTATTATGCCGTATAACGGCACGGTTACAGAGTCTCAGAATATGTGGCGCAGACTTGTACGCCGTGATTTTTCGCTTATCGGTAAACCCGGACGTGACGCAGAGGGTCTGTTTTGTGCCGGAATATGGGGCGGAATGTCCGATGAGGGCGTGCTTTCGAGGATAAATAAAATCCGTGAGAACAAACTGCCCTTTGAGGATATATGGATGGACGCCGGATGGTACGGCACTGACCCAACTCCCTCGCCCGATGAATTTGAGGGCAGATGGTACGATCACACCGGAGACTGGCGTGTCAATGCGCATCACCACCCGAACGGACTCGAACCTATCTCAAAGGCTGTGAGGGACGCCGGAATGAAGTATCTGCTTTGGGTTGAGCCTGAACGTGTTATAAGATCGACGCCGATAGCGAAGGAGCATCCGGAGTATTTCCTCACGTCCCCAAACGCTGAATGCACGAGCCTGCTGTTGAATCTCGGCGATGAAGAGGCGTGGAACTATTGCTTCAACACGTTGTCGGAGCTTATCGAGCGTCTTAACCTCCACTATTACAGGCAGGATTTCAACACGGAGCCTCTTGAGTACTGGCGCAAAAACGACAACGAGGACAGAGTCGGAATCAGCGAGATCAAATACATTTCCGGATTGTACCGCCTTTGGGACGCTCTGCTCGAGAAATTTCCGCACCTCATGATCGACAACTGCTCAAGCGGCGGCAGAAGAATAGACATCGAAACCTTAAGACGTTCCGTTACTCTTTGGAGAAGCGACGCACAGTGTCCGGCAAATTATCCGTGCGAGATTGCGCAGATGCACAATATGGCGTTCTCGGCGTGGATACCGTACAACGGCACGGGCACCGGCAGGGGACTCGGGGACACGTACAGAGCAAGAAGCGCATACAGCGGTGCGCTCACCACGAATTACTCTTTCTCGGAAAGAGAGAGCTACTGCGAAAACGAAAAAGAGATCGAGTGGCTTCGCAGAATAGGCGAGGAATATCTCAGGGTACGCCCGTATTTTTACGGGGACATTTACCCCTTAACGCAGATTAGCGACCGAACGGATATCTGGTCTGCGGTGCAGTTTGACCGTCCCGAAAAAGGAGACGGAATCGTGCAGGTATTCCGAAGAGAGGACGCACCGTACACCGACGCAAGCTTTGCGCTTCACGGTATTTCAGCGGACAAAACCTATATTTTCCGTAATGCGGACGCAGACGAAGCCTTTGAGGTAAGGGGAGAAGAGCTTGTCAGAAACGGTTTTTGCGTGCATATCGCCGAAAAAAGATGCGCAAAGATATACTTCTACTCCGTAAAATGACGCAAGCGGTGCGGATATCACGCCTTCAGTGACCGCTGACAAAAAAAGAGAGCCGGTAAGCACCCTTTTCTCGGTGTTTGTCGGCTCCGTTTAGTTTTCAATTAATATTTACTTTACTGCAATCCAAACCTCGCACTCGTAATCGGGATTTGTGACGTCTGCGGACGGATAAACTTCAAGCTCTGCGGCGTTAGCATACTCGTAATCGCTCTGAGGGAAGAACTCGGTGCAAATGCGCTTGTAGGTGTCGGCAAAGGCATCGGGCATCTTTCCTTTGACGGTGAAAACGGCGTAGGTGTATGCAGGAAGCTCGACGGTATCAAAGCCGCTGTCCGAATAATCAACGCCGTTATCGGGTACGGCAAAGCCTATTCCGTAAGGGAATCTGTTGTCGGCAAGCGCATTTGTGAAGCAAATACCGAGCATTCCCTTTATGGGAGAGTCCTTGGGGAACATTTTTGTAAGCTTTTCAAGGCTTCCGTCCTCGCCGCACTTTTTCCAGAAAGTTTCAATGTCAAGAACGGCGGTTTCGTTGACGGGCTTTGTAACCTCAATTCTTTTGCAAAGTATTTTAAGAGACGGTTTCTTTTCGATTCTGTAATTCACAGTATCTCCTCCAATCAAAGTTAGTTTGACGGAAATTCTGGAAAACGACCGAATTCTGCCGCTTTTGCGCGCTTCTATCGGAGATACGCCGTGAAACTTTGTAAACGCACGGGTGAAGCTCTCCGGGCTGTCGTAGCCGTACTTCAGGGCAAGGTCGATTATCTTTACATTCGTTTTTGATGACAGAAGCTCATTGCCGGCAAGTGTGAGCCTTCTCATGCGAATGTAGTCGCCGACCGTATAGCCGCAAAGTATTGAAAACAGCCGCTGAAAGTGAAACTCCGATGAATACGCACACCTTGCGATTTCCGAGTAGTCGAGATGTTCGCATATGTTGTTCTCAATGTAGTCGATTGCACGCTGTAAACCGGTTGTCCAATTCAAGTCTATTCCTCCTTTCGTCGAGGATAGTATACATCAAATGAATCGAAATGTCCTGACTTTTTCTGCTGTTGTGTGATAAGTTAAAAATGTTCTCCGACGCTCTGTCTTTCTGCCGCATTGCACGGTAGTCACGCACGCACCGCTCCGAAGCGGCTGTCGCCGTACTTCACCCTCATCGCCACGACATCTGCAACTGCGGCGATAAATTCGCTGTTCTTCGGCTTCCTGTACGGTGAAAGGTG
>CAKSCN010000141.1 GCA_934444485.1 uncultured Eubacteriales bacterium | reverse complement strand
AGAATATTTACACTGAGGAAATTGAGGATTACATCATGGGAATAAACCTTGTGAAAGAGGTTATCGTTTCCGCAGTCCGCAACGAAGCAGGCGAGGAGATAGCCCTCAAGGCGGAGATTTACCCCGATCCCGACGTCACCAAGGGTATGACTCCCGAAGAGACCGCAAAGGCTGTTAAGGACGCCGTAAACGAAATGAACAACAAGCTCCCGGCACATAAGCAGGTCATGAAGGTTATAATCAAGCCCGAACCCTTTGAAAAGACGACCTCCAATAAGATAAAGAGACACTACGACAATAAGTAATACGGCAGAACACGGTATTCCCCCGATTCCTCTCCCGGAGTCGGGGAATTTTTGCGTGCGTACAAAAACAAATACCGCCCCTTTCGAGGCGGCACTGTATAATAGAGAAGGGATAGGTTTATTTGCGCTGAGGCGTCTTCGCAATTTCGTCCGCAGACGGGTCGGCGAAGTAGAACGAAGAAGTAAGATCAGCGTTTATACCGCACTTAACGGCGTCGCTCTTTACGCTTCCGCTGTATATGAGGTTTGTTGCCGGAGGTGTGCCGAAGAAGCCGAATATCGACGAACCGAAGTTGTAATACTGAATGTAAGTGTTTCCGGAGAGAGTTGGAAGCCAATCTTTTTCGTATGCTCCGTAATAGAGAAGACTGTATCTGCTGCGGTCGAAGATGTTGCCGGAAATTACGAGATTCTCGGCACGGTTTCCGTTGTCGGCACCGGTGCCTGCTCTTATGTGTGAGCACTGCTCGCCGCTGTCGGGACGTGTTTCACCGAAGCCGAATCCGGAGAAACGGAGAATATTGTCTTTTACTTCGCTGTCACGCACAACTCTGAGTGCGTCGTTGTTAGCACTTGCCATGTAAATCTCAATGCTGTAGTTGCAGTACTCAATGAGGTTGTTCCTGAAAGAGTAACCCTCGGCAGTAACCTCGTGAGTGCCGCCCTTGTTCTGCTGATATGTGATTCCGGCGTCGTAGCACTCGTATATATGACAGTTCTCCACAACGTAGTTTTTGCACTTGTCGGTGACTTCAACGCCGTTTCCGAAGCGTACCGCACGTCCGGTTGTACGGTCGTAGTGCTGAACGGAACCGCCTATCCAGCCGATCTCACAGTTTGAAGCGGTGAAGTTTGTGACGACGCTTGCCGGGCATATGCCGTGCGCACCGAAATACTTTATGCAGAAGTTGTCAACGGTGATGTCGGTCTTGAGTACGCCGTTCGGCATATAGAAACCGAAACCGTATGCCGCAAATTCGATTGAGTCGAATACCTCGCCCGGGTTTCCGGACTTGCACTTCAGATAAAGCGTGCCGGCGTTGGTCGGGTCTGGCATATTTCCTCGTGTAGGCTCCGCCTCAAAGAAGATATCGAGATCCTCCGTCATTTCCGTCTTGTAGTCGAAGGTCTTTGAGGGGTCTTTTCTCGTTACATACTTCATACCGGTGTGGTTGGGGATGAGCTTTCTCGAGAAGTTTTCTCCGTCGTTGAATATTACGTTTCCGATGTCGGAGGAGAACTTTTCCTTAAAACGCCATATATCGGTCGTTCCCTCGGCAAGCTCCCACATCGAAGCGTCCGCACCGTTAACGGGAGAACCGTAAAGCTTGGGCTTTTCACCTTCACCGTATGCGCCGTAGGTCATGCGGCTCTTCATCGTTATCGAGCCTCTCCAGAGTCCGCCTCTTTCAAAGAATACGCCGTCGCCGTCGGCAAACTCGAAGCCGTTCACCTTGTCAAGCGTTTTCCATGCCGTTTCGGGGGACTTTCCGTCCGCATCGTCGTTTCCGTCGGGGGATACATAGTACTTCGTTCCCGTAACCGAGAGAGAATCGGGAGCGTTCTTTATTTCCTCGGCACGCTTTGCCGCAAGCGCATCAACCTCCGCAATCTTCTTTGCGGCAATGTCAAACTGCGCCTTTCCGACGTTTTCCGTAAAGCTTGCCCATGTCTCTTTGTCGGCAGAGACGGAGTAGTCATGCGAAACCGCAGCCTCGGAAACCGCACCGTATGCCCAGAAATCCTTGTCAACGTCCGAGAACGCCGTTACGCCGAGAGCCGCAACTCTGTCCGTGTCGGGAGTTCTGCCGAGTGCATTGTTGACGACCGTCGCCACCTGCGCACGGGTTATCGTCCTGTCGGGGAGGAAGGTTCCGTCGGCATATCCGCCCACAAGACCTGCGGAAGCGGCGGCGGTTATAACCGCATATCTTTCGTGCGTTTCGGGAACGTCCGTGAAGCTTACCGTTTTGTCGCCCGCTTTCACGAAACCTGCATTGTAGACAAGCTCCGCAAACTCGGCTCTCGTAATAGGCTTGTTGGGTTCAAACGTGCCGCTGTATGATTTAAGCATACCTTTGTTTTCGAGAAAGGCTATGTAGTCGGTGTACCAGCCGCCGTTTGCGTCGGTGAACGAAGAGGACGCACCCTTGTTCTGGTCTCCGAAGCCGAGAAGCTTTGCAACTATCGTACACGCCTCGGCACGGGTCATAGTGTTGTTGGGACGGAACGTGCCGTCGGAATAACCGTTTATGTAGGATTTGTGCGTTTCGTAGCTGCCGTATTCTATCGATTCCGGCTCAAAGGTCACTGCGATGTAGTCGAAGGTAACGTCGATAACGGTCGCTTCGTCAGCCGGGACAAGCTTTATGTTGAAGCCGGTGTGACCGAACTTGTACTTTGCCCAAAGGCTTTCCTCAACGGGGAGGTACTGCTTCTCGCTGTTGCGTGAGAACCAACCGTCCGTGCCGCCGATGTCGCCGATAACCGACGTCCATTCCGTGCCGATTTCGGCATTCATACGGAACTTTGCCGCACCGTCAAGGCTCGTGAACTCTATCGTCATGGGAAGCGCCTTTTCCGTGTTCGCCTTCATGCGCAGAACAAGCTTTGTCTTATCGCTGATGAGCGACTTCATCGCATTTCTGTACTGCTCGGGGAAAGTGTCGAAGGTCATGGAAACAGTCTTTCCGGCAGACGACGAAACGACGCTCGCAAAGCCGTTTTCGGGGAAAATGTTGGCTGTAAACCAAGTGTATATTTCGGGGACGGTCGCCGCCGCATCACTGTTCGGGTTGGGATAATAGCACTCCTGATTGCGTCCCTGACCGTAAGGGAAGGTTTCAAGATCGTTGCGGAAGCTGACTATGAAGCTCTTCTGCGTCGTCTCAAAGCCCATCGCACCGACGGGAATGACAAAGAGCAGTGCAAGAAGAATCGCAACGGCTGTTGTGAAGATTTTTCTTTTCATAACTGTGTTTCCTTTCGTTTACCTTGCAGATGTCTGAAGCAGGTTTTCATGTACCGATTATAACATACGGAGCTTGCTATTGTAAATATCATAATCAATGATTCTGCACGTGTTTTCAATTATCGATATGTATATTTACAAAAAGCGCTTTAATATTTCGCCTGTATATTGTAGTATTTTTGACAAGACAGACACCGCTTTTGAGACAAATATGATATATCACTGCAAAATAAAGAAAATATCACATGAAAAGAAGCGTACAAAACCGCCGTGTGATATAATTTGTACAACCCGGTTCGGTTGATACAATATGCTTTGATTCTGCGGCGGTGGAATATGGTATGTAAAACGTCATCCGAACAGCAAAAATAACAGGAGAGGAGGGGACGAAAATGCTTGAATATCGTAATTTCACCTTTGAGGATGTGTCGGAGGCGATAAACGGACGGGTATATTCGAGTGAGAATACCGTTGTGATACCTCATATTGGGTATCCGAGCTCGAGACTGCACAGCCATGATTTTTACGAGATAGAGATTTTTCTTTCCGGCGGAGGGGAATATACGATAAACGGCGAACACAGGCGGTTTGAAAAGGGAAGTCTTATGTACCTTGCGCCGTCGTCGTACCACTCGTTTTTGTTCGACAAAGCTCCGCACTACGAAATACTGAGCATCCGTCTCAATTACATACATACCGCTATGTGCGAGGAGCTTTTCGGAGACGCGACCGGCTTCTGCGTCGCACTGCCTGAGCGTGCGGTTGCGAGTATCGTCGCAGACGCAGAGAATATCTACGAGCAGAAGAAACACGTTCCGCAGCCGTATATGGAGCAGTACGTGTGCGGAACGCTCAAAAGAATGCTCTCCGTTGCGGCGGCGTGCCGTACCGAAAGCCCCGACGTCGGCAGAATAAGGGATATGCGCATGGTCGAGGTCATGATGTACATACGCCGCAACTTCAGAAATAAGCTTCTGCTTCCCGATGTCGCCGCAAGATTCGGTTACTCCGCAAACCACATGAGCCGCAAGATTCGAGAGACCACCGGGAACAGTTTTTCCGACTATCTCATTTCTCTGAGGCTTGCCTACGCATACAATTTTGTCGCCGAAACCGAAAAAGCGTTCAAGCAGATAAGCGTTGACGCCGGATTCCGCTCGTATGCTTGCTTCTCGAGAGCGTTTGCGAAAAAGTACGGAATGTCGCCGTCCGAGGTGAGAGAGCGGCGTTAAGTGCATAAATGCGCATAAATCGGCGTAAATATAACGTTTGCCCCCTTAATGGGGGCATTTTTGTCGGGTAAATTCCGTACCGAAACAACAAACGCACCCGCCGTGTGACGAGTGCGCTCATTCGTTATAATGCCGTGTTTATACGTTGTATGTATTGCCCTTGGGTGCTTCGTTGTCCTTTGCGCGTGTGTCGTAATCGCCCTTGGGGAAGATTATGTTGAGTACGATACCTGCTATGGAGGCTACTGCAAGGCTTGTAATCTGTGCGGTTCCGTTTATCGGGATTGCCACACCGCTGAGTGCGCATACAAGGATAACTGCTGCGATGATGAGGTTTCTGCTTCTGGAGAAGTCAATCTGATTCTCGACAAGGTTTCTGATACCGATTGCGGAAATCATACCGTAGAGTATGAAGGAGATACCGCCGATGACCGCTGTCGGAATGAGGTTGATGAGTGCTGCGAACTTCGGAGAGAAGGAGAGGACAGCTGCGAAGATTGCCGCAAGTCTGATTACTCTCGGGTCGTATACTCTGGAGAGTGCGAGAACGCCGGTGTTTTCGCCGTAGGTCGTGTTAGCCGGGCCGCCGAAGAGGGAAGCCATTGCGGTTGCGAGACCGTCGCCCATGAGTGTTCTGTGGAGACCGGGGTCTGTGATGAAGTCACGCTCTGTTGTGGAGGAGATTGCGCTGATGTCGCCGATGTGTTCCATCATGGTTGCGAGCGCTATGGGAGTGATGCCGATTACCGCACTTGCTACAAGGTCGAAGCGGTTTGCGAAGTCAACTCCGCCGAATACCGTTTCCTTCCATACTATGGGATTGCCTATCCATGCCGCTTCTTTCAAAGCTTCGATTTTCGACTGCTGGAAGAGTAAGAAGCGTGCGTCGCCGAACATTGCTATGTACTCACTGCCGTTAACATCAATCGTCTGACCGCAGACAAGAGCAAAGATTACCGCTACCGCTACCGAGCCGAGTACGCCGAGGAGTATCGGGATTATCTTGCACATTCCCTTGCCCCAGATGTTGAAGGCGATTACTATGCCGAGAGCTACGAGTGCGATTATCCAGTTAGCGTCACAGTTGCTCTTTGCGCTGTTTGCAAGGCTGAGACCTATCGAGATTATGATAGGTCCCGTCACTATCGGAGGGAAGAATCTCATTACTTTCTTTACGCCGAAAGCCTTGATGAGACCTGCAAGTATGAGGTAAACAAGACCTGCCGTGAAAACGCCCACGCAAGCGTAGGGGAGAAGCTCTTTCTGAGACATTCCCGTCGATTCCGCAAGACCTGTTATCGAAGCGTAACCGCCGAGGAATGCGAAGGACGAACCGAGGAATGCCGGGACTTTACCTTTTGTGATAAGGTGGAAAAGGAGCGTGCCGAGACCTGCCATGAGAAGCGTTGTCGCAATGTCAAGTCCTGTGAGAAGCGGAACGAGTACCGTCGCACCGAACATTGCGAACATATGCTGGAAACCGAGAAGAAGCATCTTCGGTACTCCGAGCGTTCTCGCATCGTAGATTCCGTCCATCGGGATTGAAGTCGGGATTTTCTTGTCTGCCATCTTTGTAACCTCCAAAGTTTTATTTTCCGAGCCTTGAGGCACGGTATTGCGGATGGGTTTTATATCTTACACGGCGAAGCCGCCGAAATAAGCGAGAGTTTTAAAGTGAGTAAAGCTCTGCGCAGAGGGAACCGTCGTATTCGGGAACCTTAACGCTTATCACTTCGTTTTTGGAAGTCGGCACGCTCTTTCCGACGAAGTCCGCTCTCACAGGCAGCTCTCTGTGACCTCTGTCAACGAGTATCGCAAGCTGTATGCGTGAGGGTCTTCCCGCCGAGAACACTGCGTCTATTGCCGCTCTTGCGGTTCTTCCGGTGTAGAGTACGTCGTCAACGAGTACGACTGTTTTTCCGTTTATGTCAACGCCGAGATCGGCATTTTTTACGTCCGGGTCTTCGTGAGCCTTTTCGAGGTCGTCCCTGTAGAACGTTATGTCAACCGACGCAAAGGGAACGTCCACACCCTCGATT
>CAKSCN010000140.1 GCA_934444485.1 uncultured Eubacteriales bacterium | reverse complement strand
GGTGTCTGTTGTTCGTGTCAGTGAAATAGGAAAGCGTGAAATAGTGAAATGCCCGGTTGAAGATATGCGTGCCGTTATCGCAGACGGACTTTCAAACATGAACTCACACCGAAAAGAGGATTGACGTATAAATGAAGAATACATTCGGAAACACACTTACGGTTACGCTTTTCGGCGAGAGTCACGGAAGCTGTATAGGTGCGGTTCTCGACGGCGTGTCGCCCGGAGTTGACATTGACGAAGCCTATATAATTCACGAGCTTGACAGACGCCGTGCGAAAGGTGAGACCTCGACCGCAAGACACGAGAGCGATGCCCCGAAAATCGTGAGCGGAGTTTACGGCGGAAAAACGACCGGGACTCCGATAACCGTCATAATAGAAAATGCGGATACACACAGCGGCGATTATGAAAGTACACGCTTTCTCGCACGTCCGTCTCACGCCGACTATACCGCACACGTAAAATACGGCGGCTTCGAGGACTACAGAGGCGGCGGTCACTTTTCCGCAAGACTTACGGCGGCGTTTGTTGCGGCGGCAGGCATAGTCAAATGCGCACTTGAAAAAAAGGGAATAACGGTCGTCACACACGCCGCAAGATGTGCCGGTGTCTCCGATCGAAGTTTTGAGAATTTGCAAAGCGACGCAGACTACCTTCGCACAATCCCGACCGACAGATTCCCCGTGCTTGACGAAAACGCCGCAGAGCGCATGAGGTCGAAGATAATCGAAGCAAAGGAAAACCTTGACAGCGTCGGAGGCATTCTCGAGACCGCAATTCTCGGCGTCGGTGCCGGACTCGGCGAGCCGTGGTTTGACAGCGTGGAGAGCGAGCTTTCGCATATTCTTTTCTCGATACCTGCCGTAAAAGGCGTTGAGTTCGGACTTGGCTTCGGCTTTGCCGATAAATGCGCAAGCGAGGCTAACGATCCGTTTTACTCAGACGGAAACGGCGGTATCTTTACACGCACCAACAATAACGGCGGAATAAACGGCGGCATCACGAACGGTATGCCGATACTTTTCAGAACCGCAGTAAAGCCGACGCCGTCGATAGCAAAAGAGCAGGATACCGTCAATATCGAAACCGGAGAAAACGCAAAACTCTCGATTCACGGTCGGCATGACCCGTGCGTCGTTATGAGGGCGGCACCGGTTGTCGATGCGGCGGCGGCTCTTGTTATTGCGGATTTTCTATTAATGCGTGAGGGCGAAAAGGCTCTCCGTGTCGATTGATAAAACGAAATATTTTGACTGAAAGGTGTGATACGTATGTGCGGAAAAACTCTCGAATACGGACTCATCGGCGAAAAACTGCCGCACAGCTATTCGGTGGAAATACATAATAACCTTGCCGATTACGATTACAAACTTTGCGAGCTTACGCCCGAGGAAGTCGGAGAATTTATGACCGACCGCAAATTCAGCGGAATAAACGTAACTATTCCTTATAAAAAAACGGTTATGCCGTATCTCGACGTAATTTCCGATAAAGCGAGAAAAATCGGTGCGGTGAATACCGTTGTGAACCGTGACGGCAAGCTTTACGGCTTCAATACGGATCATGTCGGTTTGACCTCGCTTATTGCCAAGGCAGGTATAGAAATTCACGGCAAAAATTGCCTCGTCCTCGGAACGGGCGGTACGTCGCAGACCGCTAAGGCTGTGCTTTCGGATCTCGGCGCTTTGAAAATAACGGTCGTCAGCAGAAAGAAAGCTCCCGATACCGTCACCTATGCGCAAGCCGAGACAATGACGGAAACCGAGGTTATAGTCAACACGACGCCCGTCGGAATGTACCCGAACGAGAATGCGTCTCCTATAGATATAGGAAAGTTTCCGAAGCTCTGCGGCGTTGTTGACGCAATATATAATCCGCTGCGCACCGAGCTTGTGCTTGATGCGAAAAGGCACGGAATACCTGCCGTCGGCGGACTCTATATGCTTGTTGCACAGGGTGCGGCGGCAAGCTCGCTCTTTCTCGGAGGCGACGGCACCTTCAATACGGACGATGCCGAAAGAATATGCGAAAAGGTGCGCACTCAAAAGGAAAACATCGTGCTTGTCGGTATGCCGTCGTGCGGAAAGTCCGCAATAGGAAAAAAGCTCTCGCAGATGCTTGACAGACCTTTCTGCGACACGGACGAGCTGTTTGAAAAGCGTTTCGGCATAACCCCCTGCGATTACATAAACGGCTACGGCGAACGCAGCTTCAGAGATACCGAGAGCATGATTGTGAGCGAATGTGCGGCGATGTCGTGCGGCGTAATAGCCACGGGCGGCGGTGCGGTTTTGCGCCCTCAGAATGTCAGAGCACTTTTGCGCAACGGACGCATTTACTTCATAGACCGTGATCTTTCCGCTTTGGAGCCGAGTCCCGACCGTCCTCTTTCGCACGACAGAGAAACTCTCGGGAAAATGTTTCACGCACGCTATCCGCTCTATAAGGACGTGAGCGATGTCACGGTTGACGGAAACATGAGCGTTGACGAGGTCGCAAAAGCCATTCGCAAAGAGTTTTGCCAAAGCACCGAAGAATGATAACCGGAGGACATACAAAAAATGAAACTTATGATAATAAACGGTCCGAACCTCAATATGCTCGGTGTGAGAGAACCTGGCATTTACGGCAGAACGACGTATGACAGCCTCTGCGAAAAAATCAAGGCTCACGCCGACGGCAAGGGCGTCGAAACAGAGTTTGTGCAGTCGAATCACGAGGGAGACCTTGTCGATGCAATACAGAGAGCCTACTTTGAAAAGTTCGACGGCATCGTGATAAACCCCGGCGCATATACCCACACAAGCATTGCAATACTCGACGCAGTAAAGGCGACCTCGCTTCCGACGGTTGAGGTTCACATCTCAAAGCTCGGTGAGCGTGAGGATTTCAGACAGATAAGCTATATAAGAAAAGCCTGCATAAAATCGATAATCGGAGAGGGAACCGACGGATATCTTCACGCCGTTGACGAGCTTGTCCGATATTGCCGGGAGGCGGAAAAATGAGAGTAACAATCAAACCCTCAAGGGCGAAAGGGACGGTCAAAGCGCCGCCGTCAAAAAGTATCGCCCACAGAATGCTCATTGCCGGTGCGCTCTCCGAGGGAGAAAGCGTCATACACGGCATAAGTCTTTCGCAGGACATAAAAGCAACGCTTCGGTGTCTTGCAGCACTCGGTGCGGAATATACCTTGGACGGTGATACGGTGCGCATAGGAAAGTGCAAGCCCTCAGCGGTTAAGAAAAAGGTGATTCTCGACTGCGGTGAAAGCGGAAGCACACTGCGTTTTCTTCTCCCTCTGTGCCTGCTTTCCGGTAAAGAGGCTGTCCTCACGGGTTCTCCGACGCTTTTGTCAAGACCGCTCGAGGTCTACAGCAGGCTCTGCGCTTCGCAGAATATAGAATACCGCCACGAAGCCGACGGAATACACGTCTGCGGCGTCCTGAAGCCGGGCGACTTTAAAATTCCCGGAAACGTCAGCAGTCAGTTTGTCTCGGGACTCCTCTTTGCGCTTCCGCTTCTCGGAAAACCGAGTACGATAACAATAAGCGCACCGATAGAGAGCGTGCCGTATATCGAGCTTACGCTTCAGGCACTGTCACGCTTCGGCGTCTCGGCACAGTGGAGCGGAGAGAGAACGATATCCGTCGGAAAGAGCAGATATACCTCCCTTGAAACGACCGTCGAGGGCGACTATTCAAACGCTGCATTTTTCGAGGCACTCAATATTTTGGGCGGAGATGTCACGATTGAGGGACTTGACCCCGATTCAAAACAGGGGGATAAGGTCTACAAGAAAATGTTTCCGCTTCTTGCGGCAGGTACTCCGTCGCTTCATTTCGGAGACTGCATAGACCTTGCGCCAATATGCTTTGCGCTTTCGGCGGCTCTCCACGGCGGAGTGTTCAACGGCACACGAAGACTTGCGATAAAAGAGAGCGACAGAGCAAATTCCATGGCTGAGGAGCTGAGAAAATTCGGCGCAAGGGTGACGGTGAACGAGGACAGCGTGATAGTCCTTCCGCAGGCGTTCCATGCGCCGGACGGCATTCTCGACAGCCATAACGACCACAGAATAGTGATGTCGCTGAGCGTGCTTCTGACGCTTGTCGGCGGCACAATAGACAATGCGGAGGCGGTAAGTAAAAGCTTCCCCGGCTTTTTCGACGAGCTTTCGTCACTCGGAATTGAGGTAGAATATGAGAACGATTAACAAAGATACAAACTTCCTTATCGTCGGACTCGGAGTAATGGGTGCGGCATACGCAAGACTGCTTTCGGCGGCAGGATATAAAGTGACGACGGTCACAAAAGAGCAGAGCGACGTTGATTACGCACTCTCTCACGGCTACATCACCGAGGGAAGCACGGAACCCACGGCGGAAATTCTCGGAAAAGCCGACGTCGTAGTCTGCGCACTCCACCCTCACGTGCTTATTTCGTGGATAGAGAGGAACCAGTATAAGCTCGCAAAGGGCGCCGTCGTCACCGATATCACGGGCGTCAAAGGCGGAGTTGTAGGTCAGATACAGGAAATGCTTCGCTCCGACCTCGAGTTTGTTGCGGTTCACCCCATGGCAGGGCGTGAGGGAAGCGGCATTGCAATGAGCGAAGGAGTGAAGTTCGGCGAGGCAAACTACATAATCGTCCCCACGGCGTGCAACACCAAAGAGGGTATAGAGCTTGCGAGAAAAATCGGCGAGATACTCGGCTTTGCAAGAATTGCCGAACTCGATATTGACACTCACGACGAAATGATAGCCTACCTCTCACAGCTCACCCACTGCATAGCGGTCGCTCTTATGACCTGCCGTGACTGCGAGCATATGACGTCGTATACCGGCGACTCCTTCCGTGACCTCACGAGAATAGCGAGAATTAACGACGAAATGTGGAGCGAGCTTTTCCTCATAAATAAAGATAAGCTTCTCGAACAGATGAACCTTTTCATCAAAGAGATTACACGCATGAGAGACCTTCTTGCCGCCGGCGACAGAGAGGGGATGCGTGAGATGATGAGATGCTCAACCGCAAGAAGAGCGCTCTTCGATAAACCCACAACCGAAGAAAACAACAAATAAAGCAAAGGAGAATATAGCCATGAACATGAAATTCATCTGTAAGCTTCCCATACCGCAGGACGTAAAGGCAATGTATCCGCTTTCCGAAAAAGCGGCGGCGATAAAGGCGGCGAACGATGAGGAAATAATCAAAGTGTTTACCGGCGAGAGCGACAAACTCGTCCTTGTTATCGGACCTTGCTCCGCAGACAGGGAGGACGCCGTGCTTGAATATATCCTGAAGCTCCGCCGTGTGCAGGAACAGGTCGCCGATAAGATAGTTATCGTTCCGAGAATATACACGAATAAGCCACGCACCACCGGCGACGGCTACAAGGGAATGCTTCATCAGCCCGACCCCAACGAAAAGCCCGATATGCTCAAAGGCATTGTCGCAATACGTGAGATACATATGCGCGCCATAGAGCAGACCGGCTTCTCTTGTGCGGATGAAATGCTTTACCCCGAGAATCACCGCTACCTCAACGATGTGCTTTCGTATGTCGCAGTCGGCGCACGTTCGACCGAGAACCAACAGCACCGACTCACCGCAAGCGGACTTACCGTTCCCGTCGGCATGAAAAACCCCACAGGCGGCGATATTTCTGTTATGATGAACTCCATAGTCGCAGGTCAGCACGCCCACACGTTCATATACAGAGGCTGGGAGGTCGAAAGCACCGGAAACCCCCTTACTCACGCAATTCTCAGAGGCTACGTCGATCAGTACGGCAGATCTCTTCCCAACTACCACTATGAGGATCTTGCACAGCTCTGCGAACAGTACGCAAAGCGTGATCTTAAGAACCCGGCGGTTATAATAGACGCAAACCACGCTAATTCCGGAAAACGCTTTGAAGAACAGCCGAGAATAGTCAAGGACGTACTCCACAGCTGCCGCCACAATTCCGATATCAAGAAGATAGTCAAGGGATTTATGGTAGAGAGCTATCTTGAAGACGGCAATCAGCCCGTCGGCGGAGGTGTGTACGGAAAGTCGATAACCGACCCGTGCCTCGGCTGGGCAAAGACCGAAAAGCTCATATTCGACCTTGCGGAACTCGTCTGACAGAGGCAAGCGATGAGAAACGAAATAAAGATAGTTTTCAGCGATGTTGACGGAACGCTCCTTAATTCGGAACACCGTATCACTCCCCGTACACTCGGTGCGGTAAAGAAGCTCGGCGAAAAGGGCATTCCGTTTGTCGTCGTGTCGGCAAGAAGTCCGTCGGGAATATATACGGTGACGAGGGAATGCGGACTTTCCTGCCCCATAGCGGCGTACAGCGGCGCACTTATCCTCTCCGAAAAGGGCGAGGTTCTGTATCATAACGGCATGAAAAAGAGCGAGGCGCAGAGCGTACTCGACTATATCGCCGAGAAAGGCTTTGACCTCACTCCGTGTATCTATTCATACGACGAGTGGATTGTGCCGGATAAAAGCGACCCTCGTGTTATTCGAGAGGAAAGTATCGTAAAGACGAGCGCAAGAGAGGGGAGAGTGTCGGAC
>CAKSCN010000139.1 GCA_934444485.1 uncultured Eubacteriales bacterium | reverse complement strand
ATGGAATGTTGTCCGCTTTGCGCACCTTATGTTTGTTTGTCGAAAAATAAAAATCTTAGCGGTATTTTAACACATACGCATTCGGTTTAAAAGCGGTACGGGTTAAATTAAACGTAAATTTTTATCGATTTATCTTGCACCCGTGCCGAAACGAGTATCGTCATCGCATTTTTCCGAGATTGCTGCATACCGTGACGGCGTATAACCGGTGACCGCCTTAAATGTGCGGCAGAAATTGCTGAAATCGGTAAAGCCGCAAGCCTCCGCAACATCCCCTACCGTACAGCCAGACGTTTTATATCCAGCAAGCATTCTTTTTGCTTCCGCAATTCTGCACATCTGAAGATACTTCATCACAGATATGCCGGACGTCTTTCTGAAATTATGGGACAAATACGAAACGCTGACCGAAAAATGCTGTGCGACGCTTTCAAGTGTATGAGCTTCTCGGAGGTTTCGTGAGAGATACTTCATCACGTTGCAGATTACATCGAACGACGCCGTATCGATATCGGTTTGAGCGATGTTTATGCAGCGGTATATACGTATCAAAAACTCGTTCAGCATATGCGAGAGCATTTCCGCACGCATTTTATTTTCGGAACCGTATTCCGCCAAAAGTCCGCCAAGCAGACGCTTGGTTTCGTCAAACAATTCCCCGGGTGCTAAATTTATCACGTTATCAAAGAACTGAGGGCAGTTCAAAACAAAAACGAACGGTCTCGATTCGCATTGAAATTCGTAGTTCGGAGCAATTCTCAAAATGTATCTTGTATAGTCGGCGCTCTGCTTACTCACGGAATGCTCCTCGAAACGGCTTACCGCTATGACATCGCCTGACGTTATCGTGCGTTCCGTCCCGTTCAGCGAGAGAAGTGCCGTCCCGTCTGTAACAAAGAGTATCTGATGGCAATCGTGACTGTGGGTATCTTCACTGCCGTTTCCTCCGGATAAATACTTGATTTCAACAGTATCGTTCATACGCTTCCTCCGCATTTGATTAACTTATCATAACTATCGCTGTTCGGTTATTTCGCTTTCATTATCCAACATTGCATAGCCGAATTAACTTTTGAATTTTTCATTCAGGTCACAAATAACATCAATAAAGTATAAGCAGATACTCCGTTATCAATATCCGAATAAAATTCCCGTTAATATAAATTTCAGTTTCTATTATCCTTTGTCTCTTCCCACAGTCACCCTCGACTGCAAGAGAGCTTTATTCGCAAACGCTTGAAATGCCGGATCTGCATAAAAAAATACAAGTTCGGAATAACACAAACAAAATAAATATGCTATACTTATTTTAAATCATGAGTTTGAATGATTTGAAAAACACGTGGTAAGGACAGAAAGGTGTGATTTATATCGAAAGACAGCATAACTTTGTTTCGGATGCTTCGGCGGCAGGATACAGGCTCGGGCTTGTGTCCGTTTCATTTAGGCAAAACTCCCCGGACCGTATACTTTCCGCCGCAAAAGCTGCGGGACTTTCGTGCATAGAGTGGGGTGCGGACGTTCACGCTCCTTTTGACGCTCCGGAAAAGGTCTCGGAGATTGCGGAGCTTCAAGCCCGATACGGTATAAAATGCTCGTCATACGGCAGTTACTTTCGTATAGGAGAGTCGGACAACGGGGATCTCCCAAAGCTTGCGTCCGCCGCAAAAGTACTCGGAACAAATATCGTCCGAATATGGGCCGGCAACAAGGGCAGTGAGCAGTTTGACGAAACAGATGCGGAGAAATTTATCAAAGAGTGCCGGGCTGTCGCTCAATTCGGAGAAGAAAACGGAATTGTCTTCTGTCTCGAGTGTCACATCCGCACTTTCACCGACACAAAAGAGGCGGCGTACAGGCTCATCACGAGCGTAAATTCTCCGTGCTTCAGAATGTATTGGCAGCCGAATCAATACAAAACCGAGCAAGAAAACCTCGAATACGCACGCTTAATTGCTCCGTACACCGAACACATTCACGTTTTCAACTGGTCCGGCAACGACAGATTTCCTCTCGGCACGGCAATTCCGCAGTGGAAAAAGTATCTCTCTTTCTTCGGCGGCGGCAAAACGCTTTTGCTTGAATTTATGCCGGACGGGGAAATATCCTCGCTTGAAGCAGAAGCAAAATCTTTAAGAATCTTGGCAGGTGAACCGTATGAAAAACAATAATTGCATATTTCTGTGCGACAACCCCAATGGTGTGCAAAACGTATTCGGAAAAGGCACGCCTCATGAAGTAACAATAGAGGGTATGTCCGACAAAACCGTTTGGAGTAAGGACGACATTTTAAAGAACGGCTCTCGCTTCGGCGATACCGAATACATATTCTCGACCTGGGGAATGCCGTGTTTTACTGAGGATGAGATTTCGCAGCTGTTTCCGTCTCTCAAATGCGTGTTTTACGCCGCAGGCTCCGTTCAAAACTTTGCACGTCCGTTTCTGAATTGCGGAGTACGTGTATTTTCTGCGTGGGCGGCAAATGCGGTCCCGGTTGCCGAATACACCGTTGCGCAGATTATTCTTGCGATGAAAGGCTTTTTTGTCTCGTCACGCCTTGCAAAATCAGACCGTGAAATGTCGAAACGAGCCTTCTCGCAATACCCCGGCGTATACGACGAAAAAGTTGGCATAATCGGTGCGGGTATGATAGGAAAGCTTGTTATCAGACAGCTTCGGTATCTCGGTCTGGAATGTCTTGTATTCGACCCTTTTCTTTCAGATAATGACGCCGAAAGTCTCGGAGTTGTAAAATGCGATTTGGAGACTCTCTTTCGTGACTCCTTTGTTATTTCCAATCACCTTGCAAACAATGAGCAAACAAAGGGTATACTCACCGGCAGTCTTTTTTCGCTCATGCGCAGGAATGCCGTTTTCATCAATACGGGTCGCGGAGCGCAGGTTGCCGAGGACGAATTCGTTTCGGTTCTCGAACAGCGTCCCGATATAACCGCTCTTCTTGACGTGACCTATCCCGAGCCGCCTGTTCCGGGACACAGATTTTACTCGCTCGACAACTGCATACTCACTCCGCACATTGCCGGAAGCAGCGGAAACGAGGTTCGCAGAATGGCAAGGTACATGGCGGAAGAGTACGGCAGATTCACACGCAGCGAACCGTGTCTGTACGAAATCACATTAAAAATGCTCGAGACCATGTCTTGACTTTGTCAGACGGTATTCGTTATTTTCGATTTACGGAGCATTGCCGGCGACACGCCGTATCTTTTCCTGAAAAGCTTGTTGTAATGCGAAAAGCTCTTATACCCCACCGCCTCGGCTATGCTCTCGAGTTTTTCGTCGGTATAAACGATATACTTGTACGCCGTTTCAAGACGTATTTCCGAAAGGCACTCGTTAAGCGAACGGGAAATGCCGCACTTCTTGGCAATTCTGTAAAGCTGAGGCTTGCTGTAACCGGAAATTCGGCACATCGCTTCTATACCGCCTCGCATATTTTCGGGGCTTTGCATCTCGGTGAAAACCTTTGCAAGCACATTTTCCGCACTGTTCTTTACGGGACGGTGCGTTTTTGTATTGCAACAGCTGAGAAGACAGCACAGAAGCCGTTTATACTTTCGCTCGCTTCCGTCAGTCGTCTCCACGAACGCTTCACGGTCAGCTTTCACCTCGTTCATGCATTCCGAAAAGTCTGCGAACATGACAGAGCCGTCTACGCCGTTTATCTCCGAACGAATGCCGAAAAAGTCTGCCGCTCCCAAAAGCTCTCCGATATTTACCGACAAACTGAAAAGCTCGAGGTCATCGGATTGCCCTAAAAACATATGAGAGTCCTTCGGAGTCAGCACAACAAGCTCGCCGGTTTTCTGAGTGCGGCTTTTTCCGTTTATGTAATGCTCGCATGAGCCGCCGACGACTGCCACAAGCTCATAAAAATCGTGAGAGTGGTATATAGACGTGAGCTTTCTGTTGCGCACTGTCTGAAGCAGGTATTCGCAGTCTTTCGGAAAAACATCGGTCTTATATCTTGTCTCTATCACTCCTTCACCTCCCTTTACGCATATTATACACCAAAATCCGGCTTTTGTAAAGTACATGATACTATTTCGCATGAAATTGATACCGAAAAGTCTTGATATTTCGCACATCGGTGATATAATCACACATGAAAGTACAACATCGGAGGTGCGAATTACGGACGGGTTTCTTCTTGCGGGTACGGTGATGCTCGCTTCACTCAACAGCGCCATTCTGCACGGGACTCCATTTTCCGAAAAGGGAAAAGTTTTCGGCTTTAATTTTTTGTGTTCGTGCGTATGGACGCTCATACTTATTCTTCTCGGCGGACGGCTTTCGCTTTCTGTGCAGACTCTGTTTTTCGGAGTGCTTTATGCGGCGGTGCAGATTGTTTTTCTCGTATTTAAGTCGAAAGCGATGTCTCTGGGGCCCATATCCCTCACTACACTTATCGGCAATATGTCGCTTCTGCTGTCAACGGTCTGCGGCGTCGTATTCTGGCACGAGAATTGCGGAGTATTTCAGATTTTCGGAATTGCGCTTCTTGTTGCGGCGACGGTGATATGCACCTACAAAAAAGATACTCTCACCTTCGGCAAAGGCTGGGGCTTTTATGTCGTGGGGTTCTTCGTCTCTGCCGCAGGAATAGGTCTTGTTTTCAAGGCGTTCTCAAAGTCCGGCGGAAACACGGGCGACATGATGCTCACTGCGGCAGTGATAATGACAATCATAACAGGCGCAATTACCTTTGCCAACCGCTCACTCTTTAAAAGCATGGTTTCGGATCGCAGATTTCTTCTTACGTCCGCCGCCTGCGGAGTCGTGAGCTGTCTTTACAACAGAATAAATATCTACCTTTCGGGTGCGATTGATTCTGTGATATTCTTCCCCACCTTCAACGGCGGAGTTATCATTCTTTCGACGATTATTGGGACAGTGGTGTTTAAGGAGAGGTTATCGGTGCGGCAGAAAGCCGGAATACTCACTGGAGTGGCGGCAATCATAATTATAGGCGTCTTAAAGTAAGGAGGTTGCGGTATGATTGAATTCAAAAACAAATTTCCGAGAATGTACATAGGCGAAAGGTGCGTCGGACTTTACAACAACGACGAGTCGGGACTCCCCGGCGTATTCACTTCCGAGAGCGCACGGCTCGGTGAATTTATGCGAAGACTGAGAAACATCGTTCACGACACTCGGCGTCTTGTTTTCATAAACGGAAAAATGCTCGCCTGCACAAACAACTGGATACGTGACAACGTCCACCAAATGAAAGCGTTTCGTCATTGGGACACGAAAATGCGTGACTTTCTCAATTTCATAATTGAAACGCAAAGAGAAGACGGACAGTACTACGAACTGGTAAAACAGCTCGATGATTATCACTGGAAATTCGTAAACGAGGACTGCCGCATAATATATCCGGAAGACAACGTTGCTCTCGTGAGGCTTGAGCTTGAAGCGGACATTGAGTATCTCGTGGTCGAGGGAGCGGTATACTGCTATAAGGTATTCGGCGACAAGGATTGGCTTTCACGCATTCTGCCAAAGCTTGAGAAGGGTATCGATTACGTCACAAGCGACCCCAAACGTTGGGACGAAAGTCACGGTCTTGTGAAGCGACCTTTCACCATTGATACGTGGGATTTTGCGTTCAGACAGCCGGGCAATGACAGACGGATAAACGATGACACATATATGGCAATAATGCACGGCGACAATTCCGGAGTATATGCGGCGATGCAAAGTCTTGCGTGGTTCAACGAAAAGCTCGGCAACGCCGAAAAAGCCGCAGAGTGGCGCAAGCGTGCGCAGACTATTCGTGAGAATATGTTTAAGTATCTGTGGAACGGAAAGTTCTTCATACATGAGCTTTACCTCGGCCACGACGGTGCGGACAATCTCGAGAGTGAAAGGCTTTCGCTTTCAAACACCTACGATATGAACAGGGGCGTTACGACACTCGAGCAGTCCCGCAGCATTATAAACGAGTACATGGAGCGCCGCAAAACGACGAAAGCCTTTGCCGAGTGGTTCTCTATAGATCCGCCGTATGAAAACGGGGACGACTGGTGCGGTCATGCGCCCGGCTCGTATGTAAACGGTGCAATATCTCCGTTCACGGCGGGAGAGCTTGCAAGAGCCGCATTTGACAACGGCTTTGAGGAATACGGTTGGGACATAATAACACGCTTCATGAAGCTCTGCGAACGTGACGGAAGCATATACTTTCTCTATTCGCCCGAAACCGAGCTTTCTCAGAGCGGAGGACCGAGCGGTTGGGGTGCGGCGGCGCTTCTTAATGCGATTGACGAGGGGCTTGCCGGTATTGTCGATACGGATACGGGCTACCGTGAGCTGTCGTTCAGTCCGAGATTTCCCGTTACGGGTTACGAAGAGCTTAGGTATCTCACAGGCTATGAAGTGACCGACACTCTCATCGATATAAGATACATACTCACGGACAAGGGTATGCGATACGACGTTATTGCTCCGTCCGAAAAGATTTCGGCACACATACTTCTGCCAACAGGCAAGGAATGCGCAGAGCTTTTCGTAAACGGCGAGAGCGTCGGTTTTACTCCCGTTACGGTCGGAGAGTCGCACTACAT
>CAKSCN010000138.1 GCA_934444485.1 uncultured Eubacteriales bacterium | reverse complement strand
AGTTGGCTCTGCCAACTCCGGAGGCATCCTCTGTGTAACCGGTTGCAAAGCAACCTCTGGAGCTGTCACGACGCAGTCGTTACGAAGTCGTCGGACTGAGGGACTGTCGGGCAAGTACTCTCTCAAGGAGAAATTCGGTGAAAATGCGGCTCTTTGGTGTGTACGTAGCTCGAGGTTAGCACTTTCTCAATGACACTTTGTAGGGAACGGGCTTGCTCGTTCCGCAAAATCAAAGGTACAGTTATCGTTTTCGTACCGTAGAAAACCGGCAAACGGTAAGCACCTTACAATTATTGAAGAAAAGCGAAGCTTTTCCACGTCAACGTTGCGGAGCAACACATCACAGTTTTGCAAAGCAAAACACTTCACGCAAGCGAAGCTTGCACTTCACTCGTTCCGAAGGAACGACATAACTTTATCTTCGTTCACCAAAAGTTTACAAAAGATTCTCCGCATACCGTTGCTTTGAGAAGCGAGATGTGGTACAATATCCAGGCTTGATGTGCGATGAAGCGGGAGGTTGCGTCCTTTGGACGGTAATTTCCGTGGAGTATGTCCGATAACCGGGCGACAGCAAATACTGAGCCGCAAAACGGACGGATCTGCGTCTCGGTGCGGGGTTCTTTCAAGCGAGCCTCTGCAACACCGTGACTCTGCCGTGCGATCGGCTTTGAATCCCAGCCAAACAGTTCCTTCGGGGACGGTCGGTGCGTGCGCCGATGCGCCTGTAATACTGTGCGAAGGACCGCTGCGCTATGCGCTTTGTGCGGCGTCGTTAAAATGCAGGGGATTTACGAAGCTCATTCCCGGAGTTCTTTCCCGTCACTACCGTGTGAACATTTTATTCATGCGGAACGAGGAAAGAAGCTTCGGTTTTCTTTCGGGTGTTTTAAGAAACGCCCGGCTGAGTGTTCAGAATTTTCTGTGTCGCATTTAAATCTTTCTTCGACTTTATTATATCAAGCCTTGTTCGGGAGATCCGAAGAACGTCGAAGAGCAAAATTTTTAAAGGAGGCAGAAAAAATGGCTGCAAACGAAAAAATCAGAATCAGACTCAAGGCTTACGATCACACTCTCATCGACCAGGCTTCCGAGAAGATCGTGGCTGCCGCAAAGAGAGGCGGCGCAAAGGTGTCCGGTCCCATTCCGCTCCCTACCGAAAAGGAAATCGTTACGATCCTTCGTGCCGTTCACAAGTACAAGGACTCCAGAGAGCAGTTTGAGTTCCGCACGCACAAGAGACTTATCGACATCATTAAGCCGAGCCAGAAGACAATCGACGCTCTCATGAGCATCGAGCTCCCCGCAGGCGTTGATATCGAAGTCAAGATGTAATTCGCATTTTGGTTTTTCCAAGGTCCCGGCGGGTTGCCCGGACGGCGGAGAGATTGAAATAAATGCCGCATTTAACCCGTGCGGCGCAATAACCGGGTCACGTTGATGCGTTGTCCGGCTCGGAAATCCTCGGGCAAAGGACATGGGCGTGTCAACCAATAACCTACAGGAGGAAAAAACATGAAAAAAGGTATTATCGGAAAGAAACTCGGTATGACTCAGATCTTTGACGAGGTCGGCAACGTTATACCGGTAACCGTAATCGAAGCAGGTCCCTGCCCCGTCGTTCAGAAGAAGACGGTTGAGAATGACGGTTACAGCGCAGTTCAGCTCGGCTTCGAGGACATCATCGAAAGAAAGCTGACAAAGCCTGAAAAGGGTCACCTCGCTAAGGCAAACGTTCCCTTCAAGAAGCACCTCAAGGAGTTCAGACTCGACGGTGCCGCTGACATGAACGTCGGCGACGTTGTAAAGGCTGAGAGCTTTGAAGCCGGCGAAAAGGTTGATGTTACGGGCATCACCAAGGGTCACGGTTTCTCGGGCGCTATCAAGAGATGGAATCACCACAGACTCAGAATGACTCACGGTACGGGCCCCGTTCATCGTCAGGTCGGTTCAATGGGTGCAAACTCCACACCTTCCAGAGTTTACAAGAACAAGAAGATGGCAGGACAGTACGGTCACGAGCAGGTAACAATACTCAACCTCACCGTGGCAAAGATCGACGCAGAGAAGAACCTCGTTGCAATCAAGGGTGCCGTTCCCGGTCCCAGAGGAAGCATCGTGTTCATTCGCTCGACGGTAAAGTGAGATAAGGAGGGAAACAGATGCCTACAGTAAAAATGTACGATATGGCCGGTAACGTTAAGGGCGACGTTGAGCTTGCAGAGGGTATATTCGGCTGCGAAGTCAACGAGGCTGTCCTTCATTCGGTTATCAGAGCTTATCTTTTGAATCAGAGACAGGGTACACAGAGTACCAAGACCAGAAGCGAAGTTTCCGGCGGCGGCAGAAAGCCCTGGAAGCAGAAGGGCACCGGCCGCGCAAGACAGGGTTCGACCCGTTCTCCTCAGTGGACACACGGCGGTATCGCACTCGGACCGAAGCCCCGCACCTGGAAGATCACAATGAACAAGAAGGTTAAGAGAATCGCTCTCAAGTCGGCTCTTACCTCCAAGGTTCTCGACGGTAACCTCATCGTTATCGACAACATAGCAACAGAAGAGTACAAGACCAAGAAGATAGCGGCTATGCTCAAGGCTCTCGGCGCAGACAAGAAGGCGCTCATCGTTCTTCCCGCAGCCGACGCAAAGGTGGTTGCTTCCGCAAAGAACATCCCCGGCGTAAAGACCGCTATTCCCGGCACCCTCAACGCATACGACATACTCAAGTATGACAAGTTCATCGTTGCAAAAGAGGCTGTCGCAATAATCGAGGAGGTATACGCATAATGAAAACTGCACATGACGTAATTATCCGCCCGATTATAACCGAAGCGAGCATGGAAAGACTCGGCGACAAGGTTTACACCTTCGAGGTCGAGAAGTCCGCAAGCAAGCCCGAAATCAAGAAGGCGGTTGAGGAGCTTTTTAAGGTAGATGTTGAAAAGGTCAACACAATCGTTATGAAGTCCAAGCCCAAGAGAGTCGGTTATCATATGGGTTCAACTTCCGAGTGGAAAAAGGCAATAGTAAAGCTTACAGCAGGTTCGAAGACAATCGAGTTCTTCGACAGCATGATGTAATCAAAGCCGAAAACCTTCGGATAAGGCGAGGCAGGATGTGCCTACGGCAGCGGTGCATCCACTGATTGATAAATGCTTCGTCACAAAAGAAGCTGCCGAGAAATGGAGTTATTATGGCAGTCAAGAAATTTAAACCTACAACTCCGGCCAGAAGAAATATGACAGTACCCGGCTTTGAGGAAATCACAAAGAGAAACCCCGAAAGAAGCCTTATCACGGTGCTTAAGAAGAACGCCGGACGTAACAATACAGGTAAGATAACAGTTCGCCATCAGGGCGGCGGCAACAGAAAGAAGTACAGAATCATCGACTTCAAGAAGAACATCCTCGATGTTCCCGCAACCGTTCTCGCAATCGAGTACGACCCCAACAGAACCGCTTACATCGCACTCATGCAGTACGAGACCGGCGAAAAGACCTACAGCATAGCGCCCGTAGGACTCAAGGTCGGCGACGTTGTACTCAACGGTGCGGCAGCTGACATCAAGCCCGGCAACGTGCTTGCAATCAACGACATTCCCGTCGGTGCTCTTATCCACAACATCGAGCTTCACCCCGGCAAGGGCGGTCAGCTCGTAAGAAGCGCAGGTGCGGTTGCTCAGCTCATGGCTAAGGAAAACGGCACCGCTCAGGTAAGACTTCCCTCCGGCGAAGTAAGACTCGTAGCTCTCAACTGCAAGGCTACAATCGGTCAGGTCGGCAACCTTGAGCATGAGAACATCAAGATCGGTAAAGCAGGTAAGAAGCGTCACATGGGTATCCGTCCTACCGTAAGAGGTTCGGTAATGAACCCGTGCGATCACCCTCACGGCGGCGGTGAAGGTAAGTCCCCTGTCGGACGTCCCTCCCCTGTTTCTCCTTGGGGTAAGCCCACTATGGGTTACAAGACCCGTAACAAGAAGGCGAGAACGAACAAGTTCATCGTTAAGCGCAGAAACGACAAATAATCTTTAAGCTACCCGATACATTGATAAACCCAATGCTTTTGGGAAGGAGGCATATAAATGAGCAGAAGCGTGAAGAAAGGTCCTTTCGTCGAGGAAAAACTCTTCAAGAGAATAAGCGAAATGAACGAGAAGGGCGAAAAGAAGGTTTTGAAGACTTGGTCAAGAGCTTCCACAATATTTCCCCAGTTCGTCGGTCACACAATCGCAGTGCATGACGGAAGAAAGCACGTTCCGGTTTATGTAACCGAAGATATGGTAGGTCACAAGCTCGGTGAGTTTGCACCCACAAGAACATTCAAGGGTCACGCCGGTTCCAAGACCACAAACAAGTAATAACCAACCGCTATAAACGCAAAGACCCCGAACGCCGCAAGGTGTATCTTTGCGAAAGGAGGAAATAACGAACATGGAAGCAAAGGCATATTTGAAGGATCTGAGAATTTCCCCCAGAAAGGTAACGATCGTTCTCGACCTTATAAGAAATAAAGACGTTGCAACCGCAGCAGGTATTCTCATGAATACGAGAAAGGCAGCAAGCGAGCCCGTACTCAAGCTCCTTAAGTCTGCTATCGCAAATGCCGAAAACAACAACCACATGGACGTAACAAAGCTTTACGTTTCCGAGTGCTTTGTAACACCCGGCAGAACTGCGAAGAGAATCATGCCCCGTGCGCAGGGCAGAGCTTTCAGAATACTCAAGAGAAGCTCTCACATCACCCTCGCAGTTGCGGAAAAAGAATAAAAAACTTAGAAGCGTCGCAAGACGCAGCTCATTGTAAGGAGGCAATTTACGGACTATGGGACAGAAAGTTAATCCTCACGGACTCCGTGTGGGCGTTATAAAAGGCTGGAACTCCAGATGGTTTGTTAAAGACGAAGTTTTCGGCGATACCCTTGTTGCTGACTACAAGCTCAGAACATGGCTCAAGAACAAACTCAAGGACAACGGCGTTCCCACAATCGAAATCGAGAGAAACGGCAGCGGACTCCGTATCATCATTCACTGTGCAAAGCCCGGCACAATAATCGGTAAGGGCGGCGAAGAGCTCAAGAAGCTCACTGCGGAGGTCGAGAAGTTTGTCGGCGCACCCGTAAGAATAAAGGTAGAAGAAGTTAAGTACCCCGACCTCGACGCTCAGCTCGTTGCAGAGAACATTTGCAGCCAGCTCGAGAAGAGAATTGCGTTCCGCCGCGCTATGAAGCAGGCAATCGGCAGAACCATGAAGCTCGGCGCAAAAGGTATCAAGGTTCAGTGCTCCGGCCGTCTCAACGGTGCGGAAATCGCAAGAACCGAAACCTACCACGAGGGCACAATTCCGCTTCAGACGCTCCGTGCGGACATTCAGTACGGTTTCTATGAAGCAAACACCACCTACGGTAAGATAGGCGTTAAGGTTTGGATCTACAGAGGAGAAGTTCTTCCGACTGTAAAGAGAACCGAGAGAAAGAAGACGGAAGGAGGAGCTGAATAATCATGTTGATGCCTAAGAGAGTAAAGTACAGAAGAGTACAGAGAGGCAGACTTAAGGGTAAGGCAATGAGAGGCAACACCGTATCGAACGGCGATTACGGTCTCGTAGCTCTTGAGCCCGCATGGATCACCTCCAACCAGATAGAAGCAGCCCGTATCGCCATGACCCGTTACATCAAGAGAGGCGGTCAGGTATGGATAAAGATATTCCCCGACAAGCCTATCACGGAAAAGCCTGCCGAGACTCGAATGGGTTCCGGTAAAGGTTCTCCCGAGTACTGGGTAGCGGTTGTAAAGCCCGGCAGAGTTATGTTTGAGATGGAGGGCGTTACCGAAGAGATAGCAAGAGAAGCTATGCGTCTTGCGGCTCACAAGCTCCCTATCAAGTGTAAGTTTGTCAAGAAAGAAGAAGAGGAGGCATAAGCTTTATGAAAATAACGGAAATCAGAGAGAAAACTTCCGCTGAACTTACAGAGCTTTTGAAGGAACAGAAGAAAGAACTGTTCAATCTCCGTTTTCAGCACGCTATAAACCAGCTCGACAATCCTCAGAAGATAGTTGAGGCTAAGAAGACAATAGCCAAGATCCTTACGGTAATCACCGAAAAGGAAAAGCAGGCATAAGGCGGGAAAGGAGTAAATCGAAATGGAAAGAGCCCTCAGAAAGACAAGAGTCGGACTTGTCGTAAGCGACAAGATGGACAAGACAATAGTGGTCGCCATTGCAGATAACGTTAAGCACCCGCTTTATAAGAAGGTCATCAAGAGAACCGTTAAGTTCAAGGCTCATGATGAAAAGAACGAGTGCGGAATCGGCGACAAGGTCGAGATCATGGAAACAAGACCCCTTTCCAAGGATAAGAACTGGCGTCTTGTAAGGATCATCGAGAAGGCTAAGTAATAAGCCGAAAGAAACGGAATACGTAAGGAGGACACACAATGCTTCAGCAGCAGTCATATATGAAGGTTGCCGATAACACCGGCGCCAAAGAGTTAATGTGCATACGTGTGCTCGGCGGAACAGGCAGAAGATACGCCAGAATAGGCGACGTAGTAGTGGCAACTGTCAAAAAGGCAACACCCGGCGGAGTTGTAAAGAAGGGTGACGTTGTTAAGGC
>CAKSCN010000137.1 GCA_934444485.1 uncultured Eubacteriales bacterium | reverse complement strand
GCTTTCGATTGTGAAGTCGTGCGCAAACCAGATAGAGGTTATACGCAAGGGCGTAAGCAAAGCCGGCGTCGTGAAGGAGCTGTGCGCAAAGTACGGTATACCTCTTTCGGAGGCAGCCGCTTTCGGCGACAGCTACAACGATGCGGAAATGCTCGAAACCGCCGGAAAAGGCGTGCTTATGGGAAACGCACCTTCGGATTTAAAGGAACGCATACCTTGCCATACCGCCGACAACGACAGCGACGGAATTGCGGTATACCTCGAAAAAACAGGCATAATATAAGAAACGGCTGCTTCGGAAAGGAGCAGCCGAAAATTTTTATGAGCGTACCTTGTATCAGCCGAAGATTACGCACAAAGCACCCTTTGCGTCGATTTTTGTATCGAGAAGAGTGAGCTTCGGACCGTCGCAGCGGAATACCGTCACGTCGTTTGTCTCTTCGTTGGTCGAGAAAAGATATCCGTCTTTTATGTCGAAGTCACGGGGACGCTTGCCGCCGCAGGGAGTGTAGGAGCGAACCTCGAGAGTGTCGGAAGCGGTTATCTCAAAACAGGTTATCGAGTCGTGACCTCTGTTTGAAACGTAGAGATATTTTCCGTCGTCCGAAATTCTTATCGCCGCCGCCGTACTTACTCCGTCGTAATCCGGGGGAAGAGCCGGGTATGTGCCGAGAGGCTCGAGAGTGCCGTCGGAGTAGGTGAATACGGTGACGGTGGAGGTAAGCTCGTTTACGCAGTACATACGTGTACCCTCGTGGTTGAACACAACGTGTCTGCATCCATGACCGTCGGGAACCTTTGCCGTCGAATGTACGCCAAGATCAAAGTCGTATACGTAAACAGTATCGAGTCCGAGGTCTGTAGAAACAAGATACTTGCCGTCGGGCGTCACGTTTATGTAGTGAGTGTGCGCCGCCTCCTGACGCTTTGGGTTCGGACCGTGTCCCGTGTGTACGTCGAGCTTGTCGCAGACGCCGTTTCTTATGCGGGATACACTGCCGGAAAGGTAGTTTACGCAGTATATGTCGGAGTCGTGTACGCAAAGGTGGCAGGCGACAACGCCCTTCGTCGATACCGGCGCACCAAAATTCGAGAGAGTGCCGTCCTTTGCAATGTCGCACTCAAGAATGCCGCTGTAATCGCCGTCGGTCTTTCTTAACTCAATGTACATTTTGTTTCCGCTTTTTGCAAGAAACATGGGATTTTCAAAAGGGTAAAAGGCACGCACCGAAAGCTTTTCGTTCTCAAAATCGCAGAGGTACACTCCGCCGTCCGGTGCGCACGCCGCTATGTATATATTTTTCATGTCAGCAGTATCCGTCCTTTCGTTTGTTACTGCCATTTTACTCCGCTATTGTTTCCTCGGTGTTAATAAACTGTCATTTTTCTTCATCACGGCGGCGCTACGTCAAAAACATGACGATGATTGTTGATGTTGCACAAAAATCGGAAGAAGATTTGTGCAGGGTTACAAAATGATTGTTAAGAAAATATTTTTTGTTGACAACGGACTCTGTGCGTAGTATAATTACCATGTGAAATCGGTATTCACATACATTTGCGAACTGCATGAAAATGCATACCGCAAGAAGAAATTCCTCCGGCGACGCATCGGAGGGCAAGAATCGAAAGGAGAGAAAAACATGAAAAAAACTCTATCCCGCACCCTGTCCGCAATACTTGCCGTGCTTATGATAACGGCTTGCTTTGCATTCACGGCATCTGCTGCGGACCCCGAGGTTTTGCTCGGAAAGCAGATTGTCAACACCAACTACAGACTTACCACGGCTGAAGTAACCGAAGACGGAGTCTCCTGCCTGAAGATACTCCCGACTGACGAAACCGCGATCCCGAAGCTCGACAGATACGGGCTGAAAATCGATGCTACGGTGTATAAGTACGCCAAGGTCATCTACAAGACCAACAGCGCATTCCCCATGGTTTTCCAGGTTCTCGGCGAATCAAAGGGTAAATACACTCTTCCCGTTACCGTTACCGGCGAGTGGACAGGCGTTGTGTTTGAGCTTAAGACTGCTGAGGAAGGTCAGAAGATAATTCAGTACCACTTCTCCTGCTTCGGAGATTACGGTGCGGTTGCTCTTAAGGAGCTTGACGCCGAAATGTTCATACACTCCGTTTCCTTCTTTGAAACGAAAGAGGAGGCAGAGGCATACGAAAGCGGCATCGCAAAGACCTGCTCTTATGTTCCCGTAAGCGGCGGAAATACTCCGGCACCGAAACCCGACGTTTCGGTTGATCTCGGCGACGGCAACCGCGAGGACACTCCAGGCGAAACCGAAGCTCCCACAGGCGAGCCGATAATCATCGCAGGCGGAGATCTTGCTAACACCAAGAACTATTTCGACCCCGAAAAGAACATAAAGTATCCTCCGGACGCTACAAGCGACGGAAGCATAAAGCTTGAGTTTGCAAAGGAAACAACCGTCGGCAAACTCCAGTTCAACTTCAAACAGCAGACCGGATACCTCCTTAACAAAGAGATATACAAGTATGTAAAGGTCGGCTATACTTACCACCTTACAAATCCCGACGGCAACTACAAGATGATGCTCAGAGAAGGCTTCAACGGCTCTTCGACGAACCACAACCTCTTTGATCTTCCCAAGGGAAAGAACGACACCCTCATCGAGCAGACGGCAGAAATCACATGGGGCGTAAGTACAGAAGAGCATTCTTACACACTTCACCCCGTAAGAGAAGGCGATAAGGTTGCGGCAGGCGACTACTTCAACCTCTACTATATCGGCTTCTTCAAGTCCAAGGAGGACGCGGACGCATACTCTCTCGGCGGCGAGAGCGGAGACGGTGATGCGGAAATTGCGGAGCCTGTAACTCACAAGGCTTACATGACCGGCTACAACGACGGCACCTTCAAGCCCAACAAGACCATGACACGTGCCGAGGCTTGCACGATAATCACACGTCTCATGACGGACGAAAACACCATAGGCGAGCTTACAACCGCATTCACCGACGTAAAGAACACCGAATGGTTCTTCAAGTACGTTGCATACTGCGAATCCAAGGGATACCTCAAGTCCTACAGCGGCACGTTTGAGCCGACAAAGGAAATAACAAGAGCGGAGTTTGCAGAGCTTGTATACAACACCGGTCTTGCAAAGGCAACAGAAACTAAGGTTATATTCACCGACGTCTCCGAGAGCCACCCGAGATATGAGTCCATAATGGCGGCAGCTTCCGCAGGGCTTATCACAGGCTACGAGGACGGTACGTTCCTTCCCGACAGAACTATCACACGTGCGCAGGTGGTTGTTGTTATCAACCGTGCACTCGGAAGAGTACTCAAGTCCATGTCCGTTCCCGAAGGCAAACTTCCCGTTTCCTTTACCGACGTCGCAAACGATTTCTGGGCATACAGAGAAATTGCCGAAGCCTGCAATGACCACGAAATAAACACCGGCGTTGCCGCAAGCACTCTCGGCTACGAGGTTTGGAAGTCCGATGTAAAGAAGGGCGATGCGGTTACGGCAAAAATCGCCGAAATAGATAAGCTCGCCGAGGAAAGAAAGAACACCATTCTTAATTCAAAGACCGAGGTTGAGGTAACAGGTACAAAGTACTATATCTCAGCCGACGGCGACGACAAGAACGACGGTAAGTCTCCCGAGAAGCCTTGGAAGTCGATTCTCCGTCTCTCCGGCGCAATACTTCAGAAGGGCGACGGCGTGTTCTTCAAGAGGGGAGACACCTTCAGAGGAAGATTCACTGCTGCAAACGGCGTAACCTACTCCGCATACGGCGAGGGCGACAAGCCTAAGATTCTCGGTTCGGTTGAAAACTCGGCAGATAAGGAAAAGTGGACGCTCACCGATAAGGAGAATGTCTGGGTTTATTCCGATAAGATTGCCGATGACGTCGGACTCATCGTGTTCAACGACGGCGAAGAGCATTCCACAAAGTATTTCACAATGAACCTCGAAGAGCGCACAATTGATAAGCTCACAAAGAACTTCATGTTCCTCCACGGCAATGACCTTCTCGTATATCTCTACTGCGACAAGGGCAACCCCGGCGAGGTGTTTGATTCTATCGAAATGGCACGCTACAGAAATATTGTCGCTCTGCAGGGTACTGACGGCGCTGTTTTCGATAACCTCTGCTTCATGTATACCGGCTCTCACGGTGTCGGCGGCACTGCCTACAACACAACCGTTCAGAACTGCGTGTTTGAATGGATAGGCGGCTCTCAGCAGGGCTCTTCCGGCGGCAGATACGGCAACGGCGTCGAGTATTGGGGCGGTTCGGTAAACGTTGCGGTCAAGAACTGCTACGTCAACCAGGTGTACGACGCAGGTCTCACGTTCCAGTTCAAGGGCGAGAGCGATTCTCCCTCAGGCTTCAACGGCGTTGAGTTCAGCGGCAACCTCGTTGAGAGATGCGCTTACGATATCGAGTACTTCTCGAGAAAGTACAACGCAAACGACGACGTTATCGCAAATGTCGTAATCAAGGACAACATTCTCCGCCGTGCGGGCGAAGGCTTCTGCGTTGAAGCTCCCGATGCGGGCGGAAGAGAAGCTTGCATCAAGGGTTGGGACACAAAGAACCAGGCGACGAATTTCGTAATTGAAAACAACGTCTTCGACAGATCCACCTCTCAGCTTCTTCACATCGGTTCCTATGCGTGGGATGTCACAACCCGTCAGCTCGGAAAGGCAACTCCCCAGTATCTCCCGATAATGAAAAACAACACCTACATCTGCAACGAGGGCGATTTGGTCGCAAGGTGGAACGGACGTGCATACCTTGTGGGCGACAACTCTGCCGCAGACCTTGCTTTGGGCGGCTGCGAGAATACGGGCGAGGTTTACATCGTACCCAAGGGATAAGGCAAAGGAGAAAAGCACATGGGTAACATGACAGAGCAAAATGTAAAATTCGGCGTCGAAGCCGAAATGAAAATCGGCGAGATAGACAGAGCTGCAGAGATAAGAAAAGACGCAATACTCCGCTCCAAGACCAAGGTTAAGGTGGCGGGTACCAAGTACTATATTTCCTCCTGCGGCGACGACGCAAATGACGGAAAATCCCCGGAAACACCGTGGAAAACGATAAAGCGCATGACTGCCGCAAAGCTTTGCGAGGGCGACGGCGTGTTCTTCAAGAGGGGCGATACGTTCAGAGAGGAGTTTGTGCCTTCCGACGGCGTGACCTACTCCGCATACGGCGAGGGCGACAAGCCAAAACTTCTCGGTTCGAAGGAAAACTCCGCAGGCGGCGAAAACTGGGAAGCGACGGATGCTCCGAAGGTCTGGGCGTATGTGAAAGAGATACCCGACGACGTAGGAAATATTGTGTTCAATGACGGCGAAGGCTTTGCGACAAAGTATTTCGTAATGGATCGCAATGAACGAACCCTCGACAAGCTCACCGAGAACCTGATGTTCCTCCACGGAACCGATAACCGTGTTTACCTGCGCTGTGACCACGGCAACCCCGGCGAAGTGTTCCACTCGATTGAAATGGCGAGGTACAGAAACATCGTTTACCTCAGCGACGTGAAAAATGCGGTCTTTGACAACCTCTGCTTTATGTACACCGGCTCTCATGCACTCGGCGGTCCTGCGCACAATACGCTGATTCAAAACTGCGTGTTTGAGTGGATAGGCGGTTCGCAGTTCTGCTCGGGCGGAAGGTACGGAAATGCGGTTGAATTCTGGGCGACGACCGATAATGTTGCCGTGAAGAACTGCTACATCAACGAGGTTTACGATGCCGGACTTACCTTCCAGTTCAAGGGCGATCACGCCGAGGACATAATAATTGACGGCGTCGATTTCAGCGGCAACCTCATCGAGAGATGCGCATACTGCATAGAGTATTTTTCGAGACAGTACAACAGCAACGGTGATTTTCTGCGGAACATTACCATGAAGGACAATATTCTCCGCCGCGCCGGTGAAGGTTTTTGCGTCGGCGCACCCGATGCGCACGGCAGAGACGCCTGCATAAAGGGCTGGGACACCAAGAACCAATCCGAGAATTTCGTGATAGAGAATAACGTCTTTGACAGAGCAGTCTCACAGCTTCTTCACATAGGCTCGTATGCGTGGGACGTTGCGGAACAAAAACTCGGCGCACCCACTCCCGAGTATATGCCGACGATGAAAAACAATACCTACGTCTGCAACGACGGCGGCATTATCGCAAGGTGGAACGGAGAGGCGGTCACCGCAAACAAGGACTCCGCAAAAATGCTTGCCGCTGTCGGCTGTGAAAAGGACGCAAAAATCTACATTGTGTCAAAGAATTAAATCCGCATATTGTTTAACGGCGGCGTTCGAAAAGGGCGCCGCTTGTTGTTTGTAAATGTGAACGCTGTTAATGAAATGTTCACCAAACGGCGAGTGAATGAATAAAACTGTGAATTTTGTTCTTTGTTTTTTTAAAATAACTGCCGAATGAATCCAAAATGCGAAAAAAAGGGTTGACATTTTGAACGAAAACAGCTATAATAATACAGATGTCATTAGACTGAAAAAGTAAAAGAAAGGAAGAACAAACAAAATGAACAGAAGTATCAGCATTATACTTGTGATTCTCATGTGCGCCGCTCTTATCGGTTCGGTTGCGCTCTGCGGTTTTGCTCCGCTCGGAATTACGGGTATGTTGGAGGACGACGGCGTCCGCAAGGGTCTTGACCTCGTGGGAGGCTCTTACATCGTGTATGAGGCGGATGTCGATGAGAGTATGTC
>CAKSCN010000136.1 GCA_934444485.1 uncultured Eubacteriales bacterium | reverse complement strand
CAGAATCGCCTCGACTATCGTCTTGGACTCGTTGTAGAGAAGCGAGAAGAGGGGAACGGCTATTATCATACCGGTAATTCCGAAGAAGCCTCCCATAAGTATGAGTGAGAAAAGCACCCAGAACGATGAAAGACCTATCGTCTGACCGATTATCTTCGGACCTATGATGTTTCCGTCAAGCTGTTGGATAACGACGATGAGTATCACGAAGAAGAGCGTCATTGACGGCTTTGTGAGGAAGATGATTATTCCTGACGGTATGCCGCCAATGAACGGACCGAAGAACGGTATAACATTCGTGACGCCCACGATAAGGCTTATGAGGAACGGGTAGGGGAAGCCGAAGAGCGTCATACAGACGAAGCAAAGAATGCCGATTATCGTCGAGTCTATTATCTTCGCAACGATAAAGCCGCCGAAGCATCTGTCAGCCTCGCTTATTATTTCATACGTCTTTGTCAGAGCGTTGTCAGGTAAGAAAGCTGAGAGAATCTTCTTTGCGTGCGCTTTGAAGCGGTCACGACCGATAAGCATATAAACCGAGATGAGAAGTCCGATGAAGAAGTTCTTGAATTCAAGCACGAGACTCTCGAGAAATCCCAGTATCGAAGGATAGTACTTGTTGAAAAGCTCTCTCGCTTTGGCGAGCAAATCCTCTATGCTTGCAAAGGTTTCGCCGATAACGTCGTTGAAGATGTTCACGTGCGTGTACTCCTCTATGACGTCCGCCGCTTTTTGGAGAAATTCTACCGCCTGCTCGCTGTAACTCTCGAAGTTGCTGCGGATATCGGTAAGGCTTTCAGCAACCTGCGGTACGAGTATCGTGATGAATACCGAAATGACGATTAAAAATATGAGGTATGACTCAATTATGCTGAGTGCTTTAACCGCCTTTTTGTTTGCGGTGTACTCCGCATTTGCCGCATGAGCCTTGTTCTTCCTCTCGTTTTTGTGCCTTATCGGCTTGCCGGCAGAAGCGGCTTTTTTCTCGGCGTATGTCTTTTTACACCAAATTATCGCCTTTTCGGTGAGCTTCGCAAACTCTTTCTGAACCGGGTTTATGAGGTAGGCAATGACAAAGCCGTACATGAACGGACTCAGTACCGAGAACACCTTGCCGAGCCATACCATGATAAACGGAAACCACTGCACGAGAGCGTAGAAGCAGATACAGGCGGCGACGGTAAGAAAAGCGTATACCGCAATTGTCGTATATTTTCTGTTCCAATCTATTTTCAACTGTATCTGCCTCCCATGCTTTTATTTTCTTCTTTTACCTACCTGCTGTTGACGTCTGTCAGTCTATTACCGTTACTCTTACAACGCCGTCGATAGCCTTTATCTTTTCAACCGTGCTGTCGGAAACCTTGCCGTTTACCTCAACGAGGGTGTAGGCGTTGTCCTTCTTTGAGCCGTTGAAGAGGTTTTCGATGTTGAACTTGTCGTTTGCGAACACGGTCGAAATCTTTGCGAGCATCTCGGGAATGTTCTTGTGAAAGATGCAGACTCTTGTGTCGCTTGTGCGGGGAATGGAGACGTTCGGGTAGTTTACGCTGTTCTTGATGTTTCCGTTCTCGAGGAAGCCTATAAGCTCAGCCGCCGCCATGTATGCGCAGTTGTCCTCGGATTCGGGCGTGGACGCACCGAGGTGAGGGATAGCGACTATGCCGTCAACTCCGAGTACCTCTTCCGTGGGGAAGTCGGTGACGTAGGACGCAACCTTGCCCTCAGCTATTGCAGCTTTGATGTCAGCCGCCTTGACAAGGTCAGCACGTGCGAGGTTGATTATGCGTGCGCCGTCCTTCATCTTTGCGATAGAGCCTGCGTTTATCATGCCCTTTGTCTCGGGAGTGGACGGAACGTGAATCGAAATGTAGTCGCTCTCTGCGAATATTTTGTCGAGATCCTTCTCGTGCTTTACCGTCTTGGAAAGCGACCATGCGGCGTCAACCGTGATGTAGGGGTCGTAGCCGAGGACGTTCATGCCGAGGTGAATTGCCGTGTTTGCAAGCTGTGCGCCGATAGCGCCGAGACCGATGACTCCGAGAGTCTTTCCGGCAAGCTCCGGACCTACAAACTCGCTCTTGCCCTTTTCGACTGCCTTTGCAACGTCCTCAACATTGCCCTTGAGTGACTGCGCCCAGTTTGCACCGGCAACTATCTTTCTCGAAGCGAGAAGAAGCGCACATATCGCAAGCTCCTTTACCGCATTTGCGTTTGCGCCGGGAGTGTTGAATACAACGATGCCTTTTTCGGAGCACTTGTCTATCGGAATGTTGTTGACGCCGGCACCGGCTCTCGCTATTGCCTTGAGGTTGGAGTCAAACTCCATGTCGTGCATTGCCGCACTTCTTACCATAATGGCGTCGGGGCTGTCGCACTCGAGAGTTACGCTGTACTTTGCCTTGTCGAATACGTTTGTGCCTGCGGGCGAAATCTTGTTGAGCATTTTAATATTGTACATTGTCATTACCTCACATTATATATTGTAGTCGGAACGCTTTAAAAGCGCAGACGGGGAGGGACACAAGCGTCTGCATCCTCCCCCGCCGAAATCGATTAAAGGTTTTCAGCCTCAAATTTCTTCATGAATTCAACGAGTGCCTCGACGCCTTCCGTGGGCATAGCGTTGTAGATGGACGCTCTCATACCGCCTACCGAGCGATGACCCTTTACGTTCTTGAAGCCTGCGGCGTCAGCCTCCTTGCAGAACTTCTTGTCAAGGTCGGCGTCGCCCGTTACGAAGGTTACGTTCATCATCGAACGGTACTTCTTGTCGGCAACCGGCTTGAAGAGCTTCGAGAAATCGAGGAAATCGTAAAGGATAGCCGCTTTTCTCTCGTTTATCTTCTTCATCGCCTCAAGACCGCCGAGACCGAGAAGCCACTTGTATACGAGACCGGCAACGTAGATTGCATAGCACGGGGGAGTGTTGTACATGGAATCGTTGTCAGCCATGGTCTTGTAGTCGAGCATAACGGGAGTGAACTCCTTTGCCGTTCCGAGAAGATCCTCTCTTACGATTACAACCGTAAGACCTGCGGGCGCCATGTTCTTCTGTGCGCCGGCGTAGATAAGACCGAACTTTGTCACGTCAATCGGTTCGGAAAGAATGCAGGAGGACATATCCGCTACGAGAACCTTGTCGCCTACATTAGGTACTTCGGGGTACTTCGTGCCGAAAATTGTGTTGTTGTAGCAAACGTGAACGTAATCCGCATCGGGGCGAACCATGTCGGGAGTAATGTCGGGAATGTATGTAAAATTCCTGTCCTTGGAGCTTGCAATGCACTCTACGTCGCCGTACTTCTTGGCTTCTTCAAAAGCCTTCTTAGAGAACTGTCCGGAGACAACGTAGTCAGCCTTGCCGTTCTTCATAAGGTTGAGCGGCACTGCGGCGAACTGCGTAGAGGCGCCTCCCTGAAGGAAAAGCACTTTGTAGTTGTCCGGAATATTCATAAGGGTACGGAGATCTTTTTCCGCTTCCTTGATGATCGCATCGTAGACGGGAGATCGATGGCTCATCTCCATTACCGACATACCGCTTCCGTTGTAGTCGGTCATTTCGGCTGCAGCCTGTTCAAGGACAGGGAGCGGAAGCATGGAAGGACCTGCGGAAAAATTGTAAACTCTGCTCATTGTAATACCTCCAAGAAAATATTGTGAAAATCTGATTATTCTCTTATTATATCTTCGTTTGAAAGTTTTGTCAATAGCGGTATGGGATATATAATGTTAACTTTTTTAGCAATCTGAACCGGGAAGCGAAGAGAGTTGCGTAATGCGCCGAAAATCCGTGAGAAAAACATTGCGCCGACTTTTTTCTATGCGTGCCGGAAATCGGACAAAAATCACCACTTTGCCGTTTTTTTAACACAAAAACCGTATTGCAACCGCCACTTTCCATGAATTTTAACTTATTGTACATTATATTGCGTATAACGACGGTTGCTCAGGTGGTATAATTAGAGTAGGGTAAGGTGCATATTGTGTGCGCACAAGCTGCATTTAACTCTTAATGCAAATGCAGATACTGACATTGGAGAAAACGTATGAGAAAGACTTCTGGGATACTCTGTGCGATGTTCCTTGCCGCCATGACGGCGCTGTCGCTCGTATCCTGTGACAAGACCGCAAAAAACGATATGACAGGTGCGGTTGGGAGCATAATAGAGCTTCGCATAGAGTCGGCGGACTTTGACGGAGCAATTGAGGTGCTTGACAACTGCGACGAGGGAATGTTCACCGACGAGGAAATCCGCACCATGAAGGAGCGAATCGCCGAAAGAGCCGCAGAGTATGTCAGCGCAAAGGTGGACAGCATAATCGAAACCGACGGCTACAAGGCAGCGTATGAGTACCTTGACGGCGAACTGCCGGGAGTCCTCGACGCCAAAAGCGTGGAGCTTGAAAAGAACCGCATACACAGCCTTATGGAGGAGGAAATCTTCATAAGTGCCGAGGCGGCGGCGAACAACAAGGATTACGCAGGCGCACTTTCGCTTATCGAAGGTCTCGGATCAAACGACGAAAAGGTGGCGAAAGCCGAGGAAAAGTATAAGAGGGAGTACGCAGAGTACATCCTCGCTCTCGACGATGAACAAGGCATTCCCGTAAACGAGGTCATCGAGGTGCTTTCGGAAGCGTATCTCCACACCGGAAACGATGAGATACTCTCGCGCATAAAGACCTACTCCCGTCCGGGGAACATCGAGGTTCTCGAAAAGCTTCGCAAGAGCTTTGCCGTAAGCCGTGACGACGAGCTGGGAACGTTTACACTGCGAACCGTGAACTTTGTCGAGTTCGTAAAAAAGGCGGCCGGGGAACACGGCGGAATGCTGTCGGCGGCAATTTCGGAGTGCGACGGAAAGATTACGTTCTTCCTTGTGCTTGCGTATTCTACTGACGAGCTTCTTCAGACGGAGGAAATGCTGTTCAACTGCGACGGCAGAATTATGAGCTTTGCGGTTGACGAGGCTCAGCGTGAAGAAAAGGTCATAGACCTCGACAACGACCTCGAAATATGCGGAATATTCGACAGCCCCAATTCCGAGCGTTACGCTCTTTCAAAGCTCATGGACGCCCTCAGCGGCGCACAGAATATAACGGTGACGGCGAAGGGACTCACGAGAGATATGGATTACGTCATACCCAGAAGGCAGATTGACGAGCTTATGAGCGTGTGGCGTGCGTATCAGGTTCTCAGAGAAAACCCCGAGCTTTTCGGAGAGGTGTACATAGAAAGTCTGACCGAGGCGTAAACGGCGTTCATGTATGAACCGAACGGAGGTGTCCGAAATGCAGAGCCATGAAGCAACGGAGTCACACCGAAAACGACAAATCGAAACGGAAACGGAGGGACGTATCATGACGGCAAAGATATCCAACTGTGAGATGTGTATGTACTATTCCTATGACGAAGACTACCTCTGCTATGTCTGCGAGAAGGATCTCGACTGCGACGACCTCGAGCGTTTCTATGCGGACAGAAATCGTGAATGCCCCTACTACAGACCCGGAGACGAGTATACGATTGTGCGCAAGCAGAACTGACGCCGCAAAATTGACGGTTGTCACGAGCGTTATGCAAAGTAAACAGTAAATGACACAGCAAAGCGGCGGAGGGAAAACTCTGCCGTTGTTTTTTGCCATTATCGGAGAGAACCGAGCTTCAAACCGACAGCCGTTCCCGATTATCTGCCGTGTTCCCCGGTAAGAAGCTGTGCTGCAATGAAATACTCTAATCGTCAATTGTCAATCGTCAATCAAAAAGAGCCGTGCGGCTCATTTTACCGTACAGTCGGCGGTTATCACGGGTGTTATACGAATAAAGAGTAAGTGACACAGCAAAGCGGCGGAGGAAAAACTCTGCCGTTGTTTTTTGCCATTATCGGAGAGAACCGAGCTTCAAACCGACAGCCGTTTCCGATTATCTGCCGTGTTCCCCGGTAAGAAGCTGTGCCTGCAATGAAATACACTAATCGTCAATTGTCAATTGTCAATTGTCAATCGTCAATCAAAAAGAGCCGTGCAGCTCATTTTACCGCACGACTCACAAACATTATTTTGTTTTATCAATACATTCCGCCTGCCGCAGGATTGGGAGCGGGCTGAACGGGTTCGGGCTTGTCTGCCACGAGAGCCTCTGTGGTGAGGATCATGGAAGCAACCGACGCCGCATTCTGAAGTGCGGAACGGGATACCTTGGTAGGATCTACGATTCCGGCGTCAACCATGTCAACGTAGGTGTCGTTGTATGCGTCGTAGCCGTAGCCGACCTTGCCGCTTGTCTTTATCTTCTCGAGAATTACCGAGCCGTCCTTGCCGGCATTGAGTGCTATCTGACGGATAGGCTCTTCAAGCGCTCTGAGAACTATCGCAACGCCTGTCTTTTCGTCGCCCTCGGAGGCTGCGAGAACCGCTTCTACCTTCGGGATAACGTTTACGAATGCCGTGCCGCCGCCGGGAACGATGCCTTCTTCGACTGCCGCTCTCGTTGCGTTGAGTGCGTCTTCGATTCTGAGCTTCTTTTCCTTCATCTCGGTTTCGGTTGCCGCACCTACCTTGATTACCGCAACGCCGCCGGAAAGCTTTGCAAGTCTCTCCTGAAGCTTCTCACGGTCGAAATCGGAGGTTGTGGTCTCAATAGCGGACTTGATCTGACCGATTCTGCCCTTGATGGCGTCAGCATTGCCGGAACCGCCGACGATAATGGTGTTCTCCTTGTTGACCTTTAT
>CAKSCN010000135.1 GCA_934444485.1 uncultured Eubacteriales bacterium | reverse complement strand
CGAAAGCTTTGAGAGCTTCCTTTACGAAAATCCGCAGAACCTTAAAATAACCGCACTCCACGAGCCGTTTGTCTTTGAGGAGTATGACTTCGATTTCTGGGGAGACCTTCTTCTCTGCGGACATACCCACGGCGGTATGGTGAAAGTGCCTATACTCGGCGCACTCTATACGCACGAGGGCGGTCTTTTCCCGGAAAGAAGCGGTCACTTCATTTACGGCAGATACGACGTCTCCGGCTGTCCGCTTATAGTAAGCTCGGGACTTGACAACGAAAGCATATTCAGGATAAACAATCCCCCGGAGCTTGTAATCATAGATATAAACAGATTCTGACCGTGCGCATTTTGCGCTTTATCTTGTGAGAAAGAGAGAAAACATATGAACACTTCTCTTATGCGCCATATACCGGCGGCCGTCACTCTGCTTGTGCTTTTCGCAGCTGCGGCGAGAGTTTTTCTGCGTTCGAGAAACATCTCAAAAAGAAAGCTTTTCGGAGTATTCAAAAATGCCGAGATTATCAATGCGTGGGTGCTTGTATTCTCGATGCTACTTACGTGCGCCTACGGCGTGATGTACCACATAAATGCGAAAAACTCCGTCTATGCCGTCGTGTCGCTGAATTATTCCGAGGCGTCCCGTGCGCTCAATTCAAACGGAACACGCTTCAATATGGCGGAAATGGTGTGCGACGAGGTTCTCGATAAGGCGATAAAGCAGGGCGCTTTCGAGAACGTGACGGTAAACGACCTCAAAAAGTGCGTCTTTGTGTACCCTTACGTTCAAGGCGGCGTCGGAAGCGAGGCGGATTACCATATCTCGACGGAGTACGTTATAGCATATACTGCGTCCGACAAGACACGAAACCTCAATGCCGAGAACGTCATAAAGCTTGTCGCAAGCGCCTACAAGGAGTACTACACCTCACGCTATACCGACAGCTACAAAATGAACATCCTCGGCGATGAGACCGACCTTTACGGCATGGAGTACATGGACGTTGTTGCGTACTTAAACAAGGAAACCACCTCGCTTTTGAATTACCTCTACGGTCTCGGCGAGAAGAATTCAAGCTTTGTCACAAGCGAAAATATGACCTTCGGCTCTATCGCCGGAGAGATATACAGCTTCCGTGAAACGCAGATAGAGCAGAATCTCCGCTCGCTCGTACTTCAGCACGGCATTGTACGTGACAAAACCGAGTACACCGACAGACTCACGTACCGCAATACCGACATCGACTTTGAAAGACAGAAGAGAGCGGCGTCGTTTGCGCTTTGCAGCAAAGCAATAGCGATGTATTCCGAGGAAATGACGAGAGTCGTTCTCGTGCCGACCTGGGACGGAAGCGGAAAGTACTACATGGGACGCACAAAGGTCGGAATAGATGAGCTTTCCGTAATGGCGACCGATTTCAGCGATAAGGTTGCCGAAAGCGAAAAGGCGGTAATGGACAACAATCTCATTATCGGAAAAATAGAAAGCTCGGGCGAAAACGAAGAGGCACGCAGACAGGCGGATGACCTTATCGCCTCGATTGACGAAAGCATAAAAGCGTTTGCCGAGAAAGCGGAAAAAGCGGGTCGTGAGTACTCAAGCCACGTCATGAATCAGTGCGTTTCGGTGAGCATAAACGGACATTCGGTGCTCGGCGACGTAAAGATGACGGCTTTGTTCGGAATCTTCGCATATCTTTCGCTTCTTCTCTTCGCTGTATCGGCAAAGATACCTAAGAAGTGACGTGCCGTACAAGTTCATGAAAGGAAAGGGCTTTGTGAAATGAACAATTTTCGTATGCTCGAATATTTGCGAAAGCTCGTGCCGTTTATAGCGGTTTTCTGCGTTCTCGCAACCTACGGAATATATATGAGGCTTAAATCGTCCAACACCTACGTCGCCTCGGAGGTCATACACTACAACGACGAGGGTGCCGAACAGGGAATGACGCCCACCGGAGAAAACCTCGACGTCAACGAGATAAAATCCTCGGCGGTTATGTCGAAGGTCGTGGAGAGAATGGGGCTCGCCGGCATTTATTCGGTTGACAGCCTTATTTCGAGAGTCAGCATAACCCCGATACCCGACGGCGATAAGGTCGCAAGAAAGCAGGCGAAGCTCGACGAGGGTGAAGAGTATGTGTACGAGCCGAGTACGTTTGTCGTCTCCTTTACCGCAACGAACAGAGAGGGGGAGGGCTTCGCACGGAGCGTTCTCGACGAAACTCTCGACGTCTACTTTGCCGAATACAGCCGAAAGTACGTAAACGTAGCCCCGGCGAACAACACTGTCAAGGGACTCGAAGACGGCACCTACGACTACATTGAAATAATGGAGCTTATAGATGCCGATATAGAAGAAACTCTCGATACTCTCTATAAGAGAATGGCACAGAACAATTATTACCGCTCAACCGAAAACGGCGTTTCCTTCGCAGACCTTGCCGAGGAGTTCAACTACCTGCGTGACGTCAGGGTGTCGTCGCTGTTTTCGAGAATATACAAGCACAAGATAACGAAAAATAAAACCGTCCTTGTGTCGGATTACACCACGAGAATCGACAACAACGACATCTCCGACGCCAAGGAGGCAAGTATCGTAAACGATATAGTTGCGGTTATCGATGCCTACGTCGAAAAAATGCGTGAGTCGGGAAATACCGATATAACCTACGAGTACATTCTCGACAACGTCCATGAGAGAAGCCTTCTTGAGTCCTACGGCGGCGATCAGACCGTCACCTACGACGAGCTTATCTATAGCTGGAGAGACCACAACGAAAAGAGAGAGCATTCCCTCATCGACTCCGCATACTGCCGCTATGTCATAGATACCTTCAGCAAATGTACGGGACTTTGCGAAAACGGGGAGTGCCAAAGCTCACCTCTCACCTGCACGGAGCTTAACGACCCGGATTACCGCAGAATACGTGATGAAATCGACGCCGAGATTAACGCTCTTGTGGCCGAGCTTACAAAGCTGTATGATCTTACGGTCGAGACCAACAACGAATACAACGAGTATCTCGGCGCAAGCTATATCTCTGTTCTCGCTTCGTCGTCCGTGAGACCGAGCATCAATGTGAAGCTCTATACCGCCATTGCGTTTGTGTTCCTCATGGTGGTGTTCTGCGGAGGTGCGGCGGTTCTCGCAAGAATAGGCGACATTATCAACCATGTTTTCTATACCGACAGTCTCACCGGTCTCGGAAACCGTGCCTGCTTCGATAAGTATCTTAAGGATACCGACAAGAAGCACCTCGAGGACGGCACCGTTTACTGTATGACCGATATATCAAACCTCACGTCGATAAATACGGAGTACGGACGAAGCGCCGGAGACGAGGTGATAAGGCTGTTCACCCGGCTTTTGACGGAAGCCTTCGGAAAAACGAGAGCGGAGTACATATACAACGGAAACGGAAGCTTTATCGTTCTTGCACGTGATACCGACTACGGCAGTGTCGGCGATATAATGCGTATTTTTGCATTAAGACTTGACGAGCGTGAGGACTGCACGGATATCGCTCTCGAGTATAAGGTCGGAATTGCCGAAAAGTTCGGTGACAGCATGACTGCGAGAAAGCTTCTTTCCGAAACGATAAAGAATAAGAAGCAGTATTCGTCCATGCCCGTACAGCCTTTGCATAACGGGGAAACGGCGAAATAAAAGAACAAGCCGAAACGGGACGCCGTGAGGTCGGGAAGAGAGGAGGTGAATGCGGTGAACGGATATATGGGAGAGAAAAGAATAATTGCGAGGGCGAAAAAGGCGGTGTTTTTTGCTGTTGCTGTAATGATGTATTTTTTCATCAACGAAATCCTCAATGTCGGCGTCTTCGTGACTTACCGCCACGTGTTTGCGCTCGCACTCACCGCATTCGCCATCCTTTGCTTCCTGTTACGACCGAATGTCGCAAGGCTTGCGGTTGCGCTGAAAGACGCTCTGGCGTACAGTGTGCCGCTGTTTGTGACTCTCACTGCGTCTCTTTACATATGGTTTGCCGGTCATGCCGATACCTCGGTCATCGCAAGGGGGCTGTCCGGCTCGATTGCCTACAACAATATGCTCTCCTTCGCACTTGCCGCAGCGGCGTTTCTGTATATGTTCGGCGAACGGGGGATATGGTATAACCTTGCGGCAATGCTTGCGGCGAACCTGCTCATGATAGCGAAAATAGTGGTCGAATTCGGACTCGGAAGCTACCTTTCGGAGCTTATAAGACTCGTCGTCACCTTCGCCGGCGACACGGGAGAAATAATAGTGCGTGCCGAAGTACACGAGCTTGCATTTTGCCTCGGCGCATACATAATCTTTATGCTCATGAAGCCGCAGAAAAACAAAACCTACCTTGTTCTTCTCGCACTCACGCTCTTCTGCTTTGTAAGTGCGTTTAAGCGAATAGGCATAATCGCCGTTGCGGCGGCGCTTGTTATAGGTTTTCTCGTTAAGTTTACGGCAAAATACAGTGAAAAAACCGCCGTCGGTCTTGCCGTGTTTTTTACTCTTACTACCGCCGCTCTTCTTTTTGCGTATATCGCCGTCATAAAGCTCGGAGCGTTTGAATATCTCGAAAAAAGCGGCGTCGATACTACGGGACGTGCCGAAATTTACAGTGCCGTAAGCGGATTTTACGAATTCTCGCCGGACTTTCTCGGTCACGGCATAGGCTTTTTGACCTATAGGCTCAGCTCCGGAATGAATGTCGGAGTTTCCTCCGTGCATAACGACTTTCTGCAATATTACATTGATCTCGGCTTCTGGGGCTATATAGCATGGCTTTTGTCAATGACGGCCTTTCGGCTTCGGTACTTCGGCAAAAACGGTATTGACCGCACCGTAACCGTGCTTTCGCTGACGCTTTACCTTGTCATAGTCTCCATGACGGACAATACCATGAACTATCCTCTTCTCACGGCGACGCTTGCCGTACTCATGAGCGGAAACGGCTTCGACGAACGTGCCGCAAAAGCCGATGAGAAGATATTCGGACGGATATCCGACGAAAACAAACCTGTTACGGGAGGTCGTATGCTGTGAAAATACTCATGGTGAATAAATTTCTGTACCCGAGAGGCGGTGCGGAAAGCTATATGCTTACTCTCGGCGACGCTTTGGAAGCTCTCGGTCACAAAGTCGAGTACTTCGGAATGTACGACGCTAAGAACACCGTCGGAAACTCTCTCGGACTCAATACACGTAACATGGACTTTCACTCGGACTCCGCCGAGAGATTTCTCTACCCGTTTAAGATTATTTACTCACGTGAGGCGTATCTCAAGATAAGCGAGGTGCTTGACAAATTCCGCCCGGACGTCGTACACATGAACAACATCAACTTTCAGCTTACGCCGTCGATAATATACGCCGTAAAAAAGCGCCGCATACCTCTCGTGCAGACCGTCCACGATTACCAGATGATTTGCCCGAACCACCTGCTCTACAATTTTACCGAGAATAAACCCTGTACAAGGTGCGTCGGCAAAGGAAAGAGCGCCTGCGTGAAGTACGGCTGCATACACGGCTCGAGAGCGAAGAGCTTTATCGGCGTGCTTGAGTCGGCACTTTACCGCATTCTCGGCACATACGGACTCCCAGACCTCTATATCTGCCCGAGTGAATTCCTCGAAAGAAAGCTTCATGAGGAGTCCGGTGTTTTCGCCGGCAAAACCTTTAAGCTCTGCAATTTTGTCTCAAAGCGCACCGAAAGCTGCGACGCAAAATCCGCCGTTAACGGGAATATACGCCGCCCGTATGTGTTTTTCGCAGGACGCTTCTCTTACGAAAAGGGCGTGACCGTGCTTGCCGAAACCGCAAGGAAACTGCCGCAGTATGATTTTGTTTTCGCAGGAAGCGGTCCTTTCGGAAATGTGCTTGACGGTGCGGACAACATAAAAAACATAGGATTTCTCGGTTCTGATACGGTTGCGGCAATTATGAAAAACGCCGCCGTTGCCGCAGTGCCGTCGGTGTGCCTTGAAAACTGTCCGCTGACGATACTCGAAGCGCATTCGCTCGGAACTCCCGTCGTTACGGTAAACAGCGGCGGTATGGCGGAGCTTGTTGAAGACGGCGTGACCGGTACTCTCGCAAATGAAGCCTCTCCCGACAGCTTTGCCGAAGCGATTGAAAAAACGCTCTCCGACGAAAGGTATTACGCACGTCTGAAAGAGGGATGCGTAAAGCGCAGCCGGGAGATTCTTGCGGCAAAGGAATATTGCGAAATACTTGTCGGAAAATACGAAGAGCTTATCAAAGGAAACGGTGGCAAATTGTGAACGAAGTTAAGGTCAGTATCATAGTCCCGGTGTACAAAACCGAGAAGTATCTCGAGAGGTGTATCGATTCGCTGAAAAAGCAGACGCTTCGTGAGATTGAAATAATACTCGTCGATGACGGTTCACCCGACAATTGCCCGAAAATTTGCGATGAATACGCAATTAACGATTCACGCGTCAAGGTTGTTCACAAGCAAAACGGCGGCTTGATGTCCGCCCGTCAGGCAGGTTTGCGTGTAGCAAACGGCGAATATGTCACATTTGTTGACGGCGACGATTGGATTGAGCCCGATATGTATCAAAAAATACATGCTTCAACAGAGCAATATCATCCCGATATTGTTTATTGCGAGTTTCTTTACGATTACGGCGATAGGCAGGAAAAAAGCAAGCAATCCTACGGCACAGAGTTTTTGGATAAAAAATTGCTTGAAAATAAGGTTTATCCCACAATGATTTTTAAGCCGCCGTATTATTCTTTCGGCATAAATCCGTGCTGTTGGTCAAAGGTGTTTAAAAAATCGCTTCTTGAAAAATGCCTTTATCCCGTGCCGCAGTCGATTAAAATCGGCGAGGATGCGGCGTTTACATATTCTGCCTTGATTGAGGCACAAAGC
>CAKSCN010000134.1 GCA_934444485.1 uncultured Eubacteriales bacterium | reverse complement strand
TGACGAAATAGGCAGAGGAACCTCAACCTTTGACGGCATGAGTATAGCACGTGCGATTGCCGAGTACACTGCATCGAAGATCGGCGCAAAAACCATGTTTGCAACACACTACCACGAGCTTACTGTACTCGAGGACAGACTTCCCGGCGTGTGCAATTACAGTATCGCCGCAAAAAAGAGGGGAGACGACGTCGTATTTCTGCGCAAGATAGTCAAAGGCTCCGCCGACGACAGCTACGGAATAGAGGTCGCAAAGCTTGCAGGCGTTCCGAACCCCGTCATTAAACGTGCGAAAGAGGTTCTCAAGAGCCTTGAGGGCGAGGGCGAAGTGCCGGCGTATATGCTGAAGAAAAAGAGTGCGGACAACGACGACGGCGGCATGAACAACATAACCATTGAGGATATGTCAAAGAACGAGGTATTCGAGATTCTCAAAAATCTCGATATCAACACCACCTCGCCGATAGAAGCTCTTCAAAAGCTGTATGAGCTGAAAAAGTATACGGAATAAACGGTAACATCCGAAAGAAAGGAGCGGCAGTGAGATGGGCATAATAAACGTACTTGATAAATCAACGGCAAATCTTATTGCCGCAGGAGAGGTTGTCGAAAGACCGGCATCGGCAATAAAGGAGCTTCTCGAGAACTGTGCGGACGCCGGAGCTTCAAATGTCACAGTCGAGATAAAGAACGGAGGCTCGACCTATATAAGAGTTACCGACGACGGCTGCGGCATGGCGAAAGAGGACGTGCCGACAAGTATACTCCGCCACGCAACGAGCAAAATACGCACAAAGGACGACCTTGCCGCAATCGGTACTCTCGGCTTCAGAGGCGAGGCTCTTGCCGCAATATCGTCCGTGACAAGACTCTCCATTATGACAAAGCGTGCCTGCGACGGAATGGGAACGCTCTTTGAAAGTGAGTTCGGCGCAAAAGGAACGCTCACCGAGGCAGGCTGCCCGAACGGCACGACAATTATAGCACGAGACCTTTTCGAGAATGTCCCGGCGAGGAGAAAGTTCCTCAAAAAAGACTCGACCGAAGCACAGGCGGTTCTTGCGGCGGCGGAAAAGTTTGCGCTGTCACGACCGTATATCTCGGTCTGCTGTATCTCGGACGGCGTGCAGAAGCTGAAAACTCCGGGGGACGGCATAGCGGCAAACTGCATATACTCCGCTCTCGGACGAGACTTCGCCGACGGAATGATAAGTGCGGAGTATTCGCTCGGAGGAATAAGCGTCGGCGGCTTTGTGTGCAAGCCTGAAAAATGCAGACCGAACCGCAGTATGCAGAATTTCTTCATAAACGAAAGATACGTCCGCTCACGAACCATGATGGCGGCTCTCGAGGAGGGCTTCAGAAGCTATTGCCCGGTCGGTAAATTCCCGGGTGCGGTACTGTACCTCACGATAGATACAAGCCTTGTTGACGTAAACATCCACCCGGCAAAGCTCGAGGTCAAATTCGTCAACGAAAGAGCGGTGTTCGAGGCGGTCTACTATGCCGTAAGAAATGCGCTCACAAGAGGAACCTCCGGCGCAAGGCTTTTTTTGGATAACCGCAGTGAAGAAGCGGACTCCTATCAAAACCGTAGAGTTAAGCTTTCCGCACTGACAAAAGCATTCCCGGTTACCGAAACTGCCGAGAAACCTGCCGCAGTGCCCAAGACCGAAAGCGACACCGCACCGAATAATAAGGACTCCCCGTCCGATACGCAGGAGGAAGTTTCCCGTGAGTCAGCGCCACGTGCAAGAACCATAGAAGAAATAGCGAAAATCTTCGACAGTGAACACGAAACCGTTCTCGGCGACAGCGGAGAAAACCGTGAAAACGGAAACAAGAGCCGTGAGCCTCCGCCCCCGGTTGCGTCCGCAGAGGAACATATGAAATACATAAAGAGTGTGAGTATTTCCGTTCCGAGCGGCACCGGTAATGCCGAAAGCGGCGTAAAAAAAGCCTCGGGCATGGCGGAAAAGCTTATGGCTGAAATGGGAAAAAGAGCCGAGGATATAGGCGTCGCAAAAGACGGCGGCGATTACATGAAGGGTATCGAGCATCCGGAAACGGTGTCCGTGCCGAAAGAGAACGTGCCGCCCGATGAGCCTGTCACGGAAGAACCCAAGAATATCCCAAAAGCCGCTGTACCCGAACCGGAGCGTGAAAAAAGACCTCCGGCAAAACCGCTCGAGAGTACGATTTCCATGCTCGACCGTGACGACGACGGAGTAAGTGCGATATCCGAAAAGGCGGAGCTTGAAAAGCGTGTCAAACGGGGCGTGAGAATAGTCGGAGAGGTATTCAATGCCTATATCGTCGTTGAGGCGGCAGGGTGTATGTACCTCGTTGACAAGCACGCCGCACACGAGAGGATAATCTACGAAAACATGAAAACCGGCAAGCGTGACGGCGGAATACAGCTGCTTCTCGAACCCGTGAGCGTTACGGTAAGCTCAAAGGAAGCGGAGGCAATAAGCGAGTACGGAGACTACATAACCAAAACCGGCTTTTCGTTTGAGGAGTTCGGCGTAAATACGTATCTTCTCAGAGGACTTCCACCGGAGGTTGACATAAGCGACGGAAAGGATCTGTTCGTGTTCCTCGCCGGACAGCTTGCCTGTGGTAACGGACGTGCCGTCGGAGACATATTCGATAAGGCTCTGTATACGGCGGCTTGCAAGGCGGCGGTAAAAGCGGGGCAGAAAACCTCCGCTCTCAGCAATGCGGTTATCATAGATAAGCTTTTTTCGGACGAAAGCGTGCTGTATTGTCCGCACGGACGACCGGTGCTTATTAAGTTTGAAAGAGCAAAGCTCGACAGGATGTTCGCAAGAACGTAAGTCGTGATATATCAAATGAAAGGAAACAAAAGGTGAAAAACAGCAAGTTTACACTAAAAAAAACAGAGGGAACGGCGAGACGAGGCGAGTTTGAAACGCCGCACGGCACTATTCAGACGCCGGTATTCATGAACGTCGGAACGTCTGCCGCAATTAAGGGTGCGGTTTCGACCAAGGACCTCATCGATTGCAGATGCACCGTGGAGCTGTCCAATACCTACCATCTCCATATCCGTCCCGGCGACGATGTCATAAAAGAGCTCGGAGGACTTCATAAGTTCTTCAACTGGAGCGGACCGATACTCACCGACAGCGGCGGATTTCAGGTCTTCTCCCTTGCGGTACTGCGTAAAATAACCGAGGAGGGCGTTACGTTTGCGTCGCATATGGACGGAAAGCGCATCTTCATGGGACCGAAGGAGAGCATGAAAATTCAGGCAAACCTCGGCTCTACCATTGCGATGGCGTTCGACGAATGCATAGCGAATCCGGCAGAGTATAACTACACAAAGCGCTCCTGCGAAAGAACGACACGCTGGCTTAAAATCTGCAAGGACGAGGTTGCAAAGAACAACGAGCTTCCCGATGCGGTAAATCCCCGTCAGCTTCTTTTCGGCATAAATCAGGGTTCGACGTATGCGGACCTCAGAATGAACCACATGAAGGATATTGCAGAGCTTGACCTTGACGGTTACGCAATAGGCGGTCTTGCCGTGGGTGAGAGTGCGGATGAAATGTACCGTATAATCGAGGCGGTGGAGCCGTTTATGCCGAAGGATAAGCCGAGATACCTCATGGGCGTCGGAACTCCGGTAAACATCCTCGAGGGCGTTTGGAGAGGCGTCGACTTCTTTGACTGCGTAATGCCCAGCCGCAACGCACGCCACGGAAACCTCTTCACGTGGGAGGGACACATGAACCTCAACAACAATAAGTATGAGAGAGACCCCCGACCCATATCCGCAAGCTGTAACTGCCCGACCTGCCGTAATTACTCGAGAGCGTATATCCGCCATCTTTTCAAGGCGAGAGAGCTTCTCGGAATGAGACTCTGCGTCCTGCACAACCTCTATTTCTACAACACCATGATGGAGGAAATAAGACTTGCGCTTGACGAGGGACGCTACGAAAGCTTCTATAACGAAATGCGCATAAGACTCGGCGAAAGAGTAGACGACTAAACAAAATATATTTAATTTTCAGGAGGAACAAACTATGTTCAGCACAGCACTCAACAACACCATTCTCACCGTATCCGCAAGAGCGCTCGAAGGAGAGGCCGCAGCACAGAACCCCATGGCAGGCGGTATTTCTTCGATTCTTATTCTCGTCGTATTCGTCGCTTTTATGTATTTCTTCATTATGCGTCCGCAGAAGAAGCAGGAAGCGGAAACAAAGAAGATGAGAGACAGCATAATCGTCGGCGACGAAGTAACGACAATCGGCGGTCTTATCGGCAGAGTCTGCAACGTAAGAGACGATACAATCACGATTGAGAACGGCGCAGACAGAACGAGAATTAAGGTTGCACGCTGGGCTATCCGCTCTATAGAGAAGAAGTTCGGCGAGGCTGAAAATGACGAGACAAAGAAGACAGCTTACAAGGTTAAGAAGAGCGAAAAGACCGAAGAAAACAAGTAATATGCGTTTGTGAGCCGCCGCCGGAATATTTTCACGCTTTTTCAAATAAATTGTATTGATATTTCAGTACGATTCGGAGGAACAGCTATGACAATGAATTCCGGCACAGACGGTGCAAAAATGACGAATAAGCATAACGGCGAGAGAGGACACGGTGCAGGCTCCGTTCCGAAAGGTATATTCTTCGGAGCGCTTGTGGGCTTTGCCGCTCAGGCGGCGGTAATCGTGACGGCGGCATTTATCCTGTCGGGACTTGACGACCCGGCGACGGGCTTTAATGTGTGCGCCGTCCTGTCCTCCGCCGCAGCCGGTGTGTTTGCCGGGAAAACGGCGGCTTCAAAGGGACCCGACTCATGCGGAATGCTCTGTGGTGTCGGCTCGGGAGCCGTGATGTCTGCGGTGCTTATGCTTTTGTCGTGCATATTCGTACCCGAAACCTTTACCGCATGGGTGCCGTATACGTCGCTCGGTGTGATGTTTGCGCTTTGCGTACTCACTGCCGGAAAAGGTAAAAAGGAACGCAAAAGAAATGCGAAAACGGCGGCAAAACGCAGGAAAAAGTAAAAGGAATAAAGAAAGGTAAAATAAGTGCCTGCCGATGCTTTTGGCGGCATAATGTGTTGAAAAATGGGACTTAATTGGTTTGTCTGCGCAATACTCAGTACGCTTCTCTGGGCTTGCGCCGACTTGTTTTACAAAAAAGGTGCGGATTCCGAAGATAAGTACAGCCATCTCAGAACGGTTATAATGGTCGGATTCGTAATGGGAATACACGCAATCGCTTACATGATAATAAACAAACTGGAATTTAATCCGATGCATCTGCTTCTTTATCTGCCGGTTTCATTCTGTTACATATTCTCGATGACGGTCGGATATATCGGACTCAGATATCTTGAACTGAGCATCGTATCTCCGATACAGAATTCGTCGGGTGCCGTTGCCGCAATACTTCTTTTCTTCCTCGGCGGAGCAAAGATAGGCGAGCTTGTGACGCCTACGGGAATGATAAACGTCGTCGGCATACTCATAATAACCGCCGGCGTTCTCGGACTTGCATTCATCGAGAAAAAGGAAGAGATTCCGGTCGAGGTCACAAGCGAGAATAAAAAGTACATAAGCGGTCTTGTAGCAATATGCTTCCCGATTGTGTATTGCATATTCGACTCACTCGGAACGGTTCTCGACGGCGTATATCTCGACCAGAGAGAGATAATGACCTCAGACGAGGCTCTTATCGCATATGAACTTACATTCCTGATAGCGGCGGTTGTGTGCCTCCTTTTTCTCACGGTTGTTAAGAAGGAAAAGTTCTCAATAATAGGAGAGAGAGATAAAGGCTTTGCTGCAATATTCGAGACTGCCGGTCAGTTCTTCTATGTATTCGCAATGGAGGGCGAGGCAATCGTCGCAGCTCCCATCGTCGCAAGCTATTGCATATTCTCCGTAATACTTTCGAGGATCTTCCTCAAAGAGAAGCTTTCAAAGATGAAATACGTGACCGTTGCCCTTGTTATGGCAGGTATCGTGATACTCGGAATAAGCGAGGGAATAAGCGAGGAATACGGCGATGAAGCTCCCGAAGAGGATATTGTGACGGTAAGTGCGGTTGAGTAACGAGGTAAAACGATTTTTCGGTGCATACCGCACTGATTTTCGTGAAAGGATTGGAGGAACGATGATATGATGAAAAAGGACGTAGTAATTGTGGGAGCCGGTCCTGCCGGAATATTTACGGCACTTGAAATGCTGCGCTGCGGCAGTAAGAAAAGCATACTCATAATAGAAAAAGGAAAGCCTGTTGAGGAGAGACGTTGCCCAAAAGCGAAAACAAAGCAGTGCGTAAACTGCAAGCCGCACTGCCACATAACAACGGGCTTTTCGGGCGCAGGCGCTTTTTCCGACGGAAAACTGTCGCTCAGCTATGAGGTAGGCGGAGATCTTCCGTCGCTTATCGGAGAGAACATGGCGCAGGAAATAATCGACTACACCGACAAAATATACCTCGATTTCGGTGCGGATACAAAGGTTGAGGGCGTCGGCAATTACGACGAGGTCAAGGAGATAAGAAAGAGAGCCATTCAGGCAGGTCTCCGCCTTGTTGACTGCCCAATACGCCACCTCGGTACGGAAAAGGCGCAGGAGATTTACTACGCAATAGAACAGCACCTTCTTTCCAAAGGCGTCGAGATGATGTTCGAGTGCGAGTGCAAGGACATAATCTTCGGCAATGAGGGCGACTGCGTCGGTGTGAGAGTTGAGGACAACCACGGAAACACAAGCGAGATCTTCGCCGACACGACGGTCATTGCAACAGGACGCAGAGGTGCGGATTGGCTCGAGAAAATCTGTGCGGAGCATGACATCGCTCATCAGCCCGGAACGGTTGACATCGGCGTCCGTGTCGAGGTCAGAAACGA
>CAKSCN010000133.1 GCA_934444485.1 uncultured Eubacteriales bacterium | reverse complement strand
CGGACATCAAGCGGTTCATGGAGCAGTTCCTCGAGCAATACAAGAACCACACCATACGGTCAGACCTATGTCATTCCAAAAGACTATTCTGTGTATTATGAACCTGATAAATACGAAGAGGGGTATGACGACGTCTACAGAGACGGCGAACCCGACTGGGACAGATATGGACGTGACGAAGAATACGCAAGAGGTGCGGACGACGCCATGGACGATTATGAAGAATACGGCGAGGATTGGTGAACCGAAAACAGTGTAAACCGGAAGCGAAAGCCTCCGGCTCTTTTTTTTGCCGATTCCTAATTATTAACACTTGTTTATATATTGATAAAATAAATTCTTATTGCCATGACAAAAGACAACAAAATCCGACATTTATGATTTTTCAGACGTAAATCATTAAAAACATTGTCGAAACAAATGACATTTACAATACGTGAGATAAATGTTTAAAAATGTGTAACACATTATTACTCCAACGGTGTTAAAATGTGGTAGGCGTTAAAGAAGACGTCAACAACTATATTATCATGGAGGTATCATTATGAACTTCAAAAGAATCTTTACAGGAGTGTTGTGCGCAGCAGTCGCAGCGTCTTCTGTAGCAGCACCTGCATCCGCAGCTCTGAAGCATAGCGGATATGACCTTTCTTCTCTCGGTGAGGGAATGGGTACCGTAGGTGAGTACTTCACAGAGTACGTAAACGGCGTTCGTGTTCGTTCCGAGGTTAGACCTACCGCTCACAAGTGGGTTGAGGAAGGCTTTGAGACCGCATATCCTCATGCAGGATACAGCAGACTCTATGCTATGAACAGCGACACAAAGGCTTGGGAAGCACTTGCTTACACATCTTACAACGGTCTTTACGCAAACTGGGAAACCCGTTTCGTAGACTATGACTGGGATTACCTCGACATCCTCGCTCAGTACAAGAACTGCGCAGAGTGCGAAAAGGCAGCCACCAACATGACGATTGTTCTCGATTCCGAGAAGTGCCCTCACGGCATCAACCACTTCGATAAGTGGGTTGCAAACGTATGGAAGAGACAGCAGACAAACGTTCCCGGCGCAGGCTGGACGTATGATTTCGGCAACAGAGCTTTCGGCGTATCCGATGCTCTCGTTCACAAGCTTTCCGTTCGTACAAACGCTGTAGAGGCTCCCAAGGCTGACGGCTTTGCAACAAACGGCAGTGAGCAGTATGTAGTTGAAGTTAAGCCCGAGTACAAGGTTGCTTTCGTTGGCGACGTTAACGTTGCTACCGGCAAGAAGATCAACCTCAACAATAAGGACGAGAAGATCCTTGCTGACGCTTACAAGACCCTCATCGGCGATGCATGGCTCAACAACGTAAACTTCAAGGCTAACTACGCAGGCGTTCTCAACTATGTTGACCTCAGTGCAAGAGATGCTGCTACCGGCAGATTCCTCATGTCTGACGCTGATATCGCAAAGAACATAGTTGTTGTTACAACAAAGTATGTTGCAGGTCCTACATTCGACGCTACCGGCAAGATCAACGGCACAAAGACTGTTGACCTCGCTAAGGAATTCGTTGCTGACTACAAGCTCAAGCTCGACGGCAAGTGGAACGCTAAGTTCGACGCTGAGTACGATTATGACGATGAAGAGTACAACAAGAGCGTAACTTACGCAGTACCCGTATATGCAAGAGCAGCAACAGCTGACGAAATCTCTTGGACCGAGCCGAACCACGAGGACGTTGCTCCCTTCCAGTACTACCAGTACCTCACAGTATGCGGCGTAGTATTCAACGGCGAGAACGGTCGTCCCGTTATCACAAGATACCTCGGCACATACGCTGGTCCCGACAACAGCTGGAAGCTCGACTATTAATCTGTGACTTTCACGGAAAGTTAAGTTTCGGTGTTTGACCGTGACTTTATCCCTCACCTCAAAAGGGTGGGGGATTTTTTTGTCCGTGCTTCTTTCCGTTAATGAAAAATTGTTTTTATTACATAGCATATTTCAAATGTATGTGGTATAATCTTCCTGCAGAATGGTGTGCGTGCCAAATACTTCTGCATAAAGGAAGGTTTATTATGAAATCTATCCGCATAATCGTTTTGTTGGTAACTGTCATTGCGTTGTCAGCGCTCCTCGCTGTCTCGGCTTTTGCCGCAGAAAATGAGGAAAGTGCAACGGTAAGCGTGTCCGCCGCAGACAGCATACTCCAGAGCGGCGGCATTCCCGAAAAGGCTTTCGCACGGTATGACGAGGCGTCGCTTGAGGAAACGACGAGAGACGATGTTCTCTACAAAATTATTCTCGATGGACTTCGCAGCGCTTCCGACAGCATTTCGCTTTCCGGAGTCACCGATGCCGGTTTTTCGGCGTACAATTATAAAAACGCCGGCGATACGGAAGCTTTCAATGCAGTGTTCTCTTCTGTTATCAACAGAAACCCCGAGCTGTTTTACGTGAATAACGGCTACCGTATTTCGTACAGTCCGTCGAGCGGTGCGATAACTGCCATGCTCCCTACGTATATTTACAGCGGCACTGAACTTGAAAGCGTCCGTGCAGAGTATGAAAGCCTCCTTGACGAGGTGTGCGCCATAGTCCCGGAAAATGCAAGCGATTATGAAACGCTGCTTTTGCTGAACGGTTACTTAGCCTCGAATTATTGCTACGACGAGCGTGTTTATGACTCCGCAACGGCAGCCGACGCAAACTTCGATGCCTACAGCTTTCTCAAAGAGAAAACTGCGGTCTGCCAGGGCTACACCCTTGCAATGATAGCTCTTGCCGACAGATTCGGTATACAGTGCGACGCCGCAACCTCACCCGCAATGAACCACACGTGGAATTACGTCAACCTCAATGGCAATTGGTATCATCTCGACGTCACACACAACGACCCGACCCCTGACATTCCGGGCAGAGTTATGTACAGAAAATTCCTGCGGAGTGACGACGGCATGACCGCACTCGGAGCAAGTGGATGGACTGCTCTCTATGACTGCACGGATACCTCCTATGACGCCGCAGCGAGCGGACTTTCGATTACAGCTCCCATTGTAAATTACGGCGGCGCATGGTATACAACCGCATATTACAATTACTCGGCACGCCTTTATAAGCTCGATACTGCCGATGTCCGTGAGCTTTACGAAAAAGTGTCCGGCGGCGAGATAGGAACGCAGGCATATAACATGGGAAATTGGGCGGCGGCAAGCGGCGGTTGGTACGCATCGGCGTTTTCATATCCGCTTGTTTACGGCGACTACCTAATCTTCAATGCGCCGAATGCGGTGTGTGTTTACGACGGAAACACAGTTGTCAAAGCGAAAGAATACACCCTTGCGGCAGGCACGAATATTTACGGCTTCAACGCCGACGGAGACACCCTCGTTTTACTGTTCGCCGATTCTCCCAACCTTGCGGCAACGTCCGAGGAAAAGATAAGCCTCGAAACGTACAGCTACAACGATTACGACGGCACGAACCTCGGAAGCGTGCTTTACGGCAACGGAGAAGTGTTTACCGAAGTTCCGAACGACCCTGTCCGTGAGTCCGACGAAAACTATTCGTACACCTTTGCAGGCTGGACAAAGAGCGGAAACACATTTACCGCCGCATATGATAGAAAGCCTCTCGGCGACTTCGTCGTAATTGACGGTGTGCTTGTCGAAAGTGCCGTCGAGAGCGGTGTTGTCCGTGTGCCGAGCGGCGTTGAAAAAATAGCGAAGGACGCTTTTGCGAACACCCCGGATATTGAAAGCGTCGTGCTTCCGGAGAGCGTCACGGCTCTTGAAAGCGGTGCGTTCGGCGGCACTTCATGTACCGTGTATCTGACGTTCGATTCCGAGACGATAGAAGCAGTTCTGAAAGCTGACGGAGTTGAGTTCCGTCTTATGTGCGACATCGACGCTGACGGAAGCGTAACCTTTGCAGACCTCACGGCACTTGCTAAGAACCTTGCAAAGTCGTCAAACTTTACCGATATCGTTTGCGCAGACCTGAACGCCGACGGAAAAGTAACTCTTGCCGACCTTTCGGCACTTGCCGCATATTTCTTTGCCGCCGCATAAAAAGGCAAAAGGTTTACGCATACTTTACGCATATCAAAAGAAAGGTAATACTCAATGAAAAAGACCACATGGAAGGGCGGTGCGCTCATCGCTCCGATTCCGCCGGTGCTTGTGTCCTGCGGAGACGAAAACAAAGCAAACATAATAACCGTTGCGTGGACGGGAATAATCGCAACCGTTCCGCCGAAAACCTACATCTCCGTGAGACCGTCACGTCACTCTCATTCGATTATCTCGGAAAAGCGTGAGTTCGTAATCAATCTCGCAACCGCCGAACAGGCGAAAAAGGTTGATTACTGCGGCATTTATACCGGCGCAAAGGTGGATAAATTCGAGAAGTGCGGTTTTACTAAGGAAAAGTCAACCGAGGTCGGCTGTCCTTCGATTGCCGAGTGTCCTCTGAGCATCGAGTGCCGTGTCTCCGTCGTTCTTCCGCAGGGTTCGCACGATATGTTTATCGCCGATATAGTTGCGGTAAATGTTGACGAAACGCTTCTCGACGAAAAAGGAAAGCTTGAGCTTGAAAAGGCGGGACTTCTGGCGTTTGCGCACGGTGAGTACTTCAGACTCGGCGAAAAGGTCGGAGAATTCGGATTTTCCGCAAGAAAAACGCACACTCCCAAAAAGGATAAAACTCCCAAGGGCTTTGAGGCGTTTGCGAAAAAGAACGACAAGAAAGAGAAGAAGAACGACGTCAAAAACGCACGCCGCAAGGGTGGGGACGACTTCGGCTTCGACGAGGACGACATAGTTTTCGACCGAAACGGCAACATCGATTGGTCAAAGCTCCCCGACGATATTGATATCGAGTACATCGACGACCGCAATGAACCGTCGCATAAGCACGGCGGCTTTGAAAAGGGCAGGGGAACGTCTCACGGCGGCAGAAAATCATACGGTGACAAGAAGCCTTACGGAGACAGAAAATCATACGGCGATAAGAAACCTTACGGTGACAGAAAGTCGTATGGCGACAAGAAGTCGTATGGCGACAAGAAGTCTTACGGCGACAGAAAGTCTTACGGTGAAAAGAAGTCGCACGGCGACAAGAAGCCCTACGGCGAGAAGAAATTCTACGGCGACAAAAAGGCGCAGTTCGGAGCGTCGTCCGGCGGACGCAGAACACGGAAAAAGTATTGAGGAGTGATGTGAGATGAACAGAATTATTTCCGAAGACGAAAAAATGAAAACAAATTATGCCGAGTACATTGTGAAGAAGAAAACCGACGGCGGCATAATTTTGAAGAAGACGGGCATTGTTGCTCTTGCCGTACTGCTCTTCCTTGCCGGATGCTTCCTCTTCCTGTCGGTTGTCAAGCTCCCCGTTGCGATAGTTCCGCTGATAATTGCGGATATGGCGCTCACATGGTACCTTTGGAGATTCGCAAACGTCGAGTACGAATATGTTGTTATAGGCGGCACGGTTGAGTTCACGAAGGTGTACGGAGAAATGCAGAGAAAGCCACTCGAAGAGGTGAAAATAGCTGACTTCGACAAGGTTGCGCCTTACGACAAGGTGCGTGACGACGTTGCAAAGATTGGCAAGGAGAACGTCACATACTATTGCGCATCGCCCGACTCCGAAAACCTTTTTGCGATACTCATGAGCGTCGGCGGCAGAAAGAGAGCGATACTTATAAACGTCACGAAAAAGACTCTCGACGCTATAAAATACTACAAAGCAAACGTCGTAGATTACGGCGGTGTAAAGTGAAAAATGTTCTTTCGCACACGATTCTTCCGGCGGATCGTGTGCGTTTTTTCGCATGCGAAGAAACGATTTTTCGCAAAATTCAGACCACTTTGGACTGAAATTTGCACATTTGTCATTACTGCACAAAAAACAGCTACCAGATTTGGGAGAAAGTACATTTTTGGCTACACTCATTTGTGCAAAAACATGAAAAGTTTGCGTTTTTCTCAATTGTCTTGACTTTGAAGATAAAATTTAGTATAATATCCATGCGGCGGTATGCGTACTGCGGACAACGAGAATGCCGTGTGACATATCGCAAATAATGTGAAAAAGGAGATACTCTTATGAAAAAATTGTCATTGTTTCTCGCACTTCTCATGATGCTTTCGAGCTTCGCATTCTTCACGGTTTCCGCCGAAGACGCTGCGGCATCGGCAGTATTCAAGTTTGAGTTTGAGACGCTGCCCTTCGATAAAGGAAAGAACGGACAGTGCTATTTCCCCAACCCGGACAGAAAGCCCGATACCGATTTCCCCGAAATATACACATGGGGTTCGTGCAGCCTCGTTATGGACGGCGATTTTATGAGAGCCGACATCAGGACAGGCTCCATGCTTGAGTTTGACTCGATGCCCTCCAAGTATAAGATAACGAAAGATCTTCCTTACCTTCTTCTTGTCGTAAAGGCGGACAAGGAACAGAAGAGCGCACCGATAGCATTTGTTTCTCAGGGCAACACCTACAAGAGATCCTACAAAGCCGACTTTACCGGCGGCTGGCAGAAGATTGTCATCGACCTCACCGGTTCCGATGGCTGGACAAAGAAGGGTGAGTCCGGACAGTACGAAGCTTTTGACGGCGCAGCATGGACCGACGGAAAGTACGGCGGCGGAGGCTTCAGAATAGACCTTCCCGGCGGAAATATCACGACAATGCACTTTGACGCAATCGGCTTCTTCCCGACTGCCGACGACGCCGCAAAGTATGAGGCAAGAGCCAAGGACGTCGCTGTTTCAAACGTAAAGTACGAAGGCACCGGCACATCGACCGGAGGTTCAACCGGCGGCACAACGGGTGGAACAACGGGCGGCTCAACCGGCGGCACGACAACTCCCGCAACACCCGAAGAGGATAAGTGGGAACCCTCTATCTTCAATGCGACCAAGAAAGAGGAAAAGCCGCAGTTCGTAGGCGAATTCAAGTCGGTGGCAC
>CAKSCN010000132.1 GCA_934444485.1 uncultured Eubacteriales bacterium | reverse complement strand
GTTCATGTCCTGCTGGACAGTTACCTCAACGCCGCCTATTGCGTCAACTATCTCACGGAAGCCCTGTATATTTACGTGTACGTATCTGTCGATGACAATACCGAACGAACCCAGAAGTGCATCCGAAAGAGCCGTCATGCCGCCCTCGATACACTCGTCCGCAGTACCTCCGGCACGTCTGACGCTCGAATATCCCGTCGAGAACACGGCGTTTATCTTTTTGTTGCCTGCAAGGGGGCTTGCTTCGATGTAGGTATCACGGGGAATCTGCACGATTGCCGCCTTGTTGTTCTCCATATCGAACGAAACGACCATGATAACGTCGGTGTTGAGTCCCGCCTTGTCGCGTCCTACGACGAGAAAATTGTAAAAGCCTTCCTTTCGTGCGTCGGGAGCGGAAACGTCGATAGACTTCATTACGTCGTCGAGGTTAATCTGAGTATCGATTTTGATACCGCTTTTCGTCTCACGGACGCCTATCTCGCCGCTTGAAGGATTTACGAAGTTATTGACGTCGGTCTGCGCCGGGGTCATTCCCTCAACAACCATTTCGTGGAAAAAGACGAAGTATCCGCTCACGCTGAGCGCAATAGCAAGTATTATTATTACCGTGTAAATGGCGATATTCTTGCTTTTTCTTCTCTGCTTGAGATTATTTGTATTCGTACTCATCTCTGTAAGTTCCTTTCAAAACTGCGGTCGCCGCCGCATTACTTTCTTACATTTGCGAATCTCTCGGCAAGCTCCGAAAACCTCGGGTCTCCCTTGTGAAGTGCCAGAACCGACTCCACCGTCTCAACGGTCTTGGGGTGTACCGCATATCGGTTTTTCGCAAGCATTTCGAGAGTCGAGACGGCGCACCTTGCAACGCATTCGTCCAAAAGGCAAAGTGCGTCCTCCCCCGTTTTCACCGAATCGAGATGCGAAACAAAGTATTCGTGCAAAAGTCTGCATCCCTCGTATGACCTTGTCGGCTCAGTGTAATCCGCAAGGAAAACTATCTTGTCGAAAACGCTCATGTTTGCGTCGCCGACGGTGTGTCTGTATATTGCGTCGAACACTCTCGAGCCTATGCCGTACTTTTCCCTTGCGGCATACGCTCCGGCGAACGAATGAAGCACGGTGAGCGACGCACGGTCAGCCTCCGAAAGCACTGCTCCGCCGTCTTCACAGACACGGATTTGCGAATCGTAATCGCTCTCTTTCATTATATCGTGGAGAATCGCCGCCGCCTTTATGTCGTAGATATACTCCTCGGGAATTCCGAGCTTCGGGAAAAGCGTCTCCGACATCATCACCGCCTCCCTCTCGACCGAGAGTATATGCTCACGCCGTGTGCGGCTTATCCCCTCGAGAGCGGTCTCGCGGATTTTGTCGTATTCACTGCGTGTAAGCGGTTTTTCGTTTTCGTATGGTATGATATTCATTGCATCACAGCCTCAATGCGGGCGGACGTGACCGTTATGTCACAGGTACAGCCCATTATCAATTATATACTTTGCAACAGGTGCGGTCAAGTAAATATTTGTTAACAAAGTTTCCGTTTCATCATAATTCCCGTTTCTGTGTTTCGTCAAAAAATCCCTTATTTCGGTTGACGACATTTCCACGGGGGTAAAGTCCATCACCATGCACTCGGCGCCGTAGAGCTTCTCATAGCGTTCGGCAAAGGAACGAAGCTTCAATGCGTCGCCCTCGTCACGGGGTGCTGCGGCGAATACGCACAGAGCGAACAGCTCCGCCGGATTTTTCCATTCTTCGAGAGTGCAGAACATATCCGTACCCGTATAGACGTAAATTCTGCCGCATTTGTTCCTTTTTTCGAGTTCCTCGACGGTGAGATACGTATAGCTCTTTCCCTCACGCACGATTTCCATATCCGACACCTCGACGTTCATGCCGTGTTTTTCGCTGTCGGCAAAGGCGAGGTTCACCATATTCATGCGGTGGTGCGCCGGAGTGACGAATCTCTGCTTATGGGGAGGTATGCCGGTCGGAACGACATAGAGCTTATCGAGCTTTGCTCTCCGGTAAAACTCTCTTGCGGCGTTTATGTGACCCTTATGTATCGGGTCGAACGTGCCGCCGAACAATCCGACACGCATCATTTTGAGCGAAGCTCCACCTTGCGCTTTTCCTCTTTCGATGCCTGACGGTAGAGTACTATCTTTCTTCCTATTATCTGAACCGACTGCGCACCGGTTTCTCCGCAGAGTATTTCCGCAGCTTCTTTCGGTGTTTCCTCGGCGGTCTCGAGAAGTCCTATTTTGATGAGTTCTCTTGCCTCGAGAGCTTCGTCGATCTGGTTAATGAAGCTTTCGTTTATGCCGCCCTTGCCTATCTGAAATATGGCGTCGAGACGGTTTGCAAGACTGCGAAGGTACGCTCTTTCGCCGGATGTAAGTTTTTCTGCTGACATTGTTTTTCTCCTATCTCAGTTGTCGTTTCTTTTTTCAAGCGCCGCTCTCAGAGCACGGAGTGCCGCACCTCTGTGGCTTATCCCGTTCTTCTCGTTTTCGGAAAGCTCGCCGAAAGTTCGTCCGTAGGGGACGTAGAAGAACACGGGATCGTAGCCGAAGCCGCCCGTTCCCCGTCTTTCTCCGGTGATAATACCCTCGACCTTTCCGAGAACGCATATATCCTCATGCACTCCGTCAACGAAAGCTATTGCCGACACGAATCTTGCGGTTCTCTCGCCGTCCGGCACGCCCTTCATGTTTTCGAGAAGCTTATCGAGGTTCGCCTCGTCCGAGGCATTTTCGCCGTCGGTGCCTGCATATCTTGCGGAATACACTCCGGGTGCGCCACCGAGGACGTCCACCATGAGTCCCGAGTCGTCGGCGACCGACGGAAGTCCCGTCGCTTTGTACGCCGCCTTTGCTTTTATGAGCGCATTTTCGGCAAATGTTGTTCCGGTTTCCTCAACATCGTCCGTGACGCCCGCTTCATCGAGGGTCATTACGTCGGTTATGCCGATATCCGAGAGAATGCGCTTCATTTCGGCGGCTTTTTTCTTATTGTGTGTAGCGGCTATTATTTTCATGCTTTTGTCCTCCGTTGGGTAAGTAAATGCGTGAGTTCCTGTTTTTCTGTACACCCGGTCGGCAAGTTCAATCCAAAGGAAACCCCCGGCGAGGGTTTCCCTCTTTCCTCACTTGCGTTCGGAAATTCACCTTTCCTGCGCTTTTTGAAGGCATAGGTGTTTCGCCGTTGCGACGGCGACCAAGGCTCCGCCTTTGGAAACCGCAAGCCGCCCCAAGGCTTGACCGAAACTTAACACGGCTTCGCTTTCGATTAAGCGCACACGGTCTTACTCTTCAAAAAGTGCGTTTACGAAGTCCGCAGAGTCGAACGCCTGCAAATCGTCAAGCTTCTCTCCGACGCCGATGTACTTCACGGGAATACCGAGAACCTCTTTTATCGAGATGACGATACCGCCCTTTGCCGTACCGTCAAGCTTTGTGAGGACGATGCCCGTGATGTCGGTTGCGCTCTTGAACTCCTTCGCCTGATTTACGGCGTTCTGACCGGTGACGGCGTCGAGGACGAGAAGCGTTTCCTTTGAACAGCCGGGAAGCTCACGGTCTATCACTCTGCCTATTTTGGCAAGCTCGTTCATGAGGTTCTTCTTGTTGTGGAGTCTGCCGGCGGTATCGATTATGAGTACGTCCGCATTCTGCGACTTTGCCGCCGCAACGGCATCGAAAACCACCGCCGCAGGGTCGCTTCCCTCGGTGTGCTTGATAACGGGGATGCCGGCTCTTTCGCCCCATATTTCGAGCTGGTCTATCGCCGCCGCACGGAAGGTATCCGCCGCTGCAAGAACGACCTTTTTGCCGTCGTTTTTGAGGCAGTTTGCGATTTTTGCGACAGACGTCGTCTTACCAACGCCGTTTACTCCGATAACGAGAACGACCGACGGCTTTGTTTCGAGCTTCAGCGGTTCGCCCTCGCCTATCATCTCACGGAGTATTTCCATGAGCGCCTCCTTTGCCTCGGAGGGTTCGCTTATGCGGCGTTCCTTTATAGTGTCGCGGAGCTTTTCGATTATCTCCTCGGCAGGACCTATGCCGACGTCTGCGGCGATAAGCACCTCCTCAAGCTCCTCGAGCATATCCTCGTCCACCTTGACGAAGTGTTTGAATATATCGTTGACCTGTTTGAATATCGACTCCTTTGTCTTTTGGAGTCCGGCTTTCAGTTTTTCAAAAAATCCCATGGTGATGTTCCTTTCGTTGTTTCTGTCAATCCGATACGGTTTCAGAGTTCAGCTTCACTCAAGGAAACCCCCGGCGAGGGTTTCCCTCTTTCCTGCGCTTTTTGAAGGCATAGGTGTTTCGCCGTTGCGACGGCGACCAAGGCTCCGCTGACTTGCCTGCAAGTCCGGAAACCGCAAGCCGCCCCAAGGCTTGACCGAAACTTTATAAAATTCAATTGTGCGCAGTTCGTCAATCTCGGCTCTCGATATCGGCTTTCATTTCTTTCTCGATCCAATAGGTAAACTCGGTCTCGGGCAGTCTCTTTTCATACTCTCTTATACGCAGGTAAAGCGGCACGCCGTCGTGAAGTCCCTCCCATATATCCGCAAAGCAGAAGTCGTATTCGCCGCCGTGAAGTGTCTCGAGATAATCGAAAGCGTCGGCACGCACGACCTTTATTTTGTCCTTATGCGGAAACTGCGGAAGAAGGTGCTTTTCAAATATATCGGCTATGGTGTCGCTCAGCTCCACTATCGTTATCTCCGACACGTTCTCCTTTGCCGAGACGACGAACGGGTAATATCCGAGTCCGAGTCCGAGAACGAGAACCTTTCCGTGCGCGGCGTCCATCTGCTCCCTCATGGAGTTTATTTCCGACGGGCAGACGCTCATCCACGGCATATTTCCTTCATATATACTGAGAAAGCTCACTCTGCCGTCAAAGTAGCCTATCTTCGGCACTACAACCTCACCGTCGAGGTTCGGCATATCATACTGGAAAAACTCGCCTGCGTCGTAGTGTGCGTTGGTGAGAAGAAACTTTCCCACCTTTACCTCGCCGCACTTCACGCACTTCATATACGGGTCGGCGTTGAACCTTGCCGTATCGAAACGCCGTGCTTCGGCGAAAAGCCTCTTGATGTAGTCCTCGTCGGCGTACTCCCAGAGGTTGATTTTGTCAAAGAAGCTCTTGACGGTGTAAAACTTCTCAAAGCCGTGCTTGTCGTCGGAGTCGATGTAGCCGTCGGCACAAAGCTCTGCAAGCTTATCCTCACTGTAGGTCTGCTTTGCTTTCTTTATCGTTTTTGCGCCGTATTCGACCGTCGATTTTCCCTCCGCTATCGCACGTGCTATGACGGCGGCGGCTTTCAGCGATTCGTCCTTTGTCATTTGTCGTACTTCTCCACGGAGATGATAAACGGTGCGTCGGCGGAGTTTACGATGTGGAAATGCACGACGCAATAGTGAAACCTGTCGAGCTTTCCGAGTTCCTCGAGGAGCATTTCACCCTCGAGTCTGCCCTCTTCGTGACCGGGGTATACCGAAATAACGATGCTTCCGCCGGGAATGAGAAGGTCTATCGCACCTTTTACCGCTTCAAGCGTACTCGGGCGCATGGTGTGAATTGAGTGGTCTCCGCCGGGGAGTCTGCCGAGATTGAACATACCGGCGGCAATCGGCTCTTTGATGTACTCACGGCACTTTGCGTGGCTGTCGTGAATGAGAACGGCATTTGTGAAGCCGCCGTCGGCGAGTCTTTTTCTTGTGTTCTCCACCGCACTCTCCTGTATGTCAAACGCATACACCTTGCCGTTCGGCACCTTGGAGCAGAGGTATTCGGTGTCGTGACCGTTGCCCATTGTAAAGTCGGCGACGACGCTGTCGGGCTTTATTGCGCCCTCGATAAAGGATTTTGCCGTATCAAGAAGTGAAAACATAGTTTCAGCCGCTTTCGTTGATAAAGATAAAAATTGACATCATATTATACCGCATTAAAATGAATACATCGACAGCTTTTTTTGAATGGTTTAATAATTTTGGGAGAAAATAGGCGCAAACGGCAAATCGGGGTGACAAAATGAACGGAGAAAAACGTGTTACCGCACTGTATCTTGCGGTGCTTTTCATGTTCGGCACGGTGACGGCAAGGCTCTACACCCTCTCGTCGGGTGCGGACGACGGTGCGGCGGTGCTTTCGGGGCAGTACTCTCGAAGAACGGAGCTTGCTTCAAGGCGAGGATATATACTTTCAAGAGACCTTGAACCTCTCGGCACGGAGGGAGTAAAGTACGTAACCGTCGTTACGCCGTCTCTCTGCAGGGACGATGTGAATGCCGCCGAGGCTCTTTCGGAATTTACGGACACTGCAACGTCTGAAATACGTGCGGAAATACGCCGGGGCAAGCCTTTTACCGTAATGACGCACTGTGCGGTGACGTCGGTTTTTGCAAAGTCGTTTCCCTTTTACGGCGGCAAGACAAGCGAGGCGATACACCTTCTCGGCTACGCAAATGAGGACGGCGGCATCTGCGGCATGAAGAAGTACTTCGACGACAGGCTTTCGGCAACCTCTGACCTTTCCGGCAGACTTTCGGCGAACTATCTTGCCGACGCCGGGGGAGGGATTCTGCCGGGAAGCGAGGTAAAGGTGTTCGACGACGGCTTCTCAGCGGTATCCGGGGTTGTGACGACGCTGTCTCATCCTCTTCAGGAGAGCGTCGAGAAAACAGCGGACGCACTTATACCGAGCGGAGCGGTTGTTGTCGTGAACAGCGGCGGCGAAATACTTGCGTGTACGTCCCGTCCGACCTACAAGGCGGAGGACATTGCGTCGCTTCTCGGCTCTGAAAAGGGGGAGTTTGTGAACCGTGCGCTCTGCGGCTTTGCGCCGGGGTCGATGTTCAAAACGGCGGTTGCGGCGGCGGCTCTCGAAAATGATCCCGCTTACTTCGACAAGGCATACGTCTGCGAGGGATATGTGGAGTTCGGCAATATGCGCCACTACTGCCACAGGCGCACGGGACACGGTGAGCTTACC
>CAKSCN010000131.1 GCA_934444485.1 uncultured Eubacteriales bacterium | reverse complement strand
CCTCTCGATAAGCTACTACGACCTCGGCAAGACCACCGGCGAAATGGCGATAAAGATTCTCAAGGGCGAAGCGAAGATAGAGGATATGCCCGTCGAGTACACAAACGCCGTTAAGAAGTACAACAAGACAAAGTGCGAACAGCTCGGCATCGACACCGCAGACCTTGAGGCAAAGGGATACGTCGCTATCGACTGACCGCATACATTAAACGAATAAGTAAGGGACACCGTTTGTTCGCAGGGGCAGACGGCAATCCCGTTTTATAAGAGGTACGTCAATGAACATCATAATATGGTTAAACACTCTCCCCGGAGCTGTCGCACAGGGCTTCGTCTGGGGAATAATGGCTCTCGGTCTCTACATCACCTTCCGCATCCTCGACTTCGCCGACCTTACCGTTGACGGCTCGATATGCACGGGTGCGGCGGTCTGCACGGTTCTTGTGACATTGGGCTTCAACGTGTGGGTCGCTATGGCGGCGGCTTTTGTCGCAGGCGCTGTCGCAGGACTTGTCACGGGACTTCTCCACACAAAGCTCGGCATTCCGGCAATTCTTTCGGGTATACTCACTCAGCTCATGCTGTGGTCGGCGAACCTTCTCATTATGTCGGGCAAGGCGAATATTGCGCTCTCGGGCTTTAAGTACAGAGACAAGGTTCTCATCTCGAGCGGCTCGATAAACATTGTGCGTACCCTCGCCGTGCTTTTCATTATAATAGCGGTCATCATCACCGTCCTTTACTGGTTCTTCGGCACGCAGTTCGGAATGTCGGTGCGTTCGACCGGTAACAGTCTTCACATGAGCCGTGCGCAGGGCATCAACACCTCTTTCACGACGGTTTTCGGACTTGCGCTTTCCAATGCTATTGTGGCGTTTGCCGGTTCTCTCCTTGCGCAACAGCAGGGTGCGGCTGACATCAACATGGGCAGAGGCGCAATTGTCATCGGTCTTGCGGCAGTCATCGTCGGCGAGTCCATCGTGTCGAGAATAAGCACGAACTTCTACGTAAGACTCATCGGCATAGTTTTGGGTGCGGTAATATATTGGATAATATTCCAGACAGTCATCTTCCTCGGACTTCCGAGCGAATACCTGAAGATGCTCTCCGCAATGGTCGTTGCCGTATTCCTCGGCATTCCCTACCTGCGGAGCAACAGAAAGAAGAAAACCGGGGTGAAGAAAAATGCTTGAACTTAAAAACATACGCAAGGTGTTCAACGCCGGAACGATAAACGAAAAGGTTGCGCTCAATGACCTTTCTCTCAAGCTCGAAGAGGGCGATTTCGTGACGGTCATCGGCGGAAACGGCGCCGGAAAATCCACAATGCTCAATGCGGTCGCCGGAGTTTTCCCCATAGACAGCGGCGAGGTTATAATAGGCGGCGAGGATATATCTCCGCTCCCCGAGCACAAGAGAGCAAAGTACATAGGCAGAGTGTTCCAGGACCCCATGATGGGAACGGCGGCGGATATGCTCGTCGAGGAAAATCTGTCCATAGCGGAAAGACGCGGAATGCGCAGATACGCAAAGTGGGCGATTACCAAAAAGGACAGAGAAAGATACAGAGAAATGCTCTCTCTTCTCGACCTCGGACTCGAAAACCGTCTTTCCTCCAAAATGGGACTTCTCTCCGGCGGTCAGCGTCAGGCGGTCACGCTTCTCATGGCGTCGATGAAGAATCCGAAACTTCTCCTGCTTGACGAACACACGGCGGCTCTCGACCCTGCGACGGCGGCGACGGTTCTGCGGCTCACCGACAAGGTGATAAACGAGAATCACCTCACGGCGATAATGATAACCCACAACATGAACGACGCCATAAAGCACGGCAACAGGCTTATCATGATGAACGCCGGTCAGATTATTTACGACGTCTCGGGCGAGGAGAAGAAGAGCCTCACGAAATCGGATCTTCTTGCAAAGTTCGCCGAAATTGCCGGTCAGAACCAGGCGTCCGACAGAATGACGCTCTCGTAATTTCGACCTCCCGTTGTCTTGACGTTTCCATATCTTTTCAAAACAAATATGTCCCCTGCCGTCTCTGTGCCGGTGGGGGATTTTTGTGCGGCTATGCCGTCACTCGGAGTTGAAATGCACTCTGAAGCACGCACCCCGAAACTCCGACGGTGTGACTCCGGTGCAGCGTTTGAACGCCTTCATGAAGTACTTTGCGTCGTGAAAGCCGACCGCCTCGGAAATGTCCGAAACTCTCATGTCCGTGTCGAGAAGAAGCCGCTTTGCCTTGTCGAGCCTCACGGTGTTCAGATATGCGCAGGGCGTCATGCCGTACTCTCTGCCGAAAATATGCGTCAGGTAGTCGGCGCTGTAGCGAAAGGCGTCCGCAAGCGACGAAAGCTCTATGTCCTCGGAGCAGTGCATTCTCAGATACTCCCTCAGTCTTGCCGCCGCCGCTTTTCCCCGTGCGGCATTTTCGTTTGCCGTGCCTTGCGGAAGCCTTGCCTCAAGGGCGTTTTCGTAAAGCTCTCTCAGAATTATGCCGAGGTACATTCCGCATATGCGCTCTCTCGACGAAGCGTCAAGGTATGACCTCTCTGCGGCGTCGGTCAGGCTGTGAAACAGTGTGAGAAACTTCTCGGGGTGAAGAAGCGCACCGTATTCGGGCAGTGCGACGGCGTTCGTGCCGTTTTGAAGATTTGCCGCTCCGTCGGAATACAAAACCTCACCGGTCATGACAAAGTGACACCACATATGCGACTGCCCCGGACTCACCGCCGCAGTGCCGTAATGCTCGCAGTTCGGGAAAAGAAGCATATACGTCCCCTCGGAAAGCACATACTCCCTGCCGTCCTGCGCAATGGGACACTCCCCGTCACAGCCGACGAGAAGCACCGCACTCTGAAGCTTTCTCCGAGGGTGAGTCGGCGTCCCCGGAGCTTCGTATTTTCCGGAGGACAAATACCGTATTTGAGATTGGTCGAAAATAATGCTCGTCATATAGGAAATTTCCACCTTTTCGGGTTGTTTGTGTGTTTACATACACTCTTTCGGGTGCTATAATAGCCTCATACACCGTATGATTTTACCACGAAAACGGTGCAATGTCAAGTAAAACGGAGGAATTATGCATGAAAAACACACTTACCTATCCGAATGTTAAGAACGTCACTGTTTCAGACAGCTTTTGGACACCTTATATCGAAAAGGCGAAGGATACAATGCTTCCGTATGTCGTGAAGCGCATGGAGGACGACGGCTACACCGAAAATTTCGACGCTGTCGCAACCGGACTCACAGGCTTTCACAAGGGACCTCATTTCTCTGACGGACTGCTTTTCGAGACGCTCAGGGCGGCTTGCGACTTTTTTGCCGAATACGGCGGCGAGGACCTCAAAGCCCTTATCGATTCTCTCGTGAAAAAAGCTGCGGCGGCGTCACGTGTAACAGACGGCTTTTTAAGCACGTTCACCCTCGAAAAAGAGCCTGAGCATCGCTGGGGCGAAAACGGCGGAAGCCTAATATATCAGCACGACCTCTACAACCACGGTGCGCTCGTCGAAGCGGCGGTGAGTCATTACAACGCTTTCGGTGAAACGGAGCTTCTGGAGTGCGCCGTCAGAGCGGCAAATCTCATCTGCGCATACATGGGCGACGCACCCAAGCACAACATAATTCCCGGTCACTCACTTCCGGAGGAGGCGTTTGTGAAGCTCTACCGCCTTTTCCGTGACACAAGGGAGCTTGACGGTTTTGCAAAGAAGCACGGCGTCGTTCCGGAGAATTACCTTGAAATTGCCGATTTCTGGTATCGTGCGAGAGGAAATCACGAAGGCAGAGCCGCTGACTCGGCACGTGATCGTTTCTCCTTCGAGTACAATCAGGACAACGCTCCCTTTGAAACGGTGCGCAAGGCGGTCGGTCACTCGGTCAGAGCGGCTCTCTGCTATACGGGTGCGGCGGCGGTAACGAGGGAGTACGGCGACGGAAGATACGAGGAAGCTCTTGCCGCTCTCTGGAAAAATGTTTACCGCAGAAAGATGCACATCTCCGGCGGCATAGGCACACGTCACGACATAGAGGGCTTCGACGCCGGCTACGTTCTTCCGAACGACGCATATCTCGAGGCTTGTGCGGCGATTGCTCTTGCGTTCTGGGCGGGTGAGATGAACCTTCTCGGCGAAAAGAGCGAGTATTTCGACTGCTTCGAGAGGTCGCTTTACAACAACGTCGGTTCGGCTGTCGGCAGTGACTTTAAGCACTTTTTCTACCAAAACCCGCTTGTCTCGAACGGCGGAGTTACACGTTGGGAGTGGCACGAGTGTCCCTGCTGTCCGCCTATGCTTCTCAAACTTTTTGCGTCGCTTCCGAGCTACATTTACTCATACGGCGGCGACTCCTCCGGCGACGTGCTTCTTGTGAATATGTTCATCGGAAGTAAATTTTGCGCCGGCGGACTTTCTGCGCATCTCGACGGCAGAATTCTCACGGTAAGCTCCGAGAACTCCCGTCCGCTCACGCTCAAAATAAGAATACCCGAATACGTGAAGGACTTCGGCGTGTACAAAAACGGCAGAGCCGCCGAATTCACGGAGGAAAACGGTTACGCCGTGATACGTGACGCCGAGGGTGAGTACGAGCTTCGCTTTGAAAAGAAGCTGCGCCGTGTATTCGCAAATCCGAAGGTGCGTGACGACCTCGGCAAGGCGGCGGTGATGAACGGCGAGACTCTCATGTGCGCCGAGGGATACGACAACGGCGGCGAGGTGGATTTCAGACTTGCGGAAAAGCCGGCTCTTTCGCTTGACGGTGAAAACGTCGTGGGTCTTCGTGCCGACGGCAAACGCTTCAAGCTCATTCCGTACCGCAAATGGTGTTCACGCACTCCGGAAAAGGCAGGCGACGACCGCATGGCGGTGTGGTTTGAGCAGGAAAATGCGCCGTCCGAAGAAGAGCTTGCGAAGCGTATCGGAGAGAATCTGTATATCGACGCCGACTGAAACGATTTAAGACTCTTTTTATACTCTCAGCCTTGATTTTTTCAAGAAGACGGCGTACAATGGGTATAAAATGGAGGTGTTTTTGTGTCGGAGGAAATAATGAGCTTTTTGGTCGGAGGCGCCGTGTCGGCGAGGGCGTCTGCCGAGAAGAGCATACTTGCCTGCGGAGCTTTTACCGAGAAACACGGCATTGTCATAGACGAAAGGTGCGCCGCAGCGCTTGCCGAAGCAAAGACAAAGGCTCTCGGCGTTTCGGGGAGAGTGGAGTTCGGCGAGAGTGCCGCCGCAGTGATTATCGAGGCTTTCGCCGACTCTCCCTACCTCTCGAACGAGAATTTCACCGAGACGATGAGCGTCGTTATCGGCGTATTCTACGAGGCGAAAAACGCTGTTGCCGACAGGGTGAGCGACCGTGCGCTTGCGGAGTTTCTGCGCCGTGCGTTTGACGGGGTCTGCGGAGGCGATGCGGACAGTCTCGGCGGCACGGTCGAGGGGTTGGTGCGGCACATAAACGGCGGCGGTGCGGTCTGCGACTTCGACGGCGATATTCGTGAGTCTGACTGTGAAGAGGAGAGCGAGGTGTGAGCATGGCGAATGAAATTATTGCACGAAAGAGAATGTCGGTCGGCGGCAGGGTGAGGTGCTTGCGCATAATTTCCGACTCGGAGCTTGACGAGCGGCGATACCTTATCACGCTTTCCGAAAAGGCGGCGGAGAGAGGTATGCTGACGGACAATGACCTTGTGCGCATACAGTCGCAGCTTTTTGCGCTTATTGCACGGCAGGCGGACAAGCTGACACGTGGCGAGAGCAGCTCGGTGACGGCGGAAACGGCGGTAAATCTCACCGAGAGCGTATTTTTCACGGTGGGCGTAAGGCTCAAGCGAGAGGGCATACCCGACAGGGCGGCGGAGCTTTTGAGGGATATTTCGGTCGAAAAGCTGTTTGACGAGGGTATGGACGATATACGCCGCATGATGACAGCGGCAAAGCGTTTGCAAAGGAGCGTTACGGAGAGACTTTTCGACACGCCGAATGTATTTTACGTCGGCACGGCAAGGGGCGGCATAGACGGATTTTTCAGGCTGTACCGTCCGCAATTCGGTGCGCACGAGGTACACATAACGGCTGATTATCCGCTTCTCGGCACGAACCCGAGGCTTGACGGCATTGAGTTTATCGCCGCATATTTGCGAGGAATTGCCGCTGAGAACGGGTTTTTGCTGTCGTTTTCGCCGCAGAATGTACACCGTCTTTTGAGCACCGCATACGGCGGCGACTACGCCGAGAGTCCGGTGAATCTGTGCGAGCCGGTGTTAATGTCTGCGCTCTGCCTTACGGTACTCGGTCGGTCGCCGCAGGGGCTTGACGTGGCGGAAAATGAGCGTGAGGCACTCCGCCGCAATTTTGACACGGTGCCGGAGGATGAGTTGTGCGCCGCTTTTGACTCAGCATTGTCGTCTCTCGGCGAGACGCTCTCCCTCTCGGCACGCACCGAGGGCTATCTCCGGCGCAACCTCCCAAAGCTTGCCGCAGCAGTCAAAAGTATGTGCTGACGGGGGCGCAAGGCAATTGACGATTGACAATTGACGATTGACGATTAAAAGAGTGGAGAGTGAAGAGTGGAGAGTGGAGATGACGTAGAAAAGCTTCGCTTTTCTTCAATGATTATATGGTGCTGATTTATAGGCCGTGCAATAAGGGGAGAACGGATTTTTGCCGAGGTTGTTGGTGTTTGAGGCGGTGCGATTATTCCGAAGCTACCTGACATTTTGTAGGGCGGGCGGCTTGTCTCCCGCCGTTAGCACCCAATATACGGTTATGAATACCGCACCGTAGAAAAGCGGCGAAAAATTACAGCGAATGCGTATTATCCGAGGTCGGAGCTTTCGGAACGAGCAAGCCCGTTCCCTACAAAACACCCTCGAGAGAGTACTTATTCAACAGCCCCTCAGTCCGACGACTTCGTCGTGACAGCTCCAGAGGTTGCTTTGCAACCGGTTGCACAGGGGATGCCTCCGGAGTTGACACGGTCAACTCGAGAGTAAATTGCTTCGCAATTTCTCTGGCGGCTTTGCCGC
>CAKSCN010000130.1 GCA_934444485.1 uncultured Eubacteriales bacterium | reverse complement strand
GTCTGAGTGGCGGGACTTGAACCCACGGCCTCTACCACCCCAAGGTAGCGCTCTACCACCTGAGCCACACCCAGATTCTTCTGTGTTGTTCTCTCGACAACGGTGTTATTATACCACAACGAGAGCAATTTGTCAAGAGCTTTTTTCAAAAGGGTGTTGAATTACAAAATAGTGTATATTTAGGCATTATTCGCAATATATGCGCCTCAAAGGCACCTTTTTGTATCATCTCTGAATTCTGCACCGTTTGACTTTGCGCTTTTTACGCAACAGCAAAGAGAGCGACCGCTTTGAGTGATCGCCCTCTCTTTTGGTACACTTTCGCAAAAACTTGCTTTACGTATCAGCCCACAGGCTCGTTGGGGTCATCGTATGCCGGAAGAGATGTATTGACAACAATTACACGCTCTTTTTCTTTCCATTCAACACGGCAGTCTATCGCGTCGGTAACGTCACGAAGCTTGAAGTAGTTGTTGCCTTCGATATTGTAGCAAGCGGCTTGGACCGGTATGCCGTCGAGGGTAAGGAATGCGGAGGATGAATATGCGGTTCTTACCGCTCCGTCGCCTGCGGCAAGCTCTCCGCCGACCGTGGTATAGCTGAAATAGCTCAACATATCGATAGAGTTTGTTGCGGCGTCGTATTCCACGTCAAAGCTTTTAACGGTTCCGCTCAGCATCTTCGCTATGTCCCTCAGTTTGAAATAGTTGTTGCCGTCTATGTTATATGCAAGTGCTTTGTACTCGGTTGTATCAACGTAAAGCGGCTGGGACTTTGCGACGGTTGTTTTGCTGTAGCCGTTTCCGGGGTAATAGGTGAACGTCTGATACTGTTCATCGTTTTGATAAATGTACCTGACATTTCCGTCGTACACAACTGTGTATATCGTCGCGGTCTCGGTTTCGTCGGGGTAATCGGGGTCGGGAGTCACAACAATATGTTCAACCTTGTAGACGTTTGCCCAGTCTTTTTCCTCCATTTTGCTTATAGCACCATTCATTGCATTAAGCTCCTGAAGCATATAATAGGCTTTGTAGGTTTCTCCGTAATTGTACTGCTTTACAATCTCAAAGCCTTCGGGGGAATATGCGAGCTGACCGTAAGCGCTCCAGGGAGAATCGATAACCAAAACTCCTATCGGGCGTCCGAGAGCGGCAATACCCGATCCGGAGGCTGTTTTCTGAAAGTCGGTAAGATACTTTGTTTCAACGTAGCATTCCTTGGTATTAAACCATACCTTGACGAATTCTCCGCTTATATCGCTATCTATGATATCAAAAGCGGCGCCGTTCTTTGCCATTGCGACAACGGTGCTTGCGGTGTTCGGTGCGGCGTATACATTTACGGTCTTAGACTGCGACGCCGATGTATCAACCGTTGCCGCATAAGCTGTCAAGGGCTTACGGACGTTGTTGAGCTTCATGTTTACGTATGCTGCGTCAACGTAGTAGAGACCGTGCTTGTAGTAAATTTTATAGTGACCGTTTATGGGAGTTGACTCCACAATTTGGAAAGACTGGTTCACCTTATACACGCCGGATTTTACGTAATTGTCAGCATCGGGAGTTGTTTTTACCATGAGCGGCTCTGTTGCCTTGCCCATTGCGACGATTTCCGGAGGTGTTGTTACCTGATTGTTTATATCGAGAATATAGCAGTACTGTCTGGGGATAAAGTATACGCCCGGCTTCCAGCTGCCGTAGGCTACGTACTTTGCACCGCCGCAGGGAGCTCCGATGCCTCGGCTTCTGTCAATTCCGCCCTCGCTCCAAACGGCAACCCATTTTTCGTCATACGCAACGACATCAAACTCCGACCCGGTGCAAGCAAAGAACGCCCAGTTTTTGTTGTTTCTGGTATTGTCCGCACCGATAGGAGCATAGCCTATCGCCTGAAGCTCGTCAAGGCGTCTTGCGTGGTAGTTGCCGCTCGGGCTTCCATAGTAGCCTTCCGGATAGAAAGACGCTCTTACCATTCCCTCTTTGCCGCTGTCACCGATATGAAGTACGGTTCTGCCGACAATAGGAAGAGACGAGGGGCGCTTATGTCTTGTCCATTCGTTAGGAACCTTGCCGTAGCCGAGGATAGCTTCGCCTTCGGTTGCTCTATTACCGCCGTATATATAGTCGGACAGGACAATCATATTTATGCCGTGCTGATACTTATCGTCCTTATCCTTTGAGTTCTCTATCTTCTGCTCAAGATCATCCATAGATTCGAGTGTGTCCTTACGGTTAGCATAGGCATAGCAATATCCTTCAGTGCCGTCATAAAGTCTTATATGGTGAAAGTTTTCGTACAATTTCTCCTTGCCGTTAACGTAGGCTTCAAGCACCGTGACCTTATCGCCAAGGTACACAACAGCGATGGTTTTTGACGAAACAGATGCGCTTTTTGTGACACTCATGCTTCCGACCTTGACATATGCCTCACAGCCGTCAACTATTCCGGCGGCATTTACCGTAAAGCTTGCGGCGGTAAGCACGAATATGAGCGAAAAAAGCACGCAGGCAATTCTTCTTTTCATTTCTTTGTCCCCCTTAATAAATTTATACTCAATTGTTCTCAAGTGCTTTGAGTGCCGCCTGAAGCTGGATATCCTCATCGTGGGTCATATCGTAGTAATGAGCGACAAGCTCTTCGGTAAGCTCTATTTTTATATCCGGCGTTACTCCAACTCCGTCATAATTCTCCGAGTAAGGCGGATCGTATCTGTTTGTGGTAAAGGAGAAACCGCCGCCGTTCGAAAGACGTATTACCGACTGCATAGAGCCTTTGCCGTAGGTCTGCGTACCGACGAGAACCGCTTTTCCGTAGTCCTTGAGCGAACAACAGAAAAGCTCACCTGCGCTTGCCGTGCTTCCGTTCACAAGAACCGACATCGGCAGATCTATGCAGTTTTCGTCGGAGTTTATAACCTTCTCCACGCCCTTCTTTGAAACGATGTGTATGATAGGGCCTTCGGGAAGCAGAAAATCGAGTGCGCCGGCAACGCCGTCAAGGTCTCCGCCGGGGTTGTTTCTGACATCAAACACAAGCTTCTCGGCACCGTTCGCCATAAGGTCAAGGACGGCATTTTTGAGTTCGTCGGAGGTGGTTTTGTTAAACTCTGTTATCTCAACATATCCGATATTGCCGTAAATCAGCTCACTGTACACCGTCTTATTGTCTATGGTGCGGCGTTCGACGGTGATCTCTTCGGCAGTTTTATAATCATCGCTCTTGCGTGCAACATAGAGCTTGACAAAAGTGTTTTCATCGCCGTTCTTTATCATATTGACAGCTTCATAGTAACCGATATCGGCAACGGATTTATCCTCAACGCCGACGATAAGGTCTCCGTGTGAGAGTCCGCTCTCGAGTGCGGGGCTTCCCGGCATAACGGCAGTAACATAAATGCCGCCGAGGGTGTTGTCGTATATTACACGCACGCCTATTCCGACCATTTTGCCGTTGTTCTCTTCGTTATACGTTGTGAAGTCGTCCGGGCTGTAGTAGTATGCGTAACGGTCGCCCATACCGTAGATATATCCCGATATGAGTCCTTCTTCGACTTTTTTGTCGTCAAGCTCGCCCATATAGTACGCCTCGGCAAGTTCCTCTATTTCGCTGAGAGTGCCGTATTTTTCGGTCTGTGCCTCGAGATTTGCAATTTTTTCGTCATACGCCTTTGCCTGTTCCGCAAGCTTTGCTTCGTAGGAGTTCGTAAGCACGGCGTTCATATACTGGCACGAAACAAGTGCGGTTACAACGATAATAAGCGCCGTGAGCGGTATCCATGTGCTTTTTCTCATGTACTAATCTTCCTTTCCCGGGTTGTCGGCAGTCAAAAAAGACGAAGCATTGGGTTTGCGCTCCGTCTTTCTGAATTCCGAATCAATAATAGGTCATGGGGTTTATGGCAGTGCCGCCCTCATAAATCGTATAGTGGAGGTGGTTGCCGGTAGACTGACCGGTTGTGCCTACTCTTGCGATGAGATCTCCCTTTTTGACCTTCTGACCGGACGAAACACAAAGCGTGTCTGCGTGTCCGTAAAGCGTTACGACGCCGCCGCCGTGGCTGATTACGACGCAGTTGCCGTAGCCGCCCTTGACGCCTGCCGACGAAACCGTGCCGTCAGCCGGAGCATAAATGGGAGTTCCCTTAGGTGCCGGGAGGTCAACTCCGTTATGAAATTCGCTCTTGAAGGTTATGGGGTTTGTTCTGTATCCGAAGCCGGAGGAAATATATGCGCCCGACGGACTATTGTAACCCGAAAGAGGCCATGCGAAGCCGGTTGCCGCAGCTGCCGATGCAGAGGATTGAACCGCCGTATCGGACTTTCCGGACTGCTGTTTGCCGGCGTTGTTCTTTGCCTCTTGCTCACGGCGTCTCTTTTCTTCTTCGGCTTTCTTTCTCTTTTCCTCGTCCTCTATCTTTTTAAGCTCGGCGGAAAGATTTGCTATCTCACGGTTTGTCTGTTCCCTTTCCTCCTGGTACTTTGCAAGATTATCGAGCTCGGCTTTTTCCTGGTCGTTGAGAAGTGCAAGAGCCTGTTCCGCTTCGCCCTTCTTTACTTCGAGGTCTCTCTGGAGCTGTTCGCTCGACGCTCTGTATTCGTCTATCGAGACAAGGGACGACTCGTATATCTCGGTTGTCTCGACAAGCTGATTGTAGGTTGTGTCAAGCTCATCAAGTATATCGCTGCTTGAACCGAGGTGATATGCAAGGTAGTCGAGACGAGAGAGAAAATCGCTGAAGTCCTCGGCGCCGAGAAGTATCTCCCAATAGCTGTCGTTGCCGTACTCGTAAGAAAGTCTGAGGACTGCGTCAAGCTGTGTCTGCTGTTCGTCCTGCTTTATTTCAAGCTCTTCCTTTTCCTCATACTTTTCATCGACAAGCTTCTGATACTTATCGATAAGCTGATTTACGGTTTCAAGCTCGTTTGTAACTATATCTATCTCCGCATCGAGCTGAGATATGTACTTTATCTTATCCTGCTGTTCGTTCTGTATGCTTGCAATCAAATCCTGAAGCGACTTCTGATTGTTTTTGATATCCGCAAGCTGAGACTGGAGTTCGGATATTTCGTTTTTCAGCTGTCCCTTGGTCTGCGCCGCCTCTGCTCTGTACGGCACGACAATTGCCGGCACTATCATAAGCAGTGCGAGGATAACTACTATCACTGCGGATATTATCTTTCTTTTCTTGTACATTCTTTTCTCCTTTCCGACGAAAGTCACATTCCGGGCATCTTACGCTTTAAGATGCTTTCTTGTTGTAAGTGTTCCGAGTATGCCCGTAAGAAGTCCGATAAGGAGGAACGAGCAAAGTATGAACATATCACAGTTTATGTCAAACGAAAGTCCGAACGGAAGAACCGCTTTTTCGTCAAGGGGCAGAATTTTAAGTATTGTGCCGTAGTTTTCGGTTATGACGCTTGTTACCTTTATGTAGACAAATTTCTGTATAAAGTACGCCGCCGTTCCGGAGAACAAACCGATTATTATACCCTCGAGGATAAACGGTGCGGAAATATAGAAGTTCGTCGCACCCATATATCTCATTATTCTGATATCGTCTTTTCTCGCCTCGTGGGTGAGCTTTACGGTATTGCCTATTACGAATATCGAGACAATAAAGAGCATTGCCATAAGGCACGCCGAGATGTTTGAGATAACGCTCTTAAGGCTCTCTATTTTATCGGCGAAATCCTTTCTGTTTCTCACGCTCTCCACTCCGTCTATTCCCTCGATAAGCTGTACGCAGTAGTCGATATCCTCGACGGTTTCGGGATAACTGAATCTGAACGAATCGGGAAGCGGGTTTGTTTCGGGGGTGTAGGAGTCGAATATGTAGGCGTACTTTTCGCCGTAGCTCTCTTTCTCGGACTCAAGAGCCTGTTCCTTGGAAATAAACTCTATCGAGCTTTCGGAAATGTCCACATACGTCGATATCTTGTTCTTTGCGTCCTCTATCGTTGCTTCATCGACGTCTTTTTTGAGGAAAACGACAATCTCTCTAAAATCGTCGAGTGCGTCGAGGTTGTAGTTTATGTTTTCGTTTATAAGCCAGAATGTACCCATGACGAGAAGCGTCGAAACGAGTATCAGCACTGAAACCGCACTCATAAGCCCGTTTCGGAACATACCCTTGAGTGCCTCCGAGAGGAAGTGCGACATCTTATATCTTCTCATTTTTCGTCACCTCCGTCGATGCTGCCGAGGTCGCCGTATTCTCCGAGCTGTGCGTCAATGGCGTCTATATCCGAGGTAATGCTGTTCAGCTCGCTTCTCAGCTCCTTTAGCTTTTCGTCGGCGTCGTCGCCCTGAGTTATGAGGGAGGCTATACGCTCCTTTATGACGTCGCGGCGCTTGGCAAGACGCTCTCTGCGGCGTGAAATAACAGCCGCTTCTCCGTCGCCCTCACCCTCTTCGATATCTCTTATGCCGTTTCCGTCGGAGTCACCGAATTCATCATAGGAATATCCGCCGTCGTTTCCGATATTGCTGAATTTCTCGACTATGGAATTGAATATTCCCTCTCCTTCTTTTACGCCGTCGTCGGGGAACATTTCGCCTGCCGTCTCGGACTTTTCCTCGTTTTCGGCTTCTGCGCCGACGCTTTCGGGAGAGGTCACGGGAGTCTCTTTGTTTTCCGCACCGTCCGCAGACTGTTTATCCGCCTCGGTATCGCCGAAGAACTCATTGGACGAAATGCCTATGGTATCGCTTATGACGCAGCCGTCGTCGATGGTTATGACTCTCTTGTGATACTGCTCGACAAGCTCTTTTGCGTGGGTTACGACGATAACAGTTTTATTATGCTCGGAAATTTTAACGAGAAGATCCATTATCTCCTTTGCAAGACGGAAGTCAAGGTTGCCCGTCGGCTCGTCCGCAACTATTACAGAGGGGTTGTTAACTATCGCTCTCGCAACGCAAAGTCTCTGCTTTTCACCGCCGGAAAGCTCCTTCGGCATAACCTTTTCTTTGCCCGTAAGTCCGACTATTTCAAGAGCGACCGGCACTCTTGCCTTTATGCGCTTTGTCGGTTCGCCGAGAACCTCCATTGCAAAAGCGACGTTTTCGTAAACGGTCTTGTTCTGGAAAAGTCTGAAGTCCTGAAACACGAATCCCATTTTGCGTCTGAGATAAGGAACTTTTCTGTCC
>CAKSCN010000129.1 GCA_934444485.1 uncultured Eubacteriales bacterium | reverse complement strand
AAGCGGAGTTGACATCGCATCCATAAAAACAGCCATAGCTTACCTCAAAGGCGGCGAAAACGTGTGTATGTTCCCTCAGGGAAAACGCTACGCATCAATGCCGCTCAGAGAAACGGAAGTGAAAAGCGGCGTCGGCATGGTGGTAATGAGAGCGGAGGCTGACATACTTCCCGTTGCCATTGTGACGGACGGCAACAAAATCCGCCCCTTCAAAAGGGTAAAGGTCGTAATCGGAGAGCCGGTCGATTTCTCGAGATTTGCCGACACGGAAAAGACGAAGGACGGCTACAACGCCATTTCGCAGACAGTGTTTGAAAATATCTGCCGCCTTTCCGAAAGCTGCGAAGAGACAAAGACACTGCGGTGACGCATATGAGCAAGTGCAAGATAACTGTCGCCGAAAACTCCGGCTTTTGCTTCGGCGTGAGGCGTGCCTGCGGTATTGTCGATGAGCTTCCTGAAAAAAACGAAAACGGAAGAATATTTACCCTCGGAGAGCTGATACATAACAGAGACTATATCGAAAGACTCAAGGCAAGAGGAGTCGGTATAGTGACGGAGGACACCGTTTTTGATGAGCTTTGCGCAGGCGACACGCTTGTCATAAGAGCGCACGGAATAACAAAGGAGCTTTACGCAAAGCTGACCGGTAATTCCGCCGGGTTCAGAGTGATTGACGCAACCTGCCCCTTTGTCAATAAGATTCACCGCATTGTGGACGAAAATTCCGCACCCGATATTGATACACTCATATTCGGTTCGCCCGAACATCCGGAGGTAGTCGGCATAAAGAGCTACGCAAAGGGAGATGTTCGCATATTCGGAAGTGCCGAGTCGGCGAAAGAACTTTGTGAACGAAATGTAAAAAATGAAAAAAACAGAGGAATTTTGATTTCTCAAACGACTAACAATTCGGAAGAATACGAAAAATGCAAAAAAATTCTCAAAATAGCATATACAAGTTTAATAATTTTTGATACAATATGTAATGTCACTGAAAATAGGCAGACCGAAGCGAGAAGACTTGCCTCGGATTCGGACATCGTTGTGGTCGTCGGCGGAAAAAACAGCTCCAACACAAAGAAGCTGTATGAGGTTTGCTCGGAGAAATGCGCAAATGTTTTTCTCGTGGAAAACGCAGCCGAAATCGACGAAAGCGGAGTTCTTGACGCCGTCAAAGATAAGCTTGATACAAATTGCGGTATAACCGTTTGTATAACAGCAGGTGCTTCAACACCTGATGACATAATAGAGGAGGTAAAAGTCAGAATGAACAACACATTTGAAACAAATTCTGATGCAAAGGACATCGAAGAGACCAAAGAAATCAAGGAGGGTATGAGCTTCGACGAAATGCTTGACATTTCCATGAAGAACGCTAAGCCGCGTCCCGGCGAGAAGGTACACGGTATCATCACGTCGGTTACTCCGGCTGCTATATATGTCGATCTCGGCATCAAGTACACAGGCGTACTTCCGGCTGCAGAAGTTACGGATGATCCGTCCGTTGACATTGTCAAGGAATACAAGAGCGGCGACGAAATCGACGCACTCATTTCCAAGTACAATGATCCCGAAGGAATCGTTAACCTCTCCAGAAAGCGTCTTGACAGCGACAAGAACTGGAAGCTCATCGCCGATGCATTCGAGAACAACGAAACGCTTAACGGTAAGGTAATCGAAGTCGTTAAGGGCGGCGTTATCATGCAGGTAGGTCCGAACAGAGTTTTCATTCCCGCATCTCAGACCATTTTCCCGAGAACCGAAGCAGGTATTTCCGAGGAACAGCTCAAGACTCTCGTCGGCAATACTTACGACATCAAGATCATTGACGCAGACGAATCCAGAAGACGCGGTCTCGGCTCTATCCGCAAGGCTATGAGAGAAGAGCAGAAGAAGCTTCAGGATAAGGTTTGGGCAGAGATCGAGGTAGGCAAGAAGTACACAGGTAAGGTTAAGTCTATCACTCCTTACGGTGCGTTTGTTGACCTCGGCGGCGTAGACGGCATGGTTCACATCACCGAACTCTCTTGGAAGAGAATCAAGCATCCTTCCGAGGTTGTTAAGATCGGCGATACCGTTGATGTATACGTAAAGGCACTCGATCCCGAGAAGAAGAGAATCTCTCTCGGACTCAAGACCGAGGAAACCAACCCCTGGAACATCTTCAAGAGCAAGTATGCTGAGGGCGACGTTGCCGATGTTACAATCGTAAGCCTCGTTCACTTCGGCGCATTTGCGGAAATCGTTCCCGGTGTTGACGGTCTTATCCATATTTCTCAGATTTCCGACAAGAAGATCGCAAACCCCGCTGACGAGCTTAAAGTAGGCGAAGTCGTAAAGGCTAAGATCACCGGAATCGACGATGAGAATCAGAAGGTAAGTCTCTCCATCAGAGCGCTTATCGAGCCGGAAGAAGAGGCTGAGGTTACCGAGGCAGAAGTTTCCTCCGAGGATGCTCAGTAATTGACTTTAATTTAAGCGATAGGGGGCACGGGAGATTTTTCCCGTGTTCTCTGTTTTTAGGAGGTAACACGAATGGGACTTCTCATTCCGGACCTTATGTGCGACAGCGTATACGATATCCCGAAGAGCTACTTTGCCCAAAACGGGATTGAGAGCATTTTTCTTGATATCGACAATACGCTTGTGTCGTATAACGACAGACTACCCACCGAAAAAAACAAAATGTGGCTGTCTGAGCTTGCAAAAAGCGGAATAAAAGTCATTTTGGTGTCGAATAATTCAAAGGAACGGGTCGAAACATTTGCAAAGGACCTTGATGTTGATTATATCCACGACGCACGAAAACCGCTCGCCAAAGCGTATAAGTCGCTGATTGCGAAGCATAAACTTGATAAGAAGCACATTGCGGTCGTCGGCGACCAGATTTTTACGGATGTTCTTGCCGGAAAGCTCATTGGCGCATTGACCGTCGTCGTCGAACCTATCGAAAAGGTTGAAAACACTTTTTTCAAAATGAAACGTTTGGGCGAAGTACCGTTTGTCGCATACTACAGGTTTAAGCACAGAAACGACGGAAATATCAAGAAGAAAGCCGGTGAAAGCAATGAGTAAGAATCCACTGTTCGGACCGGGCGGCAACTCAGAGAGCTTTTACGCCGCCGGCAAAAAATCAACGCTCGACGCTCCCGAATGGGTAAGCGGCTTGGGACTCGGCGCATACGAATATGAAGCCGGCAACGGCGTCACGGCATCTCTCTCCACGTTTGCGGCGATAGGCGAGAATGCAAAAAAGGCAGGCGTGTCGCTCTCGATTCACGCTCCGTACTTTATATCTCTTTCGTCGGTCGATCCCGAGAAGCGACTTAAGAGCGCAGACTACATCATAAAAAGTGCGGCTGCAATTAAGGCAATGGGTGGAAAGACGATTGTCATTCATGCCGGAAGTACGGCGAAGCTCGATCGTGCCGTTGCTCTTGACTACGCCAAAGAGGCACTTCTCCATGCGCTGAAAAGGCTCGATGAGGAGGGACTTTACGGCGTCACTCTCGGCATCGAAACAATGGGCAAGGTAAATCAGCTCGGCACCTTCGATGAGGTTCTTTCTATGTGCGAGGTCGATAAAACCGTCGCTCCCGTCGTTGATTTCGGTCATATGAACGCTCGTGAAATGGGCGGCGTCTTTACGTGTGCCGACGACTACAAGCGCATTTTCGACGGTATATCCGAAAAGCTCGGAAGCGAGTATGCGGAGAATCTTCACTGCCACTTCTCGAAGATTGAGTACACCAAGGGCGGGGAAAAGAAGCATCTCACCTTTGCGGATGAAACCTACGGTCCCGATTACGTGCCGCTCATGAAGGCAATAGCCGACCTCGGCGTCTCGCCCACAATAATATGCGAATCGGACGGTACAATGGCGGAGGACGCCCTCGCAATGCAGAACGAGTACAGAAAAATCGTAAAGGAAGCCGGTGTAATATGACAAGACTTGAGAAAATACGTAAGTCTTACAAAAACATTGCCGACGCAATGCTTATAACCTCGGAGGAAAACAGATTTTATGCGTCGGGTATGAAGTCCTCGGCAGGATACGTTTTGCTGACACCGAACAAGTCGTATCTTTTCCTCGATTTCAGATACTACGAAGCGGCTGTCCGCAAGAGAGCAGACGGTATTGTTGATTCGTCGTTTGATATAGTGCAGACGGCAAAGCCGATGACGGACTACGTAAAAGAGGTCATGACGGCAAGCGGTCTCGGTTCGGCAACTGTCGCAGTCGAGAATATGAGCCTCACCGCATACGAGTATGAAAACATTGCAAATAAGCTTGGTGATGCCGGAATAAAGGTCGTCGGCGACGGCGGCGCAGTTACTGCCGTGCGTGCGGTAAAGGATGAGGCGGAGCTTTCGGCGATAAAGTCCGCACAGAGGATTACCGACGCCGCATTTTCGCACATTCTTTCCTATATTAAGCCCGGCGTTGCCGAACGCGACATCGCACTCGAGCTTGAGTACTTCATGCGCAAAAACGGTGCGGACGGTATTGCTTTCGATACAATCTGCGTTTCCGGCAAAAAGTCTTCGCTTCCTCACGGCGTACCTGATGAAACCGTCATTGACCGAGGCTTTGTGACAATGGACTTCGGCGCAAAATTCGGAGGTTATTGTTCCGACATGACAAGAACGGTTTGCGTCGGAAAGCCGGGCGACGACATGATAAAGGTCTATAACACGGTCGCTGAGGCTCAAAAACGTGCGCTTGACGTGATAAGAGCTGACGTTGTCGGATCTGAGGTCGATGCGGCGGCAAGAGATTTCATCTACTCAAACGGATATGAGGGATGCTTCGGTCACAGTACGGGTCATTCTCTCGGTATTGAGATTCACGAAAACCCGAATTTTTCTCCGTCGTGCAAAACGAAAATACCCGAGGGAGCGGTACTCAGCGTCGAGCCGGGTATATATATAAACGGAAAATACGGCGTCAGAATAGAGGATATCGTCGTAATTACCGCCGACGGATGTAAAAATTTGACGGAAAGTGAAAAACATCTCATAATATTATAAAAATGCTCTTGAAATATTAAAAAATATGCGGTATAATAAAATGTAACTTATTTTAAGTGCGCACAGAACTAGAACGCATTAAATAATTGGAGGAAAAAAACAATGGTAACAGCAGGAGATTTCAGAAACGGTTTGACTTTTGAGGATGACGGAAACGTACTCCAGATCATCGAATTCCAGCACGTCAAGCCCGGTAAGGGTGCGGCGTTCGTAAGAACAAAGCTCCGTAACGTAATCACAGGCGCCGTAATTGAAAGAACATTCAACCCCACCGATAAGTTCCCGACCGCTCTCGTTGAGAGAAAGGATATGCAGTATCTTTACAACGACGGTGAGCTTTACTACTTCATGGACAACGAGACTTTCGACCAGATCCCCCTCAACAAGGAAAAGCTTGGCGACAACTTTAAGTTCGTAAAGGAAAACATGGTTGTAAGAATGATTTCTTATAAGGGCAACGTTTTCGGTGTTGAGCCTCCCATGTTCGTTGAACTCGAAGTAACAGAGACCGAACCCGGCTTCAAGGGCGACACGGCTACCGGTGCTTCCAAGCCCGCAACACTTGAAACAGGCGCTCAGATCAAGGTTCCACTCTTTGTCAATATCGGCGACGTTCTCAAGATAGATACAAGAACAGGCGAATACCTCGAAAGAGTTTAATTCCCGTATCACGGCTTTGCCGCGAGCAACGCAGAATTTATTTTTAAAGGAGGAACGACAATGACTATCAATGAAAAAGTGGCGCACCTCAAAGGTGTAATGGAAGGCATGAAGTTTGATACCTCCAGCGATGAAGGAAAGCTCATTTCTCTCATGGCGGATATCCTCGCTGACATTTCCGAGGAGCTTGATATGGTTTCCGACGACGTGGATACCCTCTATGATTTTGCCGATGAACTCGATGAGGATCTCGGCGATGTTGAGGAAGTGCTTTACGGAATTGACGATGACGAAGACTACGATGATGAGGATGACGATTTCGACGCTTGCGAAGGCTGCGACGGCGCCGAACTCGGTAAGTGTGAAGAATGCGAGGATCAGAATTTCTGATTTTGCATAATTGTTGTTGACGCCGCTCTTTGCAGTGTCGTTTTGAAAAACAATGCCGTGGACAGCTTATGTTGCCCACGGTTTCTTTTGTTTGCTTACTTGTTTTTCTTGCTCTCCATTGCCTTTTTCATTGCCAGTGCAAATGGGCTTTCCTCTTTCGGAATTACCTCTCTGTCCTGAGCCTTAAGAAAGTCATTGACAAACTTCTTTGATGCGGAGTTTCCGCCCGAATGCTCGGCATGGAATCTGTCAGGCTTCTCTCTGAAACCGCAGGTGCAGGTGTAAAGCTTTTTGTCACCGCTTCCCACAAGTTCAAGCGGCTTGTGACAGTTCGGGCAGCGCACTTTTGTGCGCATGGAAAGGTTCTGCCTGTAACCGCATTCTCTGTCCTGGCATACAAGCAACTTGCCCTTTTTGCCGGTGACCTCGAGCATCATCTTTCCGCATTCCGGACACGGAGTCCTCGTAAGATTGTCGTGTACGTATTTCGCATCGCTGTTTGCGACCTCCTTTACGAGGTTTGCGGAATACTTTCGTATGTCTGTGATGAACGCTTCCTTCGTACCCTTGTTCGTCGCAATTTCCTCAAGCTGTTTCTCCCATGTTGCCGTGAGAAGCGGCTCTTTCAGGTCGGACGGTACGATTGAAATAAGCTGCATACCTTTCGAGGTCGGATGAATGACGTTATCCTTTTTCTCAATGTAGAACGTCGAATAAAGCTTTTCGATAATGTCCGCTCTTGTTGCAGGCGTTCCGAGTCCTCCGCCGATGTATTCCTTCATCTTTCTGTCGGTTATGAACTTCGACGGGTTCTCCATTGCCGAAAGCAGCGACGCTTCGGTGTACCTCGACGGGGGAGAGGTTTTTCTTGCTTTAATAACGGTTGACACACACTTGAATTTGTCGCCCTTGTTGAAAGACGGGAGAAGCGATTCTTCGGATTCAACATCACGGTCGTCTTCGTCGTCCTCAACGTCATATGCCGACACGCTTTTCCAACCCTTTGCGACTTCCTCAACGCCTGTTACATAGAATGTTTCGCCGCCGCACTCAAACTCCGCTTTTATCGATTTGTATTGGTAGTCGCCGTAGAAGCAGGCGAGAAAACGTGTTACAACGAGCAGATATATC
>CAKSCN010000128.1 GCA_934444485.1 uncultured Eubacteriales bacterium | reverse complement strand
CGGCATTCGCAGGACCGAACGTCAGAAGCAAAAGGAGCGTAAGTCCGTAGAACACATACGTTGTCGTCGTATGGAGCGAAACCGTCGTCTCCGAGCCGAGAGCGCTGAGGAGAACATTCGCAAGCGGATTTGCACCGTAGAGAGAAATGCCATAAAGCGGCGCATAAAGCGGAGAAACAGGCGCTGCGGACACTCTGTCGAAGAACCCGGAAACAGCGGCAAGAAAGAAGAAAATCGGGAAGTTCACCGCAACATATATTATATTTGCCGTTGACAGCGTCCAGAATTTTCTTCCGTATGTAACGAAATAACCGAAAAGAGTGGATGTGTCAACCTCGAACGCATCTTCTTTTTTTACGCCCTTTCCCGGCTTTGACATATCAAAAGGATTGCTGAATTTCAAAATAGTACCTCCGAGGAAAACAATTGTCATGCATTAAAAACCATGGAGCAATTATAAACCTCATATATTAACTCTGTAGTAAATCAACTGTAAACATTTTGGTCAAAAGAGCCGTAAACCTCGAAAGCACGGCTCTCGGAAGAGTGTTTGTCATTTTCCGAGTTCATCCGCACGAACGGTACACGCCTCCATTGCACGTTCAACCATGCCGTGCAGATCTTCGTTTTCAAAAACGTCAAGAGCTTTTTCGGTAGTGCCTTTGGGCGACTTCACCATGCGTATAAGCTCCTCCGGAGTCATACCGGACGACTCAAGCATTTTTGCCGCTCCCATTGCCGCTCCTATCGCAAGAGACGAAGCGACCTTTTCATCTATCCCCTGCTTCACCCCGGCATCAATCATCGCTTTTACAAACGCAAAGAAGTACGCCGGACTCGAGGAATTGACGGAGATAACAGCGTTCATTTTCTCCTCTGGGAGAACCGACACCGTGCCTGCCGCCGCAAAAATGCCGCATATTTTGGTGAAATCTTTGTCGGTAACCGAAGAGTTCCTCGAAATTGCCGTCGCTCCGCAACCGACGAGAAGCGGAGTGTTGGGCATTACACGAACAACGGCGCATTTGCCGAGTATACGTTCAATGTAGCCTGTAGAAATTCCCGCCGCAATCGAGATATAGGTTTTTGCGGCAGAGCCCGAGCAGTCGTTCTTAACAGACGTGAGCACACTTTCCATATCCTGCGGTTTTACGGCAATAAGAACCCAAGGCGATAATTCGACGGCTTCTTTTAGAGTTGCGGCACAGTGTACGCCCTTTGCGGAAAACGCCTCGCATTTTTCACTGAGCTTGTCGTAAACGCATATTTCCTCGGGAAGCGTCCGACCGGAATTGAGAATCGCTCCGATTATTGCACCTGCCATGTTTCCGGCACCTATAAAAGATATTTTCATATTGCATTTCCTTTCGTTTGCTGTAATAATGCCCTAATCCGATTTTTTCCATTTTACCACTTTGACGCCGAAAAATCAAGTGTTTTCGGTAAACTATATTATAAAAACAGCAAACTCCGAAAAAACGAAGCTTGCCGTTTCATACGCAATAAAACAAAATCGATCAATCACCGTTCACCGCATCGGCAATTACCAAGGCGGCTTCTTCGGCGGTGATTTTTGTAACGTCAACTTTAACACTGTCTGCAAACCTGTAATGCGACGCCCTCTCAAGGCTTCTGCCAATTACGTCCGGCTTTCTCCTGCCTTCGGAAATGTCTTTTCTCAACCTTGCAACAAGAGCCTCTTCGGAAGCAACAAGCGTAAATAGGAAGAATTTGTCGTACCTTGCCGAATCGATTCTTTCAAGGATATCATCCACAATCGACTTCTCGTGCATTACCCAACAGAAAACAATATTTTCAAAATCGGGGCACGAAAGAAAGCCGTTCAAGAGATGCGAAATGTTGTCAATCACCATCGCTTTTGTGGCGTCATCTACCGTAAACGGTTCCATATCCCAACACCAATCGCCGTCAAGAAACACGGAGGGCGCAAGCAGCTTTTTGAGATAACGGCAGGTTTCGGTCTTGCCGACTCCCATAGTTCCGTTCACAAATATAAGCTTTTTCACTCGTTCTCCTTCCTCGGCAAACGGCTTCCGTTCTACCGCACACTGCCCTCACCGCCCATAAGAGCCGTAAGTTCTTCTATACGCTCTATCGGGAACGGCGGTTCGCACAGCGGTCTCATCGCAACGCTCATAAGCTTCATAGGGTTATCGTCCGCCGCAATTCGGTTTGACGACAGCTTTCCGCATCTGCGACATCTGTGAATGATCGCCCATTCGCCGCCTTTTCTCACCCAAACCGCAACGGGTTCCATAATCCCTCCGCATTCGGAAGCACGGTCTCCGGGTTCATCGTCAACGTGCAAACTCGAAAGGCAGTTTGGGCAATGGTTTCTGTGATCGGTTCCGGCACCTGTCGGAGTGACGAGTCTTCCGCATACTTTGCAGTCAAAACTGTCGTTGCATTTATGTGTCTTGTAGTATCCGTTTTCAAACGATTTCTTTTTATTTTCTCGGTTCATTATATTATCCTCCTGAATGTACAAGTAGCAATGCCATTCCGGGAGGACGGCGGAACCTTATTCGGTGTTACCTGCCAACCTCCCGGTTGACTGCACACTCCACGTTAATACTATACTTCAAAAAGTATTCTCCTTTCTTTTCGTAACGCAAAATTATGCGTAATATTACACAGAGTCCGTGCTTTAGCACATTTCCCCATGTGCTTCAATTATAACTAATTCCCGTTAGTTTGTCAATATCGGATTATAAACATTTACATTTTGGAAAACAATCGCACAAAAATTAAACGGAGAACAGCAGAACCGCTCTCCGTTGCACGCCATATCAGTATCTGTTAAACGTAAGCTGATTTGCCTGCCAACCGGACGAGGCATAGTCCTTTGACGGAACGAGTTTACGAACAAGCGTGGCGCATACCGTCTGATAGGCAGAGTGCCTGCTTTCAGCGTCGGGCGACCACATATAATCGGCACACTCAGCAAGCGCACCGAAATTCTCCATAATCGTGTGCCACGTCGTCATGAGAATACCCATGCAGTTAAGGCGCACTGCCTCACGGCACAGCAGCCGCATATTGTCCCCTCTTGTCCACGGGCAAAGAAGCGTATCGAAGCCTTTTTCCGTAAACTGTTCCGCAGTCACCGCCCTGCCGGTTCTTATAAAATACTGCCAATCGCACAGAACGTGTCTCTTCGAGAGCTTCGCCAAAGCCTTATAGGTTTCGAGTCCGGGAGTACCGTCAAGTGTCTCTTTGTTCGCACCTCTGTCCGCAAAAGCCCTTTCAAAATCTATGAGCATATCGCCCCATATGAGCGGACGTCTGCCGAGCTTTTCCGAGAACCTTTCAATCCTGCCGAGATGTCTTTCAAGAAACTCTGCCTGATCGTCTCTCTGCATAATCGAATAGACTTCATCACAGCCGAAATGGAAATACTCACCCTCTCCGAAAAGCTCACACAGCTCTCTTGCCGCACTTTCGATAAGTTCGCGTGTTTCATTTTCGTCAACACGCCATGTCCACCCGTCGTTTTCAAACAAATACTCCGCTTCCGGATGTCTGTCGAGTGTGACGTGCTTGCCGCCCATGACCCTTGACTGGGACGCATGACCGAGGAAATTCAACATCGGAACGGGCTCTGCGCCGAAGCCCCTTATGTCGTCGATAATCGGCAGCAGCTCTTCTTTCGTGTAGGCACTATCCCAAGAAAGGAGGTCGGTACAGGCGTATCTGTATGTTCCCCAAAATTCAATTACGATGTGCGTATACTTGAGCATTCCGCAAACACTTACGCACTTTTTGAGAAAATCAAGCGTTGTTTCGGGAAAAACACAAAGATGTACGCCTCTGAAGCTTATTGAAGGACGATCCTCAATCAAGCGGCAGGGTGCTGTGTACCTTCCTTTTGTTTTCATCTCAAAGCCCATGAGAAAACTCATAAAAGCGTGAATGAGCGCCTTTTCATCACGAAAAAGGATAGTTGCGCCGTCCGCCTCAATATCGAGAACATACTCATTCTCACCGAGGCTGAGTTCACTCGGAAGCTTTGCCGCTTCGGCACTGTTTGCGGCGTCTATTATTGCCGCTTTGTCGGGAACACTCGGAGTCTCGATAACTTCAAGCACAGACGTGCCGCCGAAGAATGTCTGTGTCAATTCCTTTGCAAGCCTTATAAAGCTCTTGTTTGATATTTTTCTTGTTTTAAGATAAATCTTCTCCGGCAAAACGAATTCGCCGCATTTTGCTGTTTCGGCCGTAGGCGTAGGTATAATCTGCATAGCGTCCTCCAATGAATGAAACTTTACTTTATGCCTAAATAATAGCATACAAAGCCTTGAATGTAAATCCCCTCAGCGCAAACCGAGGTGCATTTTTCGCAACTTTTACATAAAAATTTCAAATGCTTTGTTGACAAGAAAACGGCAAAGTGATATAATTTCGGTTGTGCGGTTGCATCATACAAAGGACGGTGATTTGCAATGACTCCGAATTTTGATACCGCCTCCCTTAAAATCCTCTCCGTACTCAATATGTCGTGGGACACTTCCGAGGATATTTGCCGCAGACGTAACTTCTGTGCGCTTTCATACAGAATACACGGAAATGCGGTTTTCACCTCCGCCGATTCACATTTTGAAGTCGGAACGGGAGACCTTGTCTATATTCCAAAGGGCGTTGACTACATATCGAAGCACGAAAGCGAGAACATCATAGCAATTCACTTTGTTTCCGATGTGTTTCCCAGCAGTCCTTTCTGCGTAAAAGCTTCACCCAAGTGTGAGTTCGGCGGAGATTTCGGAGGACTGTTCAACACATACATTGAGAAAGAACCTCACTTTGAATACAAAATGCTGTCGCAATTCTACGGGATACTTTGGAAAATCTGTGAATGCGGCGACAACAAGCCCTATCACCCTTTAACACGTGCGGAGGAATGCGCCGAAAAAGCGGCGGCGATTATACGTAAAAGCTTCCGCAGCTGCGACTTTTCGATATCAGAGCTGTGCCGCACTCTCGGGGTGAGCGGAGCTTATCTGCGCAGAGTCTTTACCGAGTGCAAGGGCATTTCTCCTTCGGAATACACCTCGTCGTTACGGCTTGACTATGCGTCCGAGCTTCTCGGTTCCGAGTACTGTCCCATAGCCGCAATCTCCGCAATGTCGGGCTTCTCGGATCCCAAGTATTTCTCACGTTTCATTTCAAGACACACCGGGATGTCTCCCTCGGAATACAGAAAGCATCTCTCCGAAAAGCAGCGGTTTTAGAAAACAAGTAAAGGAAGGTATAATATGATTTCATACGAAGAACTCAAAAAGAACAAAGCCATTCGTACATATATCACGAAAGCCGATGAATCCCTGATAACCCTCGGATACACCGAACACAGCTTCGCCCATGTCTGCAAGGTCGCCGAAGAGGCAAGCGCAATTCTCAAAACTCTCGGTTACGATGAGCATACCTGCGAAATAACGAAAATCGCCGGATATCTTCACGATATCGGAAACCTCGTGAACAGAACCGAGCATTCCCAGAGCGGCGCAGTTATGGCGTTCAGAATACTTGACAATCTCGGCTTTGAGGCAGAGGATATAGCAACAATCGTAACGGCGATAGGTAATCACGACGAAGGCACCGGAGTTCCCGTCAATGCCGTTGCCGCAGCACTCATCCTTGCCGATAAATCGGACGTAAGAAGAAGCAGAGTGCGCAACTCCGACACTCTTAATTTCGATATTCACGACAGAGTAAACTATTCGGTAAAAAGCGCTTGTCTTGCGGTGTCGGACGACAAAACCGGAATAACGCTCACTCTCGAAATAGACACCGCCTACAGCTCCGTTATGGACTATTTTGAGATTTTCCTCAACCGTATGCTTCTCTGCAAAAAAGCGGCGGACAAGCTCGGTTTGAAATTCGGTCTCGTAATAAACTCGCAGACGCTTATGTAATTTGACCGATATTTACAAGACTTTGATTGTTTTGCTCTTTCCATGCCGCCTTATTCGGTGTATAATACCATGGAATCATTCTTCGGAGGTAAATGCTTATGACATACAGTATAAACGACTTTACGTTTGAAACCGAATTCATGCACGGCGAGAGAAAGACCTTTGCCGCAAATGCGGACGGAATTGTAACCGACGGCAAGTTCTCATTCAGAGCTATATTGTCTCAAAGCGGAAATACCTGCACCGTTAAAATCCCCTTCAGCGGCATAAACGACGCCGACAAAAAAATCAGGTATATTGCGGTTCGTTATCAACCGATGAAAGCGTGCGCAGGAAAAGACGGGTATATTCTGCTTCCGAGGCAGTCGGGAACGGTAATCAAATACACTGCGGATAAAGAGCCGACGGAATTCGTGCTTCTTGCGATATACAATGCACACTGGACAGGCGGCACAATGCCTGCATTCGGTCAAATTACGGAAAATGCGGCGTATTCCTGCATTATTACAAGCGGACAGTACGACGCTTTTGTCGGATACGATATAAATATCGGAGAAAACGGAGACTACAGCTCGTATCCTGTCTTTCGTTTCCGAGAATATGAAGATGAGCCTTGCTCTCACGAAGATCTGACGGTTCGATTTATTGTTGACGAAGGTACGCATACATATGTAAAAATCGCGCACAACTACAGAGACTATCTTTTGAACGAATGCGGAATAACGACGCTTGCCGAACGCATCGCTAAATCTCCTAAGCTCGGCTACAGTCTCGATGCAATGCAGGTAAGACTCCGTCTCGGGTGGAAGCCTGCGCCGAGTCCGGTCGAATATCAGACGGTTGAAAACGAGCCGCCAATGAAGGTTGCGATGACCTTTAACAAGGTTAAAGAGCTTATCGACACTTTCCGCAAGGTGGGAATAGACAAAGCAGAGTTTGTACTTATCGGCTGGAACATTAAGGGTCACGACGGCAGATGGCCGCAGGCATTCCCTGTTGAAGAATCTCTCGGCGGTGAAGAAAAGCTTCGTGAGCTTATCGCATACGCAAAAGAAAACGGCTACAGCATTGCCGCTCACGACAACTATACGGACGCTTACACCATAGCCGACACGTGGGACGAGAAAGACATCACAACGCTCCATGACGGAAGTATAATGAAAAAAGCGGTGTGGAGCGGCGGCAGAGCGCACTTTCTCTGTTCCAAGGTTGCATACGAAAAATACTTTAAACCGAATATAGAAAAAATGCGCAAAGTAGGTTTTGACGGCCTACACTACTCCGATGTTCTTACAATTCTTGCCCCCGAGCCGTGCTATTGCCCAGAACACCGAATCACAAGGCGTGAAAGTGCGCACTACAGAAATCTCATACTGCGCGACATAAAAGAAATAATGGGCGGTGTAAGC
>CAKSCN010000127.1 GCA_934444485.1 uncultured Eubacteriales bacterium | reverse complement strand
ATCCGGAATAGTAAGAATCTCTTTAATCAAACGATCCCTCTTGGCAATAAGCGCATCGTTGTTCTTCATATTCTCACGTGAAAGCTCGAATGCCTTCGCAAGTCCCACGATTTCCGGAATGTTTTCGGTGCCCGAACGCTTGGAACGCTCCTGACCGCCGCCGTCGATGAGATTTGCAAGGCGAGTGCCTTTCTTTACGTATAGAATACCTATGCCCTTGGGGGCATGAATCTTGTGACCCGATGCCGAAAGCAAATCACAACCTATTTCTTTCACGTTTATAGGGAGCGCACCTGCCGCCTGAACGGCATCCGTGAAGAATGTCACTCCGTGAGCATGGCAAATATCCGCAATCTCCTTGATAGGCTCAATTGTGCCTACCTCGTTGTTTGCGTACATGACCGCAACAATCGCCGTGTCCGGGCGTATAGCCTTTTCGACGTCGTCGGGATTTACCTTGCCGTACTTGTCAACGTCAAGATACGTAACCTCGCAGCCCTGCTTTGCAAGCGCCTCGCAGGTATGAAGTACCGCATGATGCTCGATTTTGGTCGTGATGATGTGCTTCTTACCGTTTTTAATCTTTGCACCGACAGTACCCTTAATTGCCCAGTTGTCCGATTCTGTGCCGCAGGAGGTGAAGAATATTTCCTCGGGCGCACAGCCGAGAATATCGGCGATTTTCTTTCTCGAGGCGTCAAGCGCTTCCTTTGCAACCTGACCCACGGTATGAAGACTTGAAGGGTTTCCGTACACTTCGGTGAAGTACGGAAGCATTGCCGCGACAACCTCGGGGCTTACCCTTGTGGTTGCGGCGTTGTCGGCGTAGACCGTTCTTTTTTCCATGATTTTTCTCCTTTTCTTTCCTTGTACACAAAGCGGGGAAAAGCCGCAGTCTGTACGTAAAATGTAATTTGTATATATCAGCGCAGGCGTTATTGCTCTGCGTCAATATCAAAAAGAGCAGGGGAGTCTGTCACTCGGCAGCCCTCCCCACGTCAAACGTATTCACTGCGCAAAGAACGCAGTCAAAGTGCCGCAGGGCGGTACTTTCAAAAGATTACATATTGTTTTCGATATAATCCGCAATGTCCTTTACGGTACGCAGATTTATTACATCTTCGTCGGGAATGCATACGCCGAGTTCATCTTCTATGGACATCGCCATTTCGACAACATCGAGCGAATTTGCGCCGAGATCCTCGAGAACGAGTGCGTCGTCGGCGATATTTGCAGCATTTATGCCGAGGTGCTTTGCAAGAATACCTTTTACCTTATCGATTACCATTATTATAACCTCCGATTGTGAAATTGAAATATGTTCGTTTTATGTATTTGCACGTAAGAGAAGCGGCTTTCGCCGTAAACCGAATAACGGAGCTAATGTAAACACTTCCGCATTCGTCGCTTCATTATAATTGAAAAATTCAGTTTTGTCAAGTATTAAATATTTACATATTTTTACTTTTTCATTACGGCTTTATATATTTGGTTTTTTGCGACTCCTCTGTCTTTTGCCGTCTGCTTTATTGCGTCCATGGAGGAAAGCCCCTTTTCAGTGTAGAAATCAACGTGTTCCTCAATCGTCATGCTCTTCCAAAAAGCGTCGTCGGCATTCTCCTTTTTGCCTTCAATTACGAGAACGAACTCACCTTTGGGTTCTTTGCTTTCAAATGCGGATAGTGCCTCAGAAAGTGTGGTGGTGTACAGCTCTTCGTTAAGCTTCGTAAGTTCACGTGCAATAAAAAGCCTTCTGTCACCGAAATACTCCTTCATTTCGGCAAGGGTCTTTGCAATGCGGTGCGGTGCTTCATAGAATATCATTGTCCGTTTTTCGGAGGCGCATTCCTCAAGACGCTCCTTTTTTTCTTTGCCGTCACGAGGAAGAAACCCCTCAAAGGTAAACCTCACCGACGGCATTCCCGACGCACTCAAAGCCGTTACAGCGGCGCATGACCCGGGAATAGGCACAACCTTGACGCCCTTTTCGTGCGCAAGTCTGACAAGATCCTCTCCGGGATCCGAAACGGCAGGAGTTCCGGCGTCGGTAACTATCGCACAGCTCTCGCCGTTCAAAAGGCGTTCGATGACTCTTTCGCCCATAACGCCTTTGTTATGCTCAAAGTAGTTTACAATGCTCTTTTTCACACCGGGCAAAAGAAGCGACAAGAGCTTTCCGCTCACACGTGTGTCCTCCGCCGCTATGAAGTCAACCTCACGAAGCACCGCCAACGCACGCTCCGAAATATCGGAAAGGTTTCCTATCGGCGTTGCCACAACATACAGCGCACCGCTTTCAACCCATTTTCCCGTGTCCTTTTCGAAAGCTAATTCAAGGCTTGTTTCTTTATCCAAAGTTGTACACTCCTTTTTCTCTGACCTCGAGCATTTCATCGGTGAAACTGCCGTCATCTTTGCAAATGCAGAAGTTTTTACCCATAACCGTTCCTTCACGCGCTTGCTTTTTCGCTTCGCACAGAATTAGATTGGGAGCTCTTCTTTCAACCGACGAAACAAGCGTCATGCGCTTTATCTCGAATTTATTCTTTCTTGCGCAGGCGAAAAGATTCAATATCCTGTCGGGACGATACACGAGAAAAATCCGACCGCCCGATTTTAAAAGATAGTAAGCCGCCGCAAAAACATCGTCGAGGCCGCACAGTATTTCATGGCGTGCAATGTTTCGCCCCTCTTCGGGACACATCTTTCCGCAGTCCGAGGTCATGTACGGCGGATTGCATACGATAAACGTCGTACTTTCGGCTTCAAAGTGCTTCCTCGTGTTTTTTATGTCATCCTTTATGACTGCGTATCTGTCCGACAGTCCGCTTTTCTCGGCACTCATTTCCGACATTTCCGCCGCCTGTGCGTTTATCTCAACCGCTTTGACGTTGAGTCCCGGGAGTTTGTCGAGTAGCATGAGACCGATTATCCCCGTGCCGGAACACAAATCAACCGCTGTTTTTCCCGAAGCGCCGAGAACCGACGATGCGGCGTAGGCGGCGAGCAGTACTGCGTCCGTGCCGTAGGAGAATACCCCTTTGCCCTGATATATTCTCAGTCTCTCGTTTATGCTTTCAAGCTTGAGAGAGTCGGTGTTTATCATTTATACCTTCCTTTTGTCGTTTGTATCGCTGTTACACTTTTAAATTCTTTCGCTTTGTCAGCCTTACACGATTTTCTTGTTGAGCCATTTTCTTCCGTAGGTTCTCGCCGTCATAATTCCGCCCTTTACAAACAAATCTATTGTCTGCGCTATCCAAACGCCTATAACTCCCCTTATCGGCTCGAAAATCGGGAAGTAGCCGCCGGCGAGTATGTAACAGAGACCTATTCGCAAAAGCCACATTGAAGTGACCGATACTGCGGCTTTGAATATGTTGTCTCCGGCACCGCTCAGTGACTGAAGCGCAGGACCTACCATAGGACCGAAGAACGGCATTGCGATAAGGTTCATATAGAGAAGCACCAACGAGAGACTGATAACATCCGGGTTTTGCGCAAAAAATCCGATTATTTGGCGTGAAAAGGGAGCCACCGCAAGGCACATGAGCGCCTGCCAACGGAATACAAAGAAGAAAACCTTCCAAGCAATTGACCGTGCCTCCTCCTTTTCGTCGGCGCCGATATATCTGCCCACAAGGGTAAGACTCACCGTGGAACCGGCAACGTAAGGAGTGGTGAGAACATTGAATACGGACGTAACTGCGGTGTTTGCGGCGACATGAACCGTTCCTGCCGCAACTATGACGCCCGTTGTGAGCGTCTTTCCGAAATTGAAGAGCATATTCTCAAAGCCCATTATGAAGCCTATCTTCAGTATTTTCCACATATAGCCGAAGCTTACGGTGAAGATGTGAGAAAGCCTTGCAAGATACCCTTTCTTCAACAGATAGTACAGGCAGTAAGCCGCAGCCGCCGTTCGTGAAATTACATACCCGAGACCGGCCCCGAAAATTCCGAGGTCGAACACATAGATAAGTATGTATGCCGCAATGAGGTTCAAGAGGTTCAGCGCAACCGCAATAATGAGGCAGAAACGGTTGTCTCCGTTTGCACGGCTTATGGAAAATGCAGCCTGATAGATTGCAAAAGACGGAAGTGATGCGGAAAGCGGAACGAGGTAAGTCACGGCATTGGCAACGACCGCCTCTTCGGCTTTACTGTAGCAAAGAAGAAATACCTGTCTCGGAAATACTATCAGCGCCGCCGCAACCGCAAGCGAAAGAAGCACCGAAACGAGAATGCCCTGACCGGCTGAGTGAGAAGCACCTGCGGCGTCTCTTGCACCGACATACTGCGACACGATAACGGTCACACCCGACGAAATGCCGGTAATCGCAACTGCTGTGATAAAGGCGTTCATTTGACCGACAAGACCGACGCCCGACATCGCTTCTTCTCCGAGCCCCGAAACCATTGTCATGTGTATCATGCTTATCATGAAGGTCATGAAATTATCGATGAAGATCGGAATATATATTGAGTAAATCAGCTTTGTGTCGGTCGAGCGAAAATAGCTTTTGACGGAAGCCGCAGTGTTCTGCAATGCCGAAACCATGATTTCTACCTCCGAGTCAGAGTATTTGTGCCGCAACAAGCAGTACCGACTCTGTACTGTCATGCTATTCTATCACAGTTCCGACGTTATTGCAAGGGCAAAATGTGTTTTTGTAAGCCGCTTTTTCGTATTTTACCGCAAAAGTTTACATACGTGTAACACTATAACCCATGTTTCAATTGAAAAAACGCTCGAAATATTGTATAATTATATGAGTGCCGACTTTTTTCGGCATGACCGCACCGTCTGCCATGCAGTACCGTGTGCGATAAGCTTTTCCGGGAGGGTGTATATGAAGTTTTTTTCTTTCTTTACAGATAAAAGAAATATTGTGCCGATTGTCGTTATATCGGTTGCGATTCTCTTTACGGCAATTCTCATAGGCTATTGCGCATTTTCGTTTCTTTCGGACGGCGCAAACGGCAAATCTCCTGAGAACCTTGTTTTCCCGGGAGACGATTCAAACGGTTCTTCCACAGTGGGGAATATCGTAAACGGCGACATTCCGGCGATTACCGTTGACAAAGAAAACGAACTACGTGGCGTGTGGATTGCCACTATAATGAATATCAACTACCCTTCCGAAAAAGGAGTCTCTGCCGAGCAGATGGCTTCCGAGATAGATGCGATAACCGAAAACTGCGAGAGAGCCGGCTTTAATGCGATATTCTTTCAGGTAAGGCCGAGCGGCGATGCGTTTTACCCGTCGGATATTTTCCCGTGGTCCGAGTATCTTACCGGCGAACAGGGAAAGGCACCCGAAAAAGGCTTTGACTCTCTCGCATATTTCATCAAAAAAGCGCACGAAAGAAACATTTCGCTTCACGCATGGATAAACCCCTACAGAATTACCTCCGGAAGCACTTCTTCCCCCAAACACGACGTCACGGCGCTCAGTGCGAACCACCCTGCAAGGCTTCACCCCGAATACACCGTTGCTTACGGCGACGGAAAGCGTTACTTTAACCCCGGACTTCCCGAGGTGCGTGAGCTTTGCGTGAACGGAGTAAAGGAACTTGTCGAGAATTATCCGTCTCTTGACGGAATACACTTCGACGACTATTTCTACCCGTACCCGGTAAGCGGCGAGGAGTTTGATGATACGGCAGCTTATGAAAAGTATGGCGACGGTATGGAACTCGGGGATTGGAGAAGAGAGAACGTCGCAATGCTTATACGTGAGGTTTATTCTGCGATAAAAGAACTTAATCCCGAGTGCCGCTTCGGAGTAAGCCCCTTCGGCATCTGGGCAAATTCCGGTTCGGACACATACATAAAGGGCAGTGACACAAACGGTCTCGAATCGTACTTTTCGCTTTACTGTGACCCTATAGCGTGGGCTAACGAAGGAATCGTGGATTATCTTGCGCCGCAGATTTACTGGAGCTTTACCTCGGACAGTGCGCCGTTCGATACTCTCGCAAGGTGGTGGAACGCAAATCTCGACGGAACCGGTGTCGATATGTATATAGGTCACGCCGCATACAAGGCGGAGGACTTTTCCGAAAACGAGATACCGCTTCAGGCGGAGTTCGGCAGAAGCCTTATGTGCTGTAAGGGAAGCATTTTCTACGGATATGCGGACATTGCCGAAAATAATGCAGGACTTATGGAAGCACTGTCGAAAATGTACGCCTCCGAGCTTAAGTATAAACCTGCCGAACACACCGGCGAGCCGCTTAAGATAAACACGCCCGAGAATGACAGCACAGCCGAGTATCAGACGGTTTTCCTCATGGGAACCTCCGATCCGTCATATCCAGTGACCCGTGACGGCGAAAAGCTTTCAAGAACCAAAAACGGATATTTCAGCATATACGAAACGCTCACAGAGGGCGTAAACAAAATTGCAATCGAGCAAAACGGCACTGAATACGTGCATACCGTGACAAAAAAGACCTCCTCCGATACGCCCGTAAAAATGGACGAGTACGCAATCGGAAAAACCTCGCCCTCGGGGGAGTCGTGGGTAATGAGCGGAGAAAAGCTGAATCTTACCGTGCAGGCTCCGGCAGGAAGCAAGGTCATGGCGTATATAGGGGATGTTGCCGAGGTCGAACTAAAACCCACAATAGGCTTTTCCGCAAACGACGGACTTACAATCGAGGTGTATAAAGGCTCGGTTACAATACCCGAAACCGCCGACGAGAATACGGCGAAGAGTCTCGGCGAGCTTCGCTTTGTTGCCACAAACGGAAATAAAACCGCAACAAAGACGGCAGGTGAAGTAAAGGAGCTTGCCGACGGAGCGTTCATATATGCCGAGGTCATAAACGACTACACGGAGCTGAAAATTTCGCCGACTTCGTCCTTCTATTCGGATTACACACCGATTAACGCCGGGATGCGGGACTATGTGACGGGACTCGAGGGTGATTATTACAGGCTTAAATTCGGCGGTTATGTGAGCCGTGACAGTGTAAAGATAACCGAGGGACAAAAGCTTGCGTACAATACCGTTTCGGACGTTAAGGTAAAGTCTGTATGCGAATCGGCTCTCAACAACAAAGAAAACTACACCGAGGTAAGCTTCGGTATAAGTGAGAATACTCCCGTCGATATGAAAGTGTCGGGCGACGAGATGCGTGTTACCTTCTTTGAGGCAAATAACGAGTCGGTTCCGAAAATTACGGTCGGCGAAAATCCCATGATATCGGAAATTACCGCCGAAATCACTGACGACGAAATCGTTTTTGTTTTAAAGCTCGTGAGCGAGTACAATTACTACGGCTGCAACGGCACATACTTGGACGGCAGCTACGTCATTCGCCTCAACAATCCGC
>CAKSCN010000126.1 GCA_934444485.1 uncultured Eubacteriales bacterium | reverse complement strand
ACCTCATTGTCAACTGTGCGGAGTGCGAACCTTACATAACCGCCAACCACCGCTTGATGCTTGAAGATGCGGAGAGTGTTGTATACGGCGCAAAAATTCTCATGCACGCACTCGGACTCGGCAAGGTGACGCTTGCGATTGAGGACAACAAGAAAGATGCGATAAAGCTTTTGCGTGACTTCACAAGCGAGGACGACTCCGTTGAGATTGCGGTCCTCAAAACAAAGTATCCTCAGGGCGATGAGCGCCAGATAATATACGCTCTCAAAAAGACAGAGCTTCCGGCAGGAAAACTCCCGGCTGACGTCGGTTGCGTGCTTTTCAACACGGAGACCTGCGCCGCCGTGCGTCATGCGTTCTACGAGGGAATGCCGCTCATAAGACGAATCGTTACCGTCGCCGGTGACTGCATAAAAGAGCCGGCTAATCTTTCCGTTCCTCTCGGCACGTCGTTTGATGACGTTATAGCGTTCTGCGGCGGCTTCTCAAAACAGCCCGAGAGACTCGTCAACGGCGGTCCTATGATGGGTTTTGCGCAGTGGGACATGAATGCGGTCGTAACAAAGGGAACCTCGGCTCTTCTTGCGCTTTCTCCCGAGAAAATTAAAAAGACCGAGCCGAACTGTATCCACTGCGGACGCTGTATTTCGGCCTGTCCCATGCACCTCATGCCCAACTATCTTGCGGCATTTTCCGCAAAAGGCGATTACGATACCTGTGAGAGCTTCAATGCTATGTCCTGCGTTGAGTGCGGCTGCTGTACATATACCTGTCCCGGCAACGTGCCGATTGTTCAGCACATAAGAGTTGCCAAAGGCAAGATACGCGAAAAAAAGAACAAGCTGAAGAAGTGATACGCCTCTTACGTGCGCTTGTTTAAATTTCGATGATATGAAAGGATAGTTGGAAATGGATTTTTTTAAGGTTTCATCATCTCCGCATATGAAGCATGAGGATACGACGGCTTCGATCATGTCGGATGTGCTTATTGCTCTTTTCCCGGCGCTTGTTTTCGCCGTCATGAATTTCGGATTCAGAGCGCTCACGCTGACGCTTGTGTCTGTTGCCTCCTGTGTTCTTTTTGAGTATCTCTACAGAAAGCTCATGAAGAAGAGTACGACAATAGGCGATATGTCAGCCGCAGTGACCGGCGTTTTGATTGCTTTCTGCGTTCCGCACACACTCCCTTTTTGGGTAATCGTTATCGGCGCATTTTTCGCAATAGTCATAGTAAAACAGCTTTACGGCGGCATAGGCAAAAACGTGGTCAATCCCGCACTTGCGGCGAGAGTTTTCATGTTTGCCTGCTTCCCGAATTACTTCGGCTCGTCCGCATTTTCCCTCAATAAGCTTTCGTGGTTCGGTAATGCGGCAGACGCAACAGCTTCGGCAACGCCGCTTGCAAATGAGTTTCTCAAGATAGGTCACGCTCCGAGAGTGGGCGGAGAGATACTCACGTTCGGCGAGCTTGCATACGGTTATCACGGCGGCTGTATAGGCGAGGTATCTGAGGTTCTGCTTCTCTGCGGTGCGCTTTATCTGCTTCTCAGACGTGTTATTACATGGCATATACCTGTTTCATACATAGGTACGGTCGCTCTTGTTACATTCCTTTTCCCCGTAGGCGGCATGGGCAGACTTGATTTTATGCTCTGCGAGCTTTTGACGGGCGGCCTTTTCCTCGGTGCGCTCTTTATGGCGACCGACTACGTAACGTCCCCGGCGACAAAGTTCGGAAGAATAATCTACGGTATCGGATGCGGACTTATAACAGTGTTTATAAGATACTTCGGCGGATATCCCGAAGGCGTTTCTTTTGCGATACTCATCATGAATCTTTTTGTTTGGTATATTGACAAGGCTACAAAGCCGAGAGTATTCGGAGGTGTGAAAAAGAATGACGTTAAGTAACTCTGAAAAGAAAGAGCTTATTCTCATACCGCTGAAACTTCTTCTTATATGCGCCGTTATCGCACTTCTTGTGTCTTTTGTAAACGGCATTACTGCTGACAGAATTGCGGCGAACGATGCGGCAAAAACAAACGCTGCCCTGACCGAAGCTTTTCCCGACGCAGCCGGTTTCTCTACGTATGACGGCGAAATTACAACTGCAAATGTTGTCTCAGCCCACGAAGCTCTCGACGCTGACGGAAACGTTATAGGCTATGCGGTTATATGCGAACCCGTAGGCTTTAAAGACGTGATTAAAATGCTTGTAGCTTTCGACACCGATGAAGTGATTACTTCCGTAAGCATTTCTTCACTTTCCGAAACCCCCGGTATCGGAGATAAGGTAAAGTCGAGCGAAAGCTTCACAGCGCAGTTTGCCGGAAAGAGCGGCGAGCTTACAGTTGGAAAGAACGTCGATGCAATATCCGGTGCGACAATCAGCTCCAAGGCGGTTACTGCCGGCGTAAATTCCGCTGTCATGTGCGTGAATGAAATATACGGAAACGGAGGTGCGGCAAAATGAGCAAGAACAATAATGGATTTTTGAAGAGCCTTGCTGACGGACTTTTTAACAATAACCCGATACTTGTACAGCTTCTCGGCACTTGTCCGACGCTTGCCGTAACAACGAGTGTTTACAACGCAATCGGCATGGGACTGTCCGCAACGGCGGTTCTCGTTATGTCGAACCTTCTCATTTCGCTTTTGAGAAAGTTTATACCGAAGCAGGTGAGAATTGCATCATACATAGTTATAATTTCAGGCTTTGTAACGGCAATTGAGCTTCTCATCAACGCATTTTTGCCCGACCTTGCCACACAGCTCGGCGTGTTCATACCGCTTATCGTGGTTAACTGTATCATTCTCGCACGTGCTGAGGCGTTTGCCTCGAAGAACGGTCCCGTTGCATCTATGCTCGACGGTTTCTGCATGGGTATCGGATTTACGTTTGCACTCACGATTCTCGGCACAATCCGTGAAATTCTCGGCACGGGCAAATTCTTCGGAATGCAGGTAATGCCGTCCTCGTATGTGCCTCTCCAAATGCTTGTTCTGCCTGCCGGTGCTTTTATCACTCTCGGATGTGTAATAGCTGCGGTTAATGCGATAAAGGCAAAGACGGCTGAAAAGAAACTTGAAAAGGAGGCGGAGTAAATGGAAATATTCATGCTTGCTCTTACGGCAATACTCCTCGAAAACTTCATCTTCGTGAAATTTTTGGGGTGCTGTCCGTTCCTCGGACTTTCCGACAATCCCTCGACGGCTGTCGGTATGGGCTGTGCGGTCACGTTCGTTATGACGCTTTCCTGCGCCGCAACAAATCTTGTATACAACCTCATACTTGTAAACTATCACCTCGAATACCTCAAGACAATAGCGTTTATTCTCATAATCGCAGCTCTCGTTCAGCTCATCGAGATGTTCCTGCGCCGTTATGTACCGTCTCTTTATGCGGCTCTCGGAATTTATCTTCCGCTCATAACGACAAACTGCGCAATTCTCGGCTGTGCGATTCTCTGCATCCAGAAAAACTACGACTTCATTCATTCGGTGCTCTACGGCTTCTTCTCCGCACTCGGATTTACCATGGCGATTGTTATCTTTGCCGGAGTGCGTGCCAGAGTTGCGCTTGCAGATCCGCCCCGTGCCTTTAAGGGTATTCCGATAGCGCTCGTGACTGCCGGACTCATCGCAATGGCGTTCTCCGGCTTCCAGGGCGTAACAATAGCGTAAAGGAGGGGAGAGCTATGAACGATATTTTGACTGCCGTGCTTTGGTTTGCCGTTATAAGCGGCGTCCTCGGTATTATCCTTGCCGTTGCAAGCAAGGTGTTTGAAGTAAAGACAGACGAGAGAATTGAAAAGGTTCTCGAAATTCTCCCCGGTGCAAACTGCGGAGGATGCGGATATGCCGGCTGTGCGGCTCTTGCCGAAGCAATAGTTAAAGGCGACGCTCCGGCAAATTCCTGCAACGCCATGACTGCCGAGAAGGTAAACGAAATATGCGCTGTTCTCGGAGTAGAGTCCTCAGGCGAAAAAGAGAGATACTGTGCGCAGGTTATGTGTTCGGGTTCAAACGATGTTGCCAAGAAAAAGTACATCTACGAAGGAGTACACGACTGCATAGCGGCGGCTGCTCTCGCCGGGGGAGATAAGCTCTGCCCCAACGGATGCGTTGGCCTCGGAACGTGCGTCTCCTCTTGCAAGTTCGGTGCTATAAGCGTTGAGAACGGCGTTGCCAAGGTTGACAGCAAGAAGTGCGTTGCCTGCGGTGCGTGCGTCGGCTCATGTCCCAAACACATTATAAAGCTTGTGCCTTTCGATTCGCAGCATTGGGTCGGATGTGCTTCTCACGATAAAGGCGCTGTCACCAAGAGTTACTGCGATGTCGGCTGTATCGGATGCAAGCTTTGCGAAAAGAACTGTCCTGTCGGTGCCATAAAGGTAACAGACTCCGTTGCGGAAATCGACTACAGTCTCTGCACCGATTGCGGAAAATGCGAAGAGGTATGTCCGAGAAAGATTATACACTCGACAAATCCGAAAAAGGAACAGAGTACAGAAACGGAAGCCGCAAGCTGACAATTCCGATATAATGAAAACTGCACCCAACGGCTCATGCGGTCGAAGGGTGCAATCTTTTTTGTAAATTTAAAATCAGATGTGGAAAAGACTCTTGCTCTGGTACTCAGGAGAGCAGGTGAGGTTTACCTTGAGCTTTCTGAATACCGAAGAGTCCACGGATGAAAGAATGACCGAGGAGTGTGCCTCGCATCCGGCAAGCTCGTGAAGCATAGAAAGCGCAAGAGCGGCTGTGCTGTTGTTTGCCGCACTGACCGAGAGAGCGACGAGTATTTCGTCTATGTGGAGTCTCGGGTTTTTGCTTCCGAGGTATGTAACCTTGAGATCCTGAACCGGCTCGATAAGCGTCGAGGGAATGAGTTCGTAGGCGTCGTCTATTCCGGCAAGATGCTTGAGAGAATTGAGAACAACCGCCGCCGAAGCTCCTAAAAGCTCCTTTGTTTTGCCGGTGATAATCGTGCCGTCCTTAAGCTCGATTGCCGCCGCCGGTTCGCCGGTTTCACGTCCCACTCTTTCGGCAGCAGTGACGACCGCTCTGTCGGAGGTGGAAATGCCGGCACTGTTCATGATAAGCTCTATCTTGTCCGCTTCGCCTATGTGCGTGCCGTGCTTTCTTTCCTCGCAGAGTGCTGTGTAGTAACGGCGGATAATCTCCTGCTTCGATGCCTCGCACACAGCATCATCGTCAAATATGCAGTTTCCCGCCATATTGACTCCCATGTCTGTCGGCGATTTGTAGGGCGACTCGCCGTATATTTTTTTGAACATCGTGTTGAGAACGGGGAAAATCTCAATATCACGGTTGTAGTTTATCGTTACCTTGCCGTAAGCCTCGTAATGGAACGGGTCAATCATGTTCACATCGTTAAGATCCGCAGTTGCGGCTTCGTATGCAAGGTTGACAGGGTGTTTGAGCGGAAGATTCCAGATAGGGAACGTCTCAAATTTTGCGTAACCGGCTTCAATTCCTCTCTTGTGTTCGTGATAAAGCTGAGAAAGGCACGTTGCCATCTTGCCGCATCCGGGACCGGGCGCCGTTACAACAACGAGAGAACGTGTCGTTTCGATGTAGTCGTTCTTTCCGTAGCCGCCGTCGCTTACAATCAGCGAAATATTCGAGGGATAACCCTCTATCTTATAGTGAGTGAATACCTTCATTCCGCCGGAGGAAAGCTTGCTTTTCAGTGCGTCAGCCGCCGGTTCGCCCTCATACTGGGTAATTACAACGCTTCCGACGTAAAGCCCAACGCCTCTGAACATATCGATAAGGCGCAGAACCTCGTTGTCGTAAGTAATGCCGAGGTCGCCTCGCTTTTTGTTTGCGTTTATTGCCTGTGCGCTCACCGCAATCACTATCTCAGCCTGGTCCTTCAGCTGAAGAAGCATCTTGAGCTTGCTGTCCGGCTGAAAACCGGGAAGTACACGTGAAGCATGGTGGTCGTCAAAAAGCTTGCCGCCGAACTCCATGTAAAGCTTGCCGCCGAACTGCGATATTCTTTTCCTTATCTGTTCCGACTGCATTTTGATGTATTTGTCGTTATCGAATCCTACCTTGAACATTTACACGTCCCCTTTTAAACATAATCAAGCAATTTTACCACGTTTCCCGTTTTTTTTCCACTTAGTAAATGTTAAATAATTCATAATAATCACCGCAAAGCAGCTGTTGAGAAAAATATTTACCAAATAAGCCTATAAAATGCATTAAATACGTGATATACTTACCGTAGCAAAAAGCGACGGTGCGACAAAGATGTTAAAACGGAGGGAAATAATTATGGAGAGTAAAATCAAGCAGTTTTCCGTCGGCGATATACTTCTCATGAAAAAGCCGCACGCCTGCGCACCCTCTGCCGACAAGTTTGAAGTGCTTCGCCTCGGAAGCGACGTTAAGATTAGATGCCGTAATTGCAGGCATGAAGTGTCCGTTGCGAGGGTAAAGCTTGAAAAGAACATCAAAAAAGTGATAAGCGAAAGCTGAAATATGAAAGTGAGTTTGCATTTATGTTTGAAGGTTTGGCGGAAGCCGAGAAAAAATATGATAAAATAAACGATATGCTCATGCAGCCGGATATAGTTTCGGATACTGAAAAATATTCAAAGCTCATGCGTGAACATAAGTTAATGACCCCGGTGATTGAGAAATACCGTGAATACCGTGCTGCTCTGGAAGCTATAGCCGAGTCGGAGGAAATTCTCTCCGATAAAGACGCAGACCGAGACCTTCTGACTCTTGCCGAAGAAGAACTTGATGAGGCGAAGAAAAATCTCAAGACCGTCACGGGAGAACTCAAGATACTTCTTCTGCCGAAGGACGAGAACGACGACAGAAACGTTATCATCGAAATACGTGCAGGTACCGGAGGCGACGAGGCGGCGTTATTCGCTTACGACCTTTACAGGATGTACAATATGTATGCGGAAACCGCAGGGTTTAAGGTTGAGTTAATGAACGCAAATGAGACCGAGATGGGCGGATTCAAGGAAGTGTCGTTTATGGTAGAGGGCGACGGTGCATACTCACGCTTCAAATTCGAGAGCGGAGTACACAGAGTACAGCGTGTCCCTGAAACAGAAGCGCAGGGACGCATACACACCTCCGCAGTTACCGTTGCGGTGCTTCCCGAGGCTGAGGAAATAGACGTAAAAATAGATCCGTCGGATCTTGAAATAGACACCTTCCGAAGCGGCGGCGCAGGCGGTCAGCACGTCAACAAAACCGATTCCGCAATCAGAATTACGCATAAGCCGACGGGAATTGTGGTCGAGTGTCAGGACGAGCGAAGCCAGCATAAAAACAGAGACAAGGCAATGAAAATGTTAATGT
>CAKSCN010000125.1 GCA_934444485.1 uncultured Eubacteriales bacterium | reverse complement strand
CTGCGGCGTGAGATAAACCCACGCCCTACAAAATACCATAGAGCGTGGGTGTAATCCTTAAAATTTCCCCCTGCAAAGCGCCAGCTTTGCTCCTTAAAGTTCTTTTGGTACTTTTCTTTCAAGAAAAGTACACCCCCGTAACTCTCGTAGCCCCCGTAATCCCCTGCCACACTGCTTTCGTCAGTTTCGGGATTTAGAGGCAACGACGACAGCAGAGACGACGCCGACGAACGCAATTGCCGCCCAGATAAGAGCGACGCCGCCCCAGCCGAAAGGCTTTACCGCCACGGCGAAGAGTACGTTTGCGGCGGAAGCGAAGAAGTAGCCGCTGAAATCGAGAACTCCGTTCGCCGTCGAAACAACTCCGCTCTTTCCGAGACTCGGTATGTAAATCGTCCAGACAAGCGCAGACATAAGGCTTATGCTCATGAGCGCAAGCGTCAAAAGCGCAACGTTAATGTACCTGTTGCCGATAAACGCCGTAAGTGCGAAAAACAACGCCGATAACGAGGAACAAAGCCCTGCCATCTTCACACCGTCCTCACGAAGAAGACGTATCAGCACAAGCGACGCAAACGGCATGAACGCACGCACGAACGCAATTCCCGAAAATACCATGTTCGCAGTGTTGTTGTCGAATAAAAGCCGCTCGGTGAGATAGGTCGGAAGCCAGAAGTTTATCGACGCCGACGATACCTCCACTATCACGCTTATTATCATGTAAAAAACAAACTTGTCCTGCCTGAAAACCTTCGCAAATCCGCCGAAAAGCGACGTCGTTTCCTCCGTGCGCACAACTTTCCTTATCGCTCCGCACGCCTCAAGCCTCGAAAGAAGTAAAAACGCAAGCACGCCTATCGCCGCCGCAAGTACGCCTGCCGCAACGAAGGTCGCCTTCCATTCTCCCGTCACCATCGCAATAAGACTCGCAATAAGGGGTCCCGCAAAGCCGGCGAACGACAGAAATACGTTGCACGTGCGTGCGTACATATGCTCCATGTTCTCGCTTATCGTCTTTACCAGAGGTCCCCGGAGCATCGAAAGTGAAAAGCCCATGACCGCAAAAAGCAGATATCCGGCCGCCGCAGAGCCGCAGAACGGAAACGCACACGACGCACCTCCGCAGAGCGCAAGCCCCAAAAGCACCATGTATTTCGACGCAACCTTGTCGCCTATGCGCCCGTTTATCAGCTGACCGGCGGCATACATCAGCATATACGCCGAAGAAAGCGACCCCAGAAACTCCTTCCCGTAGAGCCCCGTCTCAAGCATCTCGGGCGTCGAAACGCTGAGAATGTGCCGCATAAAATAACTCGTTATGTATGAAAAGATGCAAATCGCACCTATCTGAAAAGCCTCCCCGAGGTCACTCTTCTTCGCTGTACTTGATTGCACTGTTTATGCTCCTTCCGTACTTCTCTTCGGCGCTCCGTGCGCAGTAGACCTTGCCGCCTATCTCCGCAAAGTGCCGGCGCTGTTCCTCGGAGAGTCCGCTGTCGCTTATAAACGTGAAGTTTGCCCTTGCGCTTTCTATTCTGTACATAGCACTCTTGCCGAATTTCGTGTTGTCGGCGAGAACGAATACCTTGTCCGCAGATTTTATCATGCGCCTTTCGGTGAGATACATCTCGTCGGAAAAGTTGAATATTTCAAGGTCGTGAGATATCGCACACGGGAAAATAAACACTTTCTGCATATGCAGACTCTCAAGCATCTGCACCGTAAGCACTCCGTCAAGTGCGTTCTCACTGCTGTTGTATTCTCCGCCGAGAAGTATGACCGTAAACTTCGCAAAGCCGCACAGCTCCTTGAATACGTCGAGCGACTGCGTTATTACCGTGAGCCTCGTGAAGCGTGCCTTGAGAGCGTCGGCAAACGTGACTGCCGTTGTTCCGACGTCGATTCCTATTATGTCTCCCTCACGCACAAACTCCGCCGCCTTCTCCGAAAGCTCCTTTTTCAGCTCGAGGTTCTCGCCCTTTCTCGTCTCGAGACTGCTCCTGAGCTCCATACTGCGCTTTGCTATCGCACCGCCGTGTACACGTATGAGAAGCCCCTCGGATTCCATGTAGGTGAGATCACGCCGCACCGTTTCGGGCGTCACTCCGAGCATTTCCGCAAGCTTTACTCTCGAAACCGCTCCGTCCTTCTGCAAAAGGTTCATTATTCTGTCGTATCTTTCGTTTGCGAGCATTTCTTCCTCCGATTCTGTCATGCTGTGGTTTTTCATATGTTTAAGTAATTTATTTGTAAAATATGCCCTGCTGTAATTTTACAACATTTTGCAAAAAAAGTCAATATACTTTTGTGCTGAAAAATGCCGCATTTATAATATAATTTGTACTTTTTCGCATAATACCGCATTTTCCGATAAGAAAAGCGAAGAAACCGGACTCCGGCGGCAAAGCAATGCCCCGACACCTTTCGGCATCGGGACAGAGTACCTCGCAAAACTGCGTTTCACGATATATTTTTACTTTGTAATCGTAACTCTCTTTGCTTCATCGTCCCACTCGACGTCCGCACCGAGGTTTTCGGAGATAAAGCGGATGGGAGTGTAGGTGCGGTTGTTTTCGATGAAAGCGGGGGAGTCGAGCTTCACGCTCTCGCCGTTTACCGTCGCCGTTTCGGCACCTATGGTAATTACAATCACAACCTCTTCGCCGGTCTTAATGTTCTTGCCGGTTACAGTGACAACTCTCTTCTCGCCGTCCCATTCAACCGACGCTCCGAGGTTTTCGGCAACAAAGCGTGCCGGGAGCATTGTTCTGTTGTTCGCAAGCTTGGGTGCGGCGTCGCTCACCTTTTCTTCGCCGAATACGCTCGCCTCGTTTTTGCCTATCGTCAGCACAATAAGGCGCAGGGGATCGACCTTCCACGAAGCGTAGAGAGTCAGGGACTCCGTGATTCTGTCATCGGCACTGTACGGCTTTGTGAACTCGCCGTCGTAATACCAGCCGTCAAACACGAAGCCTTCCTTTTTCGTCTCGCCGATGTTTCCGACGGTCTCATTTCGCTTTACGGTCACATTCTTTACGGTGCTTCCGCCGTTCGTGTCAAACTTCACAGTGTAGGTAACTGCCGCAGAGGAGCTGCTTCCGCCGCCGGTTGCCTTGGAGGTCTTAACCGCCGCTCTGTATGTGTCGCTGATGCCGACAGGGCTTTGTGCGGTGACTGTCAGCGTGTACTCGGTGTTTGCCTTGAGTCCGTCTATGACCGCCTTATTTTCGGCTGTCGTAAGAGTCTCGACCTCGGTTTCGCCGAGATAAAGCGTTACGTTGTAAACCTCCGCCTTGGGGGTGTTTTCACTTCCCTCGTCAGCAGTCCACGATACGCTTATCGACTTCTTCGTGACCGTCGTCTTGACTCCCGAAAGAACGGGAACTCCGAGAACAGCCGAGAGACTGCCGTATGCGTTCTTATCCTTAACGGTGAGCTTGAGTCCGATAAGCTCTTCTGCGGCAATGCCGGTGCGTGTGCTTTCGCCCTGCTTTCCGTTCCAGATGTACTCATACTCCGCCGTGTCCGCTCCGTCCTTTACCTCGGCGGCAACGGTGTACTTTCCGTCCTCGGTCTTTTCTATGGTGATAACCGCTCTTCCGCTTATCGCAGTCTTTCCCGTAAGTGCGGAGTACGCCTTTTCGAGGCGGCTGTATGCGGCGTCAATGCGTTCTGCGGTCGGCTCGGACTCGGAAAGAACGGACTGCGCCTCGGAGAGAGCTTTCTCAAATTCCGTGAGAACCTCGCCCGACTCATAATCCTTTGTGTCGAGTACGGAGGCTTCCTTGTAAAAGTCGTTAAGCTTTACAAGATTCTGCATGACCTCGTGTTCGTCTGCGATTTCGTCAAGAAGCTCATAGAACTTCCACTCCTTGTTTGTGTCGGTGACTATCGCCTTGTGACCTATGGAAATGCCGTTCTCGCCGAGTGCCGCAAGGACATTGTCGAGGGTCGTCTCGGAGAGGCTACACATGAGCATAAACTCGGACGTGTAGTCCTTGCCGGTGTACGGCTCTTCCGCTTCGGTGTAACCGTCAAGTCCTGCGATGAAGCCTACGGTGTCGTTCAGGCGGTCGGCCGTTATTTCCTCATACGCAACGCCGAGTCTGTCGAGTACCGCACGGAGTCTTGCGCCCTTGGAGGTGTCGGCGCTTATGTTGTAGAGAACAACCTTTTCGGTCGGCACGGTCTCGTTTTCTCCGATGACGGGTATGGAAGCCGAAAGGTAATCTACCTCTACACCCTCCCACTCGGTGTGGGGCAGACGGAGCTTTATGACAAGTCTGTCTCCTGCCTTGAGTACGGCGCTTTCCTTGAACGTAACGGTAAGAACGCCTCTTGTTTCGTCGCCGTAGAGCTTGTTGAGCTGACCCACTCTCTTTACAAGGTTCGGGTTCTCCCAAAGCTCGTTGTCTTCAAATTCGCTGTCGGTGTATTTGCCGTCGTACTGATAAACCGTGATGTCGCAGAAGAAGTCCTCGCCCATGGCGATGTATTCGTCGGCATAGTTTACGGTGACGGAAACCGTCTTGTCGGTCGTCTTTACGGCGGAAACATTAAAGGTTGCCGTCGGCGTTCCCCAGTCGGGACTCGGACCTACCTCGATGACGTTTGAATATGCCTTGACACCGTCCGCTGTCACAACCAACTGAAGCTTGAAGCCCGGCTTCATCTTTCCGCGGCCGAGAGGAATCGTCGTGCCTCCGGGGAGGTATACGCTGTTTTCACTCAGAACCTCGGCGGTTTCCTCGTCAAGAGTCTCGCCGTCAAACTGATAGAGCCTGTAGGAAACATTATCCGCATTTCTGTCAAAGGTTATCGTCGCCTTTGTTTTCGTCATGCCTGCCGTTATGCCCTTGGGAGCGTTGATGAACGCAGTCGGAGCTTCAGGCTCGGTGGGTGTGCTGTCTCCCGTAACCGTCACAGGCTCGGACTGTGCGTAAAGAGTGCCGCCGTTCTGGAGGAACACGACTATCTTTTCGCCTGCTTTGAGTGTGCCGGAGTTTACGGTAAGCTCGTTTGCGCCGACCTTGACGTCAAAGCCGCTTGCAACCCATGTTCCTCCGGTCATTGCAAATTCCGCAGAGTCCGCAGGGTAGCTCTTTGCCAAAAGCATTGCGCCGTCGGGAATCTTGCCCTCGACCTTTACGGATATCTTTTCGGAGTCGGTCTTTATCTCGCCCTCAACCGATACGGTCGGCTCTTTCTCGGGCGTGTCCCCGGCTTCCTCAATAACAACGGGAGTACCGTACTTGTAGTAGGTTCTGTCGGTGTCGAGGTCGTACATATAGAGGTAGGCAAGAAGCGTTTCACCTGCCGTGAGCTTTGAGCTGTCAAAAGTGAACTCGTATGTTCCGGCGGTCGTGAACATTACCTGAGCAATCTTGGTTCTCGAATCGCCGTCGTCGGTATTCGACGCATCGCCCACCGTAAGGAAGAGTCTTGCGTTCTTGTTCGCAAAATCGTCGTAGCCGGTTACAACAACCGTAGCCTTTGTGGAGGTCGTGTCGAACTTCTCTTCGACGAACTTTATGCTGTCCTCAACCGGTTCGACGGGCGTGTCCCCGGCTTCCTCAATAACAACTGCGTTGCCGTACTTGTAGTAGGTTCTGTCGGCGTCGCTGTCGTAAAGATATATGTTCGCCTGAATATTCTGACCGGCTTTAAGCTCCGCATTGTCGAAGGTGAACTCATACGTTCCCTCGCCGGTAAACTTTTTGCTTGCAATCTTGTGTCTCGAGTCGGCGTCGTCAATGGTTTTTTCGCTTCCGACCGACAAAAACAGCGTTGAGTATGTGCCGATATATTCCTCACAGCCCTTTACCACTACCGTTGCCTTCGTGGAAGTTATGTCGAAGCGTTCCTCGATTATCGTTATGCTGTCCGCACCCACGGGCTTTATTACGTCGGCCGCATCCGAGACGTATGTCTTTGCACCGTTTGCGTAAACCAGCACAAGGCACATCTTATCCCCTGCGGAGAGCTTGCCGGAGAGTCCGTCGAAGGTTATCTTTCCTGCGGTCTGACCGTATTTTGCCGCAACGGGATTGTCGGCGTCGGGAGTGCCGTCGGAATTTATGCGGCAGAGCTTTGCGATGTTGATATTTTCTTCATCAGCCAAAGCCGAAACGCTGTAGGTTACGGTATCCGATTCCGATGTGACAACGCCCTCAAGCTGTGCGGCGAACGCCGGGCGTGAAGAAACCGTTACCGCCTCGGACTTTGCGTAAACCGTACCCTGCGACTGCAGGAACGCAACTATTACGTCGCCCTCGGAAAGAGCGCCCTCGGAAACCGTAAGCTCGCAGTCTCCTGCCGTGACGTCGAACTTGTTCGCAACGAAGCTTCCGCCCGTCATCTCATATTCGGTGTCGCCGTCGGTGTAGCTCTTGACAAGGAGCATTGCGTTTTCAGGCACGTCGCCCTTCACCGAAACGGTAATGCTTTCGTCGTCTGCATACACAGGCGCTTTCACTGCGGCTCCCGGTGCCTGAGGCTTTGCCTTTATGAGAACCGAGTCGTCCTTTTTGCCGTAGGTCTTGTCGTAGTCGTTGCCCTTGGGCAGATAGATGTCGGGGTTCTGCGTCCAGTACGCAACCGCACGGACTCTGTAGCCGGCACGGAGCGGCTCGGAAAGCTTTACTTCCTTTCCGCTGAAAGGCTCGGTCGTTTCTCCGAGAGTGAGAAGGCTTATCTGGTTCTCGCCCTCAAAGTCGAAGTCCTCGCCGTCGGGGTACATACCTATGGAGTAGTTAATCTCGGTAAGTCCGTTTCTTGCCGCCTCAAATATTCTTTCGTCGCCCGTCATGCTGATGTGGAGAGTCGTCTCACCCTCCTTGGGCTCGGTTTCGTTTATCGTGACGTCGGGGTATACGTAAGGCTTGAATCCCTCGCCGTTTTCGTCAACGACCTCTATCGCCTGAGAATTTACGGGTCTGTAAGCGTCTTCACCAACCGGCACGTTAAGGCTCGCAATAATCTTGTTGCCCACCTTGAGAGGGAGCTTTTCGGGCATAAACGTGAAGATTTGTTCGGTGCAGTTCGTGACCTTGCCCGTCCAGAGTCTTACGTTGAAATCGCCGTCGGGGTCGAACCTTGTATTACCCGCATAGGCGTAAATTATCATGTAGCAGTCCGTCAGCCTGTCGTCAAGCTTTACGCTCACGGCAACGCTTGTGTCGTCCGTCTTGAAATTGTCCTCCTTCACCAGTGTAACGGAGCAGTTTTCCGCAATGGTGTAGTCCGCATCCACCGCCGAAGCCGGCATGATAAAGAGTGAGAAGATCATCGTTACCGAAAGAATGAATGCGCATAAACTCTTAAACTGTCTCATAATTCTGTTCTCTGTCCTTTCCGAAGTATTTGGTTAGTGTAAACTAACCCCACGGTAAAATAACAAAGCCTTATCCGTCACGAGCTTCAAAAGCTTTATCGTTTGAGGTTAGTCCTAACTAACTGTTAGGGATTTTACCACATCTCGGAGTCAATGTCAATATATTTCTCCCGTTTTTTTAAATTTCGGCAGATTGCAAAAAACGAAGCGCCGTTTGACTCTCATG
>CAKSCN010000124.1 GCA_934444485.1 uncultured Eubacteriales bacterium | reverse complement strand
TTACACCGTCGTCCTTTATTTTGCTCAAAAGTGTCTTGAAATCGTTTGTGCTGAACAGACGGGATACAGCCTTTGCAAAATTCGCCGTGTAGGTCTTGTCTGCACTGACGTTTTCAACCGTAAATTCCGCCGTGTCGCAAACCTTTGTATCGCCGTCGTACCAGCCGTCAAAGGTGTAGCCGTCGTTTGCCGTTGCGGTGAGCGTTGCGCTTGAGCCTTCAACCTTTTCGCCGCCGCCCGAGGCTGTGCCGCCCTCGCCGGCAGTTGCGGTTATTGTGCGGTAAACTATCTTCTTGAAATGTGCGATGTAGAGTCCGTTCGACGTGACGTTCTCGATAACGAATATTTCCGTGTCGCAAACCTTGGTGTCGTCGAAATACCAGCCGTCAAAGACATAGCCCTCGTTCGGCGTCGCCGTGAGAGTGATCGAACCGCCCTCCTCGACCACACCGCCGCCCTCGGCAGTACCGCCCTCGAGATATGCGGAGGTGATTGTGTAGGTTTCCACTATTACCGCAAACTTTGCCGTGTAGGTTTTGTCCTCGGTTACGGTGTCTATGGTAAACGACTTCGTGTCGCAAACCTTTGTATCGCCGTCGTACCAGCCGTCAAAGGTGTAACCGTCATTTGCCGTTGCGGTAAGCGTTACGCTCGAGCCTTCAACTTTTTCGCCGCCGCCCGAGACAGTGCCGCCGTTCTCCGCAACCGCCGTTATCGTATAATAATTTTTACCCGGGAATGTCACCGTTCTGTTGTCTTTCGCCCAGTCGTAGGAGAGAAGATTCTTCGGTGCGCCGATAATTGTGGTGTCAATGTTCGAGACGGTATACGCAAAGCCGTATGCGCTTCCGGCAGGGGGGAGAGGTGCGTTTGCCCAGCCCTCGCCGAAAACAATCGTCGTAACGGGAGAGTTCGCCACAATACGGCTGAGGTTGTATCTTCTCGTAATGCTGTTGACCTCAAAACCGCTCAGGTCAAGAACTGTAAATGCCTCGCTCGCCTCGCCGGTACTGCAGAACATATAGGACATATCGGTTACTTTTTCGGTGTTGAACTTGTCGCCGAGATTCATCGTAAAGACGGTACTCGATCTGCCGCACTGAGAGAACAAATTGCACATATTTGTGACGTTGGAGGTGTCGAATTTGTCTCCGAGATCAAGCTGAAACGAGGTGCTCGAGTATCCGCATCGTGCGAACATACAGTTCATGTCCGTAACCTTGGAGGTGTCGAACTTATCTCCCAGATTCAGCTGAAAGTAAACCGAGTCCTCACCGCAGCGGTTGAACATTCCCGACATATCGGTGACATTCGAGGTGTCGAAATTGCTTCCCAAATCAAGCGAGAAAACCGTGCTTGAAACGCCGCACATGAGGAACATATCCGCCATGTTTGTGGTGTTCGACGTGTTGAGAAGGTCAAGACCATTTATATAGTCGATGCTTTCTCCGTGATAAAATGCGCCGCTGAGCGACGGGCCGGCAATAATTTCTCCGTAACCGCCGATATAAAGTGCGGCAGCCGTATTGTCGTACCATGCGAGAACGCTTCCGTCACCGTCGGCGGAGTAGTCGGCGGTCGTTTTCCCCGAGAGGTCGTAATCGGTCAGATCCACAAAGGAAACGCCTTTTATTTCTTCAACCGTGTTTGTAAATTTGCTGTCAACGGCACGGGTCAGAAGATTGTCCGTGTCGGAGGTGGAGAACAGCTTTGACGTGACGCTTGCCGCATTTACCGCAAGATTGTAGGTACACGAAACCGACGCATCTCCCTGAGACGCCGTGAATACGTAGGTTCCGACGTCGCTGCTTGCCGCCGAAGCTATTGTGTAGTCTGCGGTTGCGGTGCCGGTGTTTGCGCCGTTGAAGCTCCAGGAATAGGTGATAGCGCTTTCGCCGTCGCCTCCCGTTACCTGCGGCTCGAATACGACCTTCTGACCCTCGTTTGCCGTGACGTCGCCGCCTGCGCTTACTCTGAGGGCTTCGGTTGTGTCAACGGTGGTGTCGATGTCGGTATCGGTGGAGAGCTTGTTGCTTGCAATGTAAATTTCCCAACCGCCGGAGGAGGTTGACTTGTCGTAGTCTATATAGCTTCCCTCGGAAGTGTAGAGGAACGCCTTTTCAATCTTTTCAAAGGAGAGTCTGCCGGAGGAGAATGTAACTCCGTTTATCGTCGAAGCGGACTCCATCCACATACCGCCGTAGAAGTGACCCTTGACTATAGTAAGAGGGTTGTCGGTTGTGGGTGCGCTTGCATAAGATATGGAACAGCCGCCGGTGCTCGACGAGGAACGTGCAATTTCGATGTCGTTAAGCGTCATCGTACCGTTGTTGCACACAAACACGCCGTCCGTTCCGGTATATCCCGAGTATACGAATCTTGCACCGTTTACGGTGAGACTGCAATTCTTTCCGACGGCAGCCACCTTTTCAAGAATCCTCAAGCCGTCCGTACACGTTGCACCGCCGAAAAATTCCGTTCCGCTTGTCGAGCCGGTGATTATAACATTCGCACCGTTCGAGAGAAACAGCGGCGCACGGAGCCTTGAGTCCTTTGTGTAATCGGTGACATTGAAGCCGCAGTCACGGCTTGTGTTGAACTTTGCCGTGCCGACACGGTCGTTGAGCTTTACGGTTATGTCGCCCGAAAACTTGAGGGCTGCGTCGCTCAGCGTGTGACCGTCAAGCTCGATAACAAGGCTCTTGTCAATCGTGACGTTGTTCGTGACCTCGTCGTCTGCCGTCATCCAGATTGTGTCGCCCGCATTCGCCGCTGCTACAGCACTCGCAAGCGATTCGTAGCCGGTTTGACCTATATAGCATACATACTCGGTATCTGCCGCAAATACAGCAGTGGGGAGGAGCATCTGAAGTATCATAAGTGTGCTGATAACAACAGAAGAAAGACATTTGATTCTCTTGCTCATGATAACACCTCATTATTATGATTTTTATATTCGCCGGTAAGGATTCTTTTTGTCCATTCCGGATTCTCACAATACCATTTTACCGTTCGTTCTACGGCTTCGGAAAAATCCTCCGTCGGTTTCCAGCCAAGCTCTCTTTGCAGCTTTTCGGAGTTTATCGCATACCGCCTGTCGTGACCCGGGCGGTCTTTTACGTAAGCAATAAGCGACTCGGGCTTTCCGAGAATACCGAGGATGGTTTTGACAACCTCGATGTTTGACCGTTCGCTGTTTCCGCCTATGTTGTAAACCTCGCCGATTTTGGCGTTTCTCACAATCAAGTCCACAGCAATGCAATGATCTCCCACCCACAGCCAGTCACGCACGTTTTTTCCGTCGCCGTATACCGGAAGCGTCTCGCCGCCGAGCGCCCTGATAACCATAAGCGGTATGAGCTTTTCAGGAAACTGATACGGTCCGAGATTGTTTGAACACCGTGAGACCGTAACCGGAGTGCCGTAGGTTTTGAAATACGAAAGACACAGCATATCCGCCGAGGCTTTTGACGCCGAATACGGGCTTGAGGGTTTTATCGGAGAGCTTTCGCCGAATTTCAAATCCGGTCTGTCAATCGGAAGATCGCCGTAAACCTCGTCGGTCGAAATTTGGTGAAACCTCTTTATGCCGAATTTGTTCACCGCATCCAAAAGAACCGACGTGCCGAGAATGTTCGTCTTAAAGAAAACCTCGGGACTTTCGACCGAGCGGTCAACGTGACTCTCCGCCGCAAAATTTACAATGCAGTCCGGCTTGTATTCTCCGATCGTTTCGTAAACCGACTCTCTGTCGCATATGTCCGCCCTCTCGAAAACGAACCTGCTTTCGCTCATAAACTCCGATATGTTGTCGTAATTTCCGGCGTAGGTAAGCTTATCGACGCATACAATACTGTCGCCCGGATATTTTCCGAGAATGTAGCGTATGTAATTCGTGCCGATAAAGCCCGCTCCGCCGGTTATCAAATGCTTCATGTTTTACTACCAGCCAATCTTAAAATGTATTTTCCGTAATCGCTGTTCTCAAGCTCTTTACCGAGTGCGAAGAACTGTCCGTCGTCGATAAAATGCTTCCGCCACGCAATTTCCTCGATGCAGGATATGTAGTAGCCCTGCTTTTCCTGTATCATTCCGACGAAATCCCCGGCTTCGCAAAGTGCGTGCGGACTTCCCGTGTCAAACCACGTCATACCTCTTCCGAACAGCTTTACCTTCAAACGCCCACGGCGTATGTATTCGTTGTTGACGGAGGTTATCTCAAGCTCGCCCCTCTCGGAGGGCTTTACGTTTTTTGCTATCTCGGTGACCTCGTTGTCGTAAAAGTAAAGTCCCGGCACGGCATAATTCGATTTCGGCACTTTCGGCTTTTCCTCTATCGATATGACGTTTCCGCCGCTGTCAAACTCGCACACGCCGAAAGCCGACGGATTGTTCACGGGATATCCGAATATGACCGCTCCGTCAAGCTCGCTTGCGGCAGAACGCAGATTTTCGGTGAAGTTCTGACCGTAAAACAGATTGTCCCCGAGGACAAGGCATACGTCGTCGTTCCCGATAAAGCTCTCGCCGATTATGAATGCGTCCGCAAGACCTCTCGGAACCTCCTGCTTTGCATACGATATGTTAAGCCCCAGCTTTTCGCCTGTGCCGAAAAGTCTCTCGAAGGAGGGCAGGTCGTTCGGCGTCGAAATTATCAAAATATCTCTTATCCCGGCGAGCATCAGGGTTGACAGCGGATAGTAAATCATCGGCTTGTCGTATACAGGCAAAAGCTGTTTGACCAATGCCCTTGTTGCGGGATAAAGGCGTGTTCCGCTTCCGCCGGCAAGTATTATTCCTTTCATTGTCGTCCGCTCCGTTCCGTACCAGATTGCTTCACTCGCTTTTCTCCAACAGCATTTGGTCTGTTTTCTTTCTCAGCAGAAGCAGCATATCAAGCTCCTTGAGACTGAGGCTCAGCCCCTCTTCGCCGAACAGAGACAGCATTCTCGAAAGGTATTCGGTCTTGCTCATATCGCTTCTGCATAAGGCAAGGTTTTTCAGCTCTTCTTTCAGCTTTTCGTTTGTGTCAAGCTCGTAATTGAACTTTGCCACGGTGTCGAATTTCACTTTTTTCTTCCTGAAAAACACTGTTTTCACCTCCGAAGAATAGGTTACATCTTAATTATAACAAAAAACCACCCTCTCGGGTGGCTTCGGGCGTATTTGGTCGATTTTGAGGCGTAATTGGTTACGTGCGTGCGGCTTACGAATTGAGTATTATGCAGGCGGTGAGAACTCCGTTGTCAAGACTGTATTTGATGTCGCCGTCGTACTTTCTTATCGCCGAAAGCATACTCTCAATTCCTATGCCACGGTTCTTTATCATGCTGTTTTCGAGGCAGATGTCACGGCGGCAGGGATTCGAGCATACGATGACCGTTTTGTCCGCAACGGTTCTTATGTTTACCTTAATTTCACCGTCACTTCCGCATTCGATACAGCCGTTTACGGCGTTCTCCAAAAGGTTCGACAGTATGGCGACGAAATCCATATCCTTTACGTGGGTTTCTTCCTTTGTGTCCGCTTCGATGCAAGCTCTGATGCCGCTTTTATTCGCCTTGCCGCAGAAGCTGCTCAGAATGGCGTTTACGGTGATATTCGGACAAAAGTCGCTGACTCTTGCGGCGTCAAGACTTTCACTGTAATGTTTGAGATACCCAAGAGTCTCTTCGGTCTCGCCTTTTTTGAGCATTGCCTCGATGTTTTGAATGTGATGCCTTAAATCGTGCCGTATCGTCTTCGCCGCCAGCTCGTTTTCCTTTGCGGTTTTGAGCTGACCTTGCAGGTAGGCAACATTCTGGTTTATAAGCTCCGCATTGCTTTCGTCTATCATCTGACGGATAGTACCGAATATAACCCACAGTATCGATAAATAAATCAAAACCGATACCGAAAAGAACGGGATATACCTGTCGATGTTTCCGTATTCGGAATTGAATATCACGAGAAACAGAGCGAAGATTATCAAAAACAGAACCGACACTGCCGATATCGAGTACCACGTCTTGCTTTTTTTCCCGGGAACGGCTCTCACATATGGGCGCAGAAAGCGAAGGTATATAAGAGCCGCCGGAACGAATAACACCGTCCTTATGATGTTCCTTGCATAATAGATGAAAAACCCCGACGAGTTCTTAAAGAACACGCTGCAAATTATAAGCGACAGCGACACAAAGACACTGAAAAAGTCGGCGTAGCTTATAAAGAGAAAAATTTTCTTGCATACGGGATCTGCCGAGGTGAACAGAAAAACGAAAAACGCCACGACAATCGTGCTTGTAAAGGATACGGCATAATACGCAGGGCTGTCGCCGAGTGCGGCATAGGAAATCAGTACAAGACACACGAATGCGGCGAAAAAGCCCGAGTAGATGAGCGCCGTCTTTCGCAACGAGTATTTCGGCTCGGTCAACACCCAAAAAGAGACAAGGTGCGAAATTCCGAGAAGTGCCATAGCCGCAAATATATGTATCATTACTTCGTCGCCTCCGCTCGGTAAAAATCAAAGTACTGTTCCTTAACGTCGTTCCTCAGACGCCTCGGAATAGGTATGCTCTGTCCGTTTATCATAATAAGCTCGCTTTGGAGAATGCTCTGCACGCACCGCAGGTTTACGATGTATGAGGCGCCTATCGTTATAAAGCCCGTTGCGTCGCCGAACAGCTTCTTTGCGTCCGTGAGAGTCATTCGGGTCTTTATGCTTTTGCCCGACCTTAGGTGCAGCTCGACGTCGTGGTTCTTTGATTCGGTGTACAGCACCTGATACAAATCTATGCGGTGTATTTCACGCCCGCTCGTCACGGAGACAAACAGGCGGTTTTTACGCTTCTCTATTATTCTGTCGAGCGTGTCGGTGAGTCTTTCCTTTGTGAACGGCTTTGTAAGATAATCGTTTACGTGCAGTGCGAACGCCTCGACGGCAAAATCCGAGCTTGTGGTCAGAAAAATGATGTCGGTGTTGCCGCCGCCCTTTCTTTGAATCTCTTTTGCAAGCTCCGTTCCCAGAATTCCGGGCATACAAATGTCGAGAAGCGCAACGTCGGGAACGCCGTTCTTGTCCATGTCCTCGAGCATATCGAAAGGGTTGGAGAAACGGACAATACGAAGTATAAGCTCCGGGTGCGCCTTTGCGTATTCCGTCACGACGAGTCCGATACTTTCAAGCTCTTTTGGGCTGTCGTCGCATATCGAAATGTTCATGCTTAAATCACCCCCGGGAAATAATTGACGATTGACGATTGACAATTGACGATTACGGAGTCGGCAAAGCAAATTCTTGCTTTAATGCTTTCAAAAACCTGTGCGAAGAACAAACTTCACACGAGAGAAGCGAGTATTTCACTTGCCCAAAGGGCAAATTTCACTGAAAAGCGGAGCTTTTCTTTAGTTTTCCCCTTGCGAGAGCGAAGCGACATACTCTTCAAGACAAAGTCCCTGCCGCATTATGTTCTGAGCGTTGTAGCGTCCGACGAAGCGGAAGTGCCACGGCTCAAAGTCAACGCCCGTCACGCTCTCCTTGTCCTCGGGATAGCGGAGAATAAATCCGAAGTCGGCACAGTGAGCAATGAGCCACTTGTACTCCGATGTCTCTGTGAACGAAAGATCCGCCGACGCAAGGTTGTGAAGATCGACTCCGAGACCCGTCTGATGGTCGCTTGCACCCGGATAGGACACCGCCTT
>CAKSCN010000123.1 GCA_934444485.1 uncultured Eubacteriales bacterium | reverse complement strand
ATACCGACCCGAGGGGCAGAGACGAGTGCAAAGAGCTTTCGGAGACATTCGGAGAGGAAAATCTTGCAAGAATCACGGGTACAAAGCCGCATGAAATGTATTCTATTGCAAAGATACTGTGGATAAAGCGGAATATGCCCGAGAACTTCAAGAAAGCACGCCGTATTCTTCTCATGCAGGATTATATAGTATATATGCTGACAGGAAATGCGCAGATCGACTATTCTCTTGCGGCTCGCACTGCGGCGTTTGACATAAAGGAAAAGTGCTATATCGGAAAAATCCTCGATTATTGCGGTATCGATACGGCTCTTCTTTCAAAGCCCGCCGCTTCTGGAACGGTTGCAGGCAAAATCAAGCCAAAGCTTGCCAACGAGCTTTCAATAGGAAAGGACACACTCATTGTATCAGGCTGTCACGACCAGATTGCGGCGCTTACGGGTGCAGGAGTGTTTGAGAGCGGAGAAGCTATGGACGGCACAGGAACGGTCGAATGTGTCCCGGTTGTCTTTGACAGCATTCCGGATGACCCGTCGCTCTATAAATTCGGCTATTCGGTCGTTCCGCACATAAACGGGAAATACGCTTGCTATGTGCTTTCATACTGCGGCGGCGCAACTCTCAAATGGTTTCGCAGCAATTTCACGACCAAGACATATGCGGAGCTTGACGAGAGCGTCACGGAAAAGCCGACAGATATCCTGATACTTCCGCACTTTGCAGGAGCGGCAACGCCGTATATGGACAGTTCATGCAAAGCCGCAATTGCAGGGCTAACCTTCGAGCATACTAAATACGATTTGTACAAGGCTCTCATGGAGGGGACGGCTTATGAGATAGCGGTGAACCTCGACATTCTCGGGAAGTACGGCATTACCCCAAAAGTCCTGACTGCTACCGGCGGCGGTGCGAGATCCTCCGTGTGGATGCAGATAAAAGCTGATATCCTCGGCGTACCGCTGTCCTCACTCGATACAGATGAGGTCGGTGCGGCAGGTACGGCATACCTTGCAGGTCGTGCGGTCGGAATGTATGGGACATCGCAAAGAATTTCTCACGTGCGAAAGATATACACTCCAAATGCGGAAAACGAAAAATTTTACGCTGCTCAATTTGAAAAGTATAAGCGTATGTACCCGGCGATCAAAGACATTCTGTCGTGACGTTTTTTCATGATGTTTAGTCATAATATTTACATTTTCATCGATTAATCTTATTAACGCAATCCGCACAATGTGCTATAATCTACTTGAAAATTCATTTAGGAGAACAATCAATGTTAACCAATCTCAAGAACATATTAAAAATCGCCGAAGCGAAAAAATGCGCCGTCGGTTCTTTCAACACCCCCAATTTTGAAAGCCTCAGAGCGGTTATAGGCGCCGCAGAAGATTTGAATCAGCCTGTGATTATAATGCACGCCGAAATTCACGAAGAAATGGGACTTTGCAAAATGGAAGAAATCGCCCCTCTCATGCTGTTTATGGCGGAGAGAGCCGCTGTTCCCGTTTGCGTACACCTTGACCACGGAACAGACCTTGATTATGTAAAAAGAGGCATTGACCTTGGATTCACGTCGGTTATGTACGACGGCTCCGAGGAGGAATACGACGTAAACCTTGCAAACACCTGCATCGTAAGAGAGCTTGCGGACAGAAGCGGAAACGATGTGTCGGTCGAAGCAGAGGTCGGAAGCATGGGTTCGAGAGAGTCCGGCGGAGGTGAGGGGGACAGCATCTACACAGATCCGAAGCTTGCCGCAGAATTCGTAAACGAAACCGGCGTTGATGCTCTCGCCTGCGCTTTCGGAACGGCTCACGGCATATATCTCAAAAAGCCGAAGCTTGATTTTGAGAGAGTGAAAAAAATCCATTCTCTTATTGACGTTCCGATTGTTATGCACGGTGGAAGCGGCGTTTCCGAAGAGGATTACAGAAAGGTCATCGATTGCGGCGTCCGCAAGATAAACTACTATACGTACATGGCAAAGGCAGGCGGCGAGGCAGTCAAGGGAATGACCTCCGATGACATGACATTCTTCCATGATATCGCAGTTTCGGCGGAAAAAGCGATGAAGCTCAATGCTATGAATGCAATAAAGGTTTTTGCGGGACTTTAATCTACACTTGATTTTCTGCCGGAGCGTTTCACACCCGAATGCTTCGGCGGATTTTTGTTGTCAGAAAGTTATCATTTCGGCAATACTTTCCACGGAACAAATCTTCGTTCCAACCGTCTTATTACATAGACGTGAAAACAATTCACCGTCAATCATCAAAAACGGAGGATTTATATTATGAAAAAGCTTACAGTACTTATTCTTGCAGCACTTCTCACGGTATCTCTCACTGCGTGCGGAGAGAAAAAGCCGAATACCGACAACGGCGCAAACGATGCAATAACCGATATCGACAACACCGTAAAAGACGATGACACCGCAAAGGACGACACAACGTCAGACGATACCACAAAGGGCGAAGAAACACCCGACGGCTCTTCCGAAAACGAAACATCCGGTTCCGCACTCGATATCCTGTCAAAGGTATGGAGCAGTTACACCGACGACGAAAAGTTCCCGGCTGCCGGAGGAGACTTCTCTGAAGAAAATGTTCGTGACGGAGAACCCGGCGTCTTCTCGACCGCCGACAAGTCCGAAATTGACAGAGTTCTCGGTTTCCCCGAAGCAGATGCAGACTGCATAGAATCTGCGGCTTCTCTTATTCACATGATGAACACCAACACGTTCACGGCAGGTGCATTCACGGTAAAATCCGACACTGACCTTGAAGCCGTTTCCGAGGCTATAAGCGACAACATTTCGTCGAGACACTGGATGTGCGGTTTCCCCGACAAGTATGTTGTTATTACATCCGACAATTTTATCGTTACCGTCTTCGGTCACGAGGATCTTGTAGACACCTTTAAGGATAAGGTAACAAGTGAATACTCCGACGCAAAGGTTGTCTATGACGAACCCATAACCTGATTGACCGGAGTGTAAATTATGCTGTTCTCGAGCATTCCGTTTCTGTATTACTTTCTGCCCTGCGTTATCGCACTCTACTTCATAGTGCCTCGGCGTCTTAAAAACACGGTTCTTCTTCTCTCAAGCCTCTTCTTTTACGGTTGGGGAGAGAGAAGATACCTTGTATTCATGCTCTTCTCAATAACGCAGGGCTACATTTTCGGCATTCTTACAGAAAAATTCAGGGGAAAACGTGCGGCAAAGCTCTTTCTTACGCTTTCGGTCGTACTGAGCCTTGCCCTTTTGGGATATTGTAAGTACGCCGATTTCTTCATAGAAAATTTTAATGCTCTGACAGGGCTGTCGCTTCCGCTCCTGAAAATCGCATTGCCTATAGGTATCAGCTTCTATACGTTTCAGATTCTCAGTTACGTTGTAGATGTCTACAGAGGCGACGTTGCCGCTCAAAAGAACTACATCAACCTTGCGGCATATATATCGATGTTTCCGCAGCTCATCGCAGGTCCTATCGTCCGTTATGCTGATATTGAAAAACAGCTTACCGAACGAACCCACAGCCTTGATAAAGCGGCGGCCGGAATCAGAAGATTCGTAATCGGACTGTCAAAAAAGATACTTCTTGCGAACATTCTCGGAGAGCTTGTATCAACCTTTAAAGCGTCCGACGAAAAATCTGTCCTTTTCTATTGGCTTTATGCCGCCGCATACACACTTCACGTGTACTTCGATTTTTCAGGCTACAGTGATATGGCAATAGGTCTCGGTAAGATATTCGGCTTTGACTTCTGCGAAAACTTCAACTACCCGTACATTTCAAAGAGCATTACCGAATTCTGGAGACGTTGGCACATTTCTCTCGGCTCATGGTTCAGAGACTACCTCTATATCCCTCTCGGCGGAAACAGAGTGTCAAAAGCACGGTGGATATTCAATATAGCAGTCGTCTGGATGGCAACTGGCCTTTGGCACGGAGCGGCGTGGAATTTCGTCTTTTGGGGCGGTATGTTTGCGGTTCTTTTGGTGCTTGAAAAGATGTGTTTTGCAAAGTTTCTCGAAAAAGCAAAGGGAATTCGTCACGTGTACGTCATGCTTATCGTAATCGTAAGCTTTGTGGTTTTTGACGCAGGAAGTCTTGCTGAGGGCTTTTCCAATATCGGCGCAATGTTCGGTGCAGGGGCAGTTCCTCTTGTCACAAACGAAGCATTATATACGCTGAGAAGCTACGCCGTTATTTTCGTTATTGCCGCAGTTTCCGCAACACCGATTCTTTCACGGTGCGGCAAACGTATTTCGGAGTCGGACTCGGCGCTTATCTCTGCGGTTTCGGCAGTCACCGAGCCTATAGTCATCGTGATTCTTCTTGCGGTTTGCACGGCATTTTTGGTAGACGGATCATTCAATCCGTTTCTGTATTTCAGATTCTGAGAGAGGGGAGTGGGCAATGAAAACAATAAAAGATATTGCGGTTACAGTTTTTGCCGCTCTCTTCGTTTTCGGATTTTCGGCGTGGAGCATTCTGAAGCCTGACGACGATTTTTCGGTAAGTGAAAGACGTCCGCTCGCACAGATGCCGACGCTCAGCAAAGAAAGCATTTCCGGCGGAAGCTTCACCTCCGAGTTCGAGGACTATTCGCTTGATCAGTTTCCGCTCCGTGATTCCTTCAGAAGGCTGAAGTCGATAACCTCGTTCTACGCCTTCGGAAAGCTTGACAATAACGGTATATACATCAAGGATGGCTATGCTTCAAAGCTTGAATACCCCGAAAACTACGATTCGGCTGACTACGCAATAAGCAGAATGCGCTATGTTTACGAAAAGTATTTCGCAGAGTCCGACGCAAATGTATATATATCGGTAATTCCGGACAAAAACCGCTTCCTTGCCGGCGACGGTTCGATTTATCCGTCGTTGAACTACGAGAACTACTTTGAATACATCAAAAAGAGTGCGGATTTTGCCGAATATATCGATATAACCGATCTTACCGATATATCGGACTACTACAAAACGGATACACATTGGAAACAGGAATGCATCACCGATATTGCCGACAGACTGGTTGAAAAAATGGGACTAACACCGCCTATTCGCAATTATGAAACAATAACGTCGGAAATCCCTTTTTACGGTGTTTACTACGGTCAATCCGCACTTCCGCTCGATGCTGATAAGCTCACATACCTTGAGAGCAAAACGCTAAACTCCTGCAAGGTTTACGATTACGAAACATCATCGTATATAAGCGTTTACGATAAAGAAAAGCTGAACTCAAAGGATCCGTATGAGGTTTTTCTGTCAGGAGCGAAGTCTCTTCTTACAATCAGGAATGAAAACTCCACCTCCGACAGAAAGTTAATACTGTTCAGAGACTCATTCGGAAGCAGTATCGCTCCGCTCCTCGTTGACAGCTACGCAGAGATAACGCTTATTGATATAAGATACATCTCGCCGTCGGTAATAGACAGGTTTGTGAACTTGGACGGAGACAACACCGATGTTCTGTTTCTGTACAGCACCCTCGTTCTGAATAACAGCGAAACCTTTAAATAATTATCCGGAAAACAACAAAACCGCTTCCGCACGCATATAATGTGGAGAGAAATCTTCCATATGCACGGGAGCGGTATTTTTTTGAATACATACTTATTTAAACGGAAAATAAAGAAGGTTGCCGCAAGAATAATTTTTTTCTTATGTCTTGCCGCCTTTGCGGTCGTGGGATTTATCGTCACCGTCGAAATGCGTATAACTCCGATTCTGCGGGATTTTTCCGCCGCAAAAGCAAAAAACGCCGCAACTCTCATAATAAACGAAACGATATACAACGAAATTGCGGCAAATCCTACCGATTACAGCGACATAATAACCGTCGAAAGAGACGGGGCGGGGAATGTGAGCGCACTCAAAACCGATATTCTGAAAGTGGGCTTGATAAAAACTCACGTCACTGCGGCGTCGGCAAGAAGCCTCGACTCTCTGTCCGAAACCGAACTCTCGGTGCCGCTCGGAAATATCGTGAGCAACTCCGCATTCATGTCGGGAAAAGGTCCTCGCATAAAGATTAAACTGCTGCGTGTCGGAGCGGTGAGCGCAACCGTGTCGAACGAATTCACGGACGCCGGCATAAACCAAACCAATCACAGAATTATGCTCAACATTAACGCCACCGTCAGCGTTTCGGTACCGTTCTCAACGGTCTGTGAGGACATAACCTCAAGCGTCTGCATAGCGGAAACGGTTATCGTCGGAAAAGTGCCGGAAGCATATACAAGAGTTACATACGGTCCCGACAGCGTCGTCGGAGATGTGATGGACTTCGGAGCGCAAACTCAGCTTGACGAACCGCTGAACGACTGAATGTGTCAGCCGAGATAACACTGCGGCACGCACGAAGCGGCTTCTTTGTCGAGAAGAAGGATAAAGTCGCCGTGCTCCTTTACTATTGCCGCCGGACACTTTGTCGAAAACTCGCATTTCAGCATATATGCGACCCACTGCGCCGTTTTGTACCCGGACGCCGCAAGAACGAGATGCTTCGATTTTAGTACACCGTATGGTGAAACCGTAGCGACGGCAGAGCCGAGAATGTCTTCCGACTCACGGTATATCTCTCTGCAATCATAGGAATCGGTAAGCGGCAAATTCATGAGAAGCGAGCCGTATGGCATCACTTCAAGGCAAAGCACGTCGAACCCCTTCTTGAGACCGGCATTCACGGATTTCACCGACTCTGCGGTAAACTGACCGTCGAAAAAACCGCCGTTCTTATCACGGTCGAAGGTCGTAAGCTTCGAGATAAGCGCCTTATCTATCTTCTTTCTCCTGCTTATATCGGAAACACTGTTCTCATTCAGAAACTCCCACGACGAATAGAGCTTCACGTTTTTCCATGAAACGTCCTCCGAAACAAGCTCGCCGAGGACGCCTATGTTTGTGTTGTCGGCCGAAAGGCATACATTAAGCTCAGGTTCCGTCGAAGAAAACTCGGAATGACGCTCTATCTCGTTTCGTACAAGCTTCGCAACCGTTTCGGCGGCGGCACCGTAAAGCTTCTCGGCATTTTCGTATACTTTAATTCTCATTGATTTTATTCCACTCTTTCAGGTATTTACAGTAAGTCGGCTGTAATTTCAAGTTAAAGTTTATCATATAATTGTTATACATTCATTAGATAAAAGTAAATTCTGTATTCGGGGGAATATATATGAAGATGTTGTTCAGCGAATTATGCGAAAAAGAGGTGATTAACTGTGCGGCGGCAAAAAGTCTCGGGTTCGTTTGCGACGCCGCCTTTGATGCCGAGTGCGGCAAAATCATTTATCTTCTCGTAAAGCCCGACAACAGCATCTTATGCTTCAAAAAAAGTGAGCCTATATGCGTTCCGTGGGACAAAATAGAACGTATCGGAGATGACTTTATCATTGTAAAAGAGGTGTTCGGTCTCAATTTCGATTCGGCGGAACAGTGCTGCGACAAAAAGAACGACGGTTTCAAGCTGTTTTTCAGCAAATAAAAAGACTGCCGCCGAAAACGACAGCAGCCGAGATTTTTTCACTTACTTTGCCTCGGAGTCTTTTGCGTTAATAAAGTCAACGAGGATATCAACGCACTTATCAACGCCTATCGCATCGGTTTTGAGGCTTATATCATATCTGTCGCCCTCGCCCCATGTTTCACCGGTATAGTAGCCGAAGTAAGCGGCTCTCTTTTTGTCGGTCTTCCTGATTTCGCTTTCCGCTTTCTCCGGGTCAAGACCGTAGTATTTGACCGCACGTGCAACCCTGTCC
>CAKSCN010000122.1 GCA_934444485.1 uncultured Eubacteriales bacterium | reverse complement strand
GTCCGTTGACTATGCAGAGCGTCATTACTATTATGTAGAGGCACACGATTATCGACCAAAGGTATGCGCTCTGACCGGAATATATTGCAGGAATAAGCATATAGAACACCGCTCCGCAGGTGAGTGCCAGCGAGATTACCGTTTTCACTCCGCTCATCTTGCCGAAAACCACAAGCCCGAGAATGAACAGCGCAAGAAGCACCGCAAGCATATCGGATCTCACATACTCCGCAAAATACCACGACTCACCGGCGGCGTCCTCGACAAGAGTGAGGATAATCTTATCGCCCGGGGTTACGGGACGAATCTGCTGATTGAGGTAACTGCTTATATTCTGAATAGCGTGTACGGTTTTGCCTTTATCGGCTCCCGAGAGCATTTTGCAGGTGAGAAGAAGATTGTAATCCTCCTGTGAGTCCGGAATATCCGTCATCTCTATTTTGTCGTCGATCGAGATAACCCTTGCCGTTTCAAACGTGCTGTGCGCCCTGTCCTCGTTGTCGAGCGCATTCTTCTCCCCCTTTGCGCATATATAACCGAGCGCAAGCACAAGCGCCGACAAAAGTATTATCAAAAGCTGAATAGCCGTATTTTTCAATTTAGAGTTCATTACAAACGAACGCACCTTTCCTTACCTATTTTGCACACGTTCTAATTATACGCCGCAAGAGTGAATTTTTCAAGTGTTTTCTGTGTTAAAATGCGAATATCCTCACCATACTGCGGAAACGACTATATCGGAGGTGAAACACTATGGAATATGAAAATCTTCACGATCTGATTACAAGAAGCAAAAGCAGCCGCAGTTTTTTCCTCTCGCTATCTCCAGAAGAGCAGATACGGCTTCACGAGATGAACAATTATATTCACAACGCTCAATCGCTTCACCTTGCGGCATATGCGGACAAATAGAAGCGGCACGCCGAGGAAATATCGGAGAGCATCACAAAGGGACTCATGTAAAGAAAGACGGGAGGTGCGAAACCGCAGTGCTTCCCGTCGTGGTTTTATTACAGGTACTGTCTTATATCGACCGCAAAGCGTTCCTCGAGGTTAATGAGCCTTTTGGTCAGATCCTTTGACTTTTCGTCGGCGGCTTTATACTTGTTAAGGTATTTTCCGAGGGACTTTACTCCCATATTGCAGCCGTCTGTCATAAGGTCGGCAATCGTTTCGTCCGAGGTGTCGAGTCCGAGCTTGAACTCCGTTTTTATCCTTGACATGGACTTTGCCATCATGTTGGGTTCTTTTCCGTCGTCGTGGTATTCGTCGAGAAGGTCTTCAATCTCCCTTTCGAGCGTCTTGTGTTCGGCTCTGCACTCGTCGAGCTTTTTGCGGAAGGTTTCACAGCGCACGCTGTCTCTCACGTCGTCTATTGCGGATATTCCCATCTTTATTCCGGCGTCGTTTTCGCGCAGAAGTCTTACGGTATCGTTCTCTATCACAGCCAATCTCCCTTTCGATAGTTGGATTTGCGTTTAGCTTTGTCCGAAATGCGCAGAATTACTCTGTAAAAAAGTAGAAAACGTCAATTTTACAGCAGGATATTACATTGAAATGTACACAAATATATGCTATAATGTGCGTGTGATATCCTGTTATCATTATTCACAACAATGGAGGAAAAACAAATGAAATTACGTCCGCCGGCGATACCGCTCATCACAATCGACCCCTTCACTTCCGTATGGTCCAAGTCCGACAAGCTCAACGAGAGCACCGTTATGCACTGGACCGGTTCGGACTACACGTTCAACGGAATTGTCACCGTTGACGGAAAAAATTACTGCTTCATGGGTATTCCCGAGGGAATTGAAAAGGCGAAGCAGGTTGCTTTCGATTATTCCGCAACAAGCACGTTTTACACCTTTGAAGCAGGCGGCATTACGCTTCACGTGAACTTTACGTCTCCGCTCGTGATTGACGATTTTTATTACCTCACACGCCCGGTAAGCTATATTTACGCTTACTATGAATCGAAGGAAAAGCACACGGTAAGCGTAAAGCTCGAGCTTTCGGAGGAATTCTGCCTCAACAAAAAGGGAGAAAAGCCCGTAGGCGTTGAGTTCGACGAGACCGAGAAAGTTATATTTGCAAAGATGGGTTCGCTTGAGCAGAAAGTTCTCAACCGCTCCGGTGACGACCACAGAATCGACTGGGGTTACGTATACCTTGCCGCAAAGGACAAGAACGCCCTCATAAAGACTGACAAAGTGAACGATATGCAGTTCGTAAGCATCGAAAGCACGCTTGACGACGATGCGCTCTTCCTTGTCGGCTACGACGACATTGCAAGCATCGAATACTTCGGAAAGCACCTTAAGTCGTACTGGTGCCACAACGGTGAGACTATCACCGAAGCTCTCGACAAGGCGTCCGAGGAATACGAGGAGCTGTTCGACATATGCGAGTCCTTCTCCGACATGATGTACGCCGACGCTTGCCGTGCCGGAGGTACAAAGTATGCAGAGATGCTTCTTCTTGCCTACAGGCAGGCTCTTGCGGCACACAAGCTCGTGCTTGACGAGGACGGAAGCATACTTTACATCTCCAAGGAGTGCTTCTCCAACGGATGTGCGGCAACGGTTGACGTAAGCTATCCGTCGATACCGATGTTCCTTCTTTACAACCCCGAGCTTGTTAAGGGCATGATGCGCCCCATTTACAAGTATGCGGCAAGCGACGTTTGGACATACGATTTTGCACCGCACGACGTCGGTCAGTATCCTCTTCTCAACGGTCAGAAGTACGGCGAGAACTGGAAAGACACTCCGAAGTCCGAGATGCAGATGCCCGTTGAGGAATGCGGCAATATGCTCATAATGGAGGCTGCGGCTGCAATCGCTTCCGAGGATGTTGAGTTTGCAAAGAGCCACCTCGGCACGCTCTCAAAATGGGTAAAGTACCTCATAGACAACGGCAACGATCCGGCAAATCAGCTCTGCACCGACGACTTTGCAGGTCATCTTGCGCACAACTGCAACCTCTCGCTCAAGGCTATAATGGGTATTGCCGCTTACGGCATTATCTGCGATATGACCGGCGACCATGCGACCTACGAAAAAATGATAGCAACCGCAAAAGAAATGGCGCTTTCGTGGATTGAGCGTGCCAAGAATGAAGACGGTTCCTACAGACTTGCATTTGACCGTCCGGAAACTTTCAGCCTTAAATACAATGCGGTTTGGGACAAGGTTTTTGATCTCGGAATTTTCCCGAAGGGTACTTTCAGAGGCGAGCTTGCATCCAATTTCACGCACATCAACCCCTACGGAATGCCGCTTGACAACCGTGAGACGTACACAAAATCCGATTGGCTTGTGTGGACGGCGACTATGACCGAGACCGACGATGAGTTCGAGAAGTTCGTTGAACCGCTTTGGACAATGTACAACTACACTCTCTCCCGTGTACCCATGACAGACTGGTACTATACAATAACTGCTGAGCATCGTCATTTCAGGCACAGAAGCGTTATCGGCGGTCTCTTCATGAAGCTTCTTTGCGAGAGCAAAATAGCAAAGTACGATATATAATTCCGCAATTCGATAGACAATACAAAGGAAAGGATGAAATTAACCATGCAGACAAGAGTATTTGACAAGGACAAAAACGGCAGAGAAGTAATAGCCTACACTCTCGAAAGCGACAGAGTAAAGGCTACAATCCTCAACTTCGGAGGCATCGTTCAGAGCCTCGTTGTTGACGGAGTTGACGTAGTGTGCGGCTTTGACACGCTTGAGGGTTATCTCACGGGCGGCGGATATCAGGGTTCGACCGTCGGCCGCTACGCAAACAGAATAAGAGGCGGCAAGTTCACGCTCAACGGAGAAGAAATACAGCTCAACTGCAATGAGGGCGGTGTAAAGCACCTTCACGGCGGCAACGTCGGATTCAATGTCCGTTTCTGGGACGTAAAAACAAGCTGCCGCTGCGGTGCCGAAAAGGCGGTATTCTCCCTTTTCAGCCCTGACGGCGACGAAAACTATCCCGGAAACCTTGAAGTGACCGTAACATTCACCGTAAAGGGCGGCGACTTCTCGATTGAGTATCAGGCTGTCAGCGACAAGGACACAATTCTCAACATGACAAACCACTCCTATTTCAACCTCAACGGCTACGCAAACGGCGACATTATGGGTCACAAGCTCACGATTCACGCCGACAAGTTCTCCGCTGTTGACAAGGATCTCATTCCCGTTGAGGAAAGAGATGTTGCCGGCACTCCCTTCGACTTCCGCGAGCCGAAGCTTGTGGGACGCGACATTGACGCCGACTACGATCAGAATGCAATCGGTCACGGTTACGACCACAACTTTATCTTAAACCCCACCGAGAGCATAAAGTACGCCGGCAAGAAACTCGGTCTCGGATGTGAGCTGAGCGGCGACAGGCTCACGATGCGGGTTTACACCAACAAACCCTGCGTACAGCTCTATTCCGGCAACGGAATTAAGGGTCCCGTTCCTTTCAAGGACGGAGTTCCGCAGACAAGAAGAGAAGCTCTCTGCCTCGAAACGCAGTTTGCTCCCGACAGTCCCAACCACGGCGGAGCAATTCTTCGTGCCGGCGACAAGTACGACTACATCACACTCTTCAGATTTATCTGACGCTGAAAGTATAATCCCGGCAAAACAATCACAGTAAACGAAAACCGTCGCACAGCGTAAAATACCGTGCGGCGGAATTTTTGTATACGGAATTCAGTTAAGTCCCTTTCTCTTTAAATAATCGTAGCTTTCTTTGAGGCACTCGAACGGATCTCTGCCGTAGCAATCATCCTGTTCGACAAGCGCATAATCAACTCCAAGCCTCTCGCAGGCGGAGATAATGGCGTCAAAGTCAAGAAGTCCGCTTCCCACAGGTGCAAATTTCGGCTTGCCTTCGTCGTCATAGACGAGGTCCTTGAAGTGTACGCAGGGAGTGCGTCCCTTGAGCTTTTCGAGATATTCGACGGGATCATAGCCTCCGACCTTCACCCAGTGAGTATCGAGAGTAAAGCCCATGGTTCCGACGGGGAATTTTTCGGCAAGGTAATCGAGTATCGGACCGTCAACTCCGTCGAGCTTCACATCAAATTCATGTGCGTGGTTGTGATACATGAACATACAGCCGGCGTCCCCTATTTTCTCTGCGGCGGGAAGTGCCGAGGCGATAAATTCATCGACAGTCTCCTTTGTCATTTCGGAATACTTGGGCATACAGCCGAGTCCGATATACTTACAGCCGAAAACCTTATGCTCTTCGATAACCTTTTCTGTTTCGTTTACTATTCTGTCGAGCGGCGTATGTGTTATTACGCACTCAAGGCCGTTTTTGTCAAGCTCATTGCGAAGCCATTCGGCGTCAAACGGGCAAGTACCCGACACCTGAACGGTTTTGTAGCCGATATCGGCAATTCTTTTCAGAGTCTCGGCAAGTCCCTTAGTGTCCTTACAGAAATCCCTGACCGTATACATTTGTGCTCCTATGCGCATATAAAAACCATCCTTTCGTGAAAGCACTCTTACACGATACAATTATAGCTAATTGCGCAGTCTAAATCTATAGAAAAACGCACGTATATTTCGGAAAAGTATTCAAAAACAACAAAAAAACGGCATCATGCGACACCGTTTCGTAAAGTCAAAGTTATTCGGTTTTGTCTAAGAGCATATGTACAACCGGGAAAAGGAACGAACCGAGAGCGTTGCCGAGCGTCATTATCAAGAGGTACACAAACTCTTTCGCACCGAAAAAAGAGCTGAGGGAGTAGTAGTACATATTCGCGACGCAATGCTCAAAGCCGCTTAAGATGAATATCATGACGGGCAGAAACACCGACAAGTACTTACGGATTACGTTGTCGCTTTTCTTATATCCGTCTGCGGCAAGGTACATCATAAGTCCGCAGAAGAACGCAAGCACGAGTATACTTACGGGGTTATCCGCAGATTTTGTTTCACAGAGCGCAAGTGCTTTCTCACCTATCGACGGGAATGCTCTCGTAAAAGAGAGCGCTTTTGCGACGAAAAACGTACCGGCAAAGTTACCGAGCCACACAATTGCGAGAAACAGGAGGTAAGACGGCGGATTCTCGAGCGCATAGCCGACTTTTCCCGTGAAAAGGTTGAGTCCGTAGGAGAATATGAGGAAAAGCCCTATTGCGAAGAGAAAGGAGCCTATATACCGGTTGTCGCACGACAGGAACACCGTTCCTCCGATACCTATCGACACTCCGGCGAGAAAAGCGCGCAAAAATGCGGACGCCGTGCTTTTGAGATTTATTTCCATGTTGTCACTCCAAAAAATTACTTAATGCCTTTAACCGGCTTTCCCTTTATGATATCGCCGACGCCGCTGTAGATATAATCCGGTCTGTAAGGGAACTTTACAAGGTCTGAAAGTGCGGTAACTCCCGAAAGGACAAGAGTTGTATCTATCTCGGATTCGATGCCGGCGATGATGTCCGTATCCATTCTGTCTCCCACTATAACGGCGTCCTCTGTCGAAACGCCGAGCATTTTGAGTCCGGTTTTCATCATGAGGGGGTTGGGCTTGCCGACAAAATACGCACTCTGGCCCGTTGTCAGCTCGATAGGTGCGGTGAATGCACGGCAGGCAGGTATTATTCCCTGTTCGGAGGGACCGGTCATATCGGGATTTGTTCCTATAAGCTTCGCTCCGCCGAAGACAAAGCGAACCGCTCTTAAGATACTCTCGTAATTATAGTTACGTGTTTCTCCGACAACCACATAGTCCGGATTTACGTCGTTCATTATGATGCCCTCTTCGTAAAGCGCATTCATAAGACCGGGTTCACCGATTACATATGCGGTACAGTGCGGCTTCTGCTGTGAAAGGAAGTGAGCCGTTGCAAGTGCGCTTGTGTAAAAGTGATCTTCGCTTACGTCAAGCCCCATTCTGCGGAGCTTCTGCTGTAACTCGAGGGGTGAACGCTCACTGCTGTTCGTGAGAAAGAGGAAGCGTTTGTTTTCGTTCTGAAGCCACTCGACAAACTCCTTTACTCCGGGGAGTATCACATTTCCGTGATATATGACTCCGTCCATATCGCATATAAAGCCTTTTTTTGCCGCAAGGTCTATTCCCTGCTCTTCCGCCTTTTTTACAGTTTCGCTCATTGGCAATTACCGTTTCCTTTCAATTCTTGTTCAGTCTTATTTATTGTTTCCCGATTTCGCCGATTCTTCCATGAGGTAGGTTGCCTCAATATCGGCAATATGGAGCTTCACCGCAAGCGGATACTTTTCGTATGCGTTGCTGACGGTATAGCCGCCGGCTCTTGCCGATTCATCGAAGCCGCCCATATGCCAACGAATGGCGATTGCCTCCTCTATCGTGAGACGCATGAAGCGTTCAATCAGGAACACCGACTTTTCGCCGTGACCGAAGGGGAATTTATCCTCAATTGTATAATAAGGCACCTTTTCCCACGAACCGGTCTGCTCGTTCTTGACGTTGCGCAGCTGCGTCTTGTAAAACTCCGCCTTGCAGAGGTCATGAAGAAGCGACACAATAGCAAGTGTTTCGTCGGAGTGTTCGCCGCTGTAGCGCTTAGTTATGGCTTTGTACACATTGAGACTGTGTTCGCAGAGTCCGCCCTCCACGGCGCTGTGATACTTTGTACTTGCCGGTGCTGTGAAAAAGTCGGTTTTGTCAAGCCACGCCAAGAGCTTATCGGAGCCTTCACGTGTTATGTTTTTATTGTAAGCTTCAAAAAACAGTTCTTTGTTGGTCAATGTAATCCCTCTCTCATCTGAAATTGCGGCTGCTTAAGTCGTTCCGAATTCACGTCAGTTTTCGGAGGCGTTTCCTATGGCGTCAAAGCG
>CAKSCN010000121.1 GCA_934444485.1 uncultured Eubacteriales bacterium | reverse complement strand
TTTCCGTCGGAAGCCGTGACCGAATACGGCATAGCCTCCGAGGGCAGAGTGTACCTCTTCACGGGAAGTAAATCGACCGGCGGCTTCTGCGTGACGAGAAAGGGACTTCTTCTTCCGTCAAAACTCGGACATATTCTCACCGAAACCCCCTGCCTTTTGAATTACACCTCAAAGCCGGGGGAGTTTGTGAAGTATAAGGGCAGAAGCTACTGTCACATCGGCATTTCGAAGAACGGAGAAACGGTTCTTGACAAGGAGACGCTCGATTATCTCGGCCTGAAACCCGGAATGAGGCTTCTTTCGATACGAAGCAGCGACATTGCTTTTACGATGGGCGCCGAAGGACCGCTTCTCAAAAAAGCCGAAAGCTTTGACGGAGATATCCCCGTATATTGAGAAAACGACGCATCTGCGCCGATGACACTCTCCGTGTCGCCCGTGTGACGAAGCGGTTCTTTACATTTTCCTTTTCCCGTGTTAAACTGACGGCACAAAAAACGAAAGGATATGGGAAAATGAAAAAAACGGGAAAAAACTTAATGCTTTTGGGAGTTGCACTTTGCGCCGTATTTGCACTGTGGATGTGTGCGATACAAACGTTTGACGTAAAACCGGCAGGACAAAGCGGCACTGACGTCGGTTTTGCAACGTTAAACGAGAGCTTTTTCGGGCTTACGGGTGCACATATGACGTTGTATACAGTCACGGATTGGCTCGGACTTGTTCCGATTTTCGTGTGTATGTTCTTCGGAATGACAGGACTTTTACAGCTGGTGAAGAGAAGAAGCCTTTTTAAGGTAGATGCGGAAATACTCCTTCTCGGCGTTTATTATGCCGCCGTGATATTCCTCTACCTTGCATTCGAGATGATTCCGATAAATTACCGCCCCATACTCATAGACGGGCGTTGTGAGGCGTCGTACCCGTCTTCGACCACGCTCCTTGTGGTTTCGGTCATGCCGACCCTCGTATTTATGGCAGAGCGCAAACTGAAGAACACCGCTGTCAAAAGACTTATTGCCGTATGCACATGGATATTTTCGGCTTTCATGGTCGTCGGCAGACTCATAAGCGGCGTACACTGGCTCACGGATATCATCGGCGGCGTGCTTTTGGGTGCGGCGATGTTTTGTCTTTATGCCGCCTCGGTGCGGCTGTGCGATGAGAGAAAAACAAAACAAGACGTTGTACGGAGGTTATGACGTGGAATTTAACGAAAAGCTTCAGGAGCTGAGAAAAAGTAGAGGTCTTACCCAAGAAGAGCTTGCCTCGGCACTCTATGTTTCGAGAACGGCGGTTTCAAAGTGGGAGTCGGGAAAGGGGTATCCGAGTATCGATTCTCTGAAAGAAATATCGGGATTTTTCTCGGTAACAATAGACGACCTTTTGTCGTGTGAAGAGCTTGTGTCCGTTGCCCGAAACGAGCGCCGTGAGAGCGTGCGTAAAATCTGCGGACTGTTTTTCGGAGTAACCGACCTGCTTTCCGTTATCCTTATGTTTTTGCCGTTCTATGCGAAAAGCACGGCACATTACATTTATGCCGTAAACCTTTTTGCATATGCTGAAACGACGTCACTCAATAAAACTATGTACTTTATCCTTTTCGGCTTGCTTGCTGTATTCGGAGCGGCTGAAATTGCACTCACTCTTGCTTCGGCAAAATGCGAAAGGCTTTGCGGTGCGCTCACGGCTTCGTCTTTGGCTGTCGGTACGGCGGCGGTTCTGTTTACGGCAATTGCGAGAGAACCGTATGCCGCCTGCACGGTGTTTTTGCTTACAGCGGTAAAAACGGCGATTGTCTTTTGTGCGTTAAATGTGGAAAGGGGAAAACTCAAGTGAACCTGAAAATTGAAAGTATAGACCTCGATTTTACAATATGCAAGGTGAAAGAATACGGCGGTGCGTGCTTTGACTCCGAGTTTGCTTTCGCCTGCAAAACGGATAACGAAAAATCTCTCGTTTGCCCGACCTCTGACGTTCCTCCGAACACCACAGCAAGAGAGGACGGCTGGCGGATGTTCAGAATAGTCGGAACGCTTGATTTTTCTCTTGTCGGCATTCTGGCGGAAATATCAAAGGTTCTTGCCGACAACGGCATAGGGATTTTCGCCGTATCGACCTTTGACACCGACTACATACTTACGAAAAAAGAGAATATGCCTTCGGCGATTAAGGCGCTTCGTGAAAACGGATTTGATACGGAGACTTTGGAGGAATGAAGAATGATTCTTGAAACCGAAAGACTGATACTGCGCCCGTGGGAGCTTTCGGACGCCGAGAGTCTGTATGAGTATGCAAAAGACCCGAGGGTCGGTCCTGCGGCAGGGTGGAACGTACATACAAGCGTCGAAAACAGCAGAGAGATTATCAAAGCGGTACTGTCCGCACCCGAGACCTACGCTGTCGTCCCGAAAGACTGCGGCGTGCCTGTCGGAAGCGTGGGACTTATGATAGGCGATAAGGCAAACACAGTACTCCCCGGCAATGAGTGCGAGGTAGGGTACTGGATAGGCGTACCGTTTTGGGGCAGAGGATATATACCGGAAGCGGTGAAGAGACTCATGCAGCACGGCTTTGACGACCTCGGCATAGTGAAAATGTGGTGCGGATACTTCGACGGCAACGAAAAATCGAAGCGTGTCTCGGAGAAGTGCGGCTTTCGGTATCACCATACGTCGCACAACGTCCCCTGCGCCATAGAGGGACTTTTAAGTACGGAACACGTCACGTGTATAACAAAAGATGAGTGGCTCAAAACAATGAAAGGCGAGTGAGAACGGTGGAAAACGGAAAAATGAACATCACTTTAATACGTGCGACAAAGCGCAAAAACAGCAGTACCTACTGCGGTGCGCAATACTTTATAGCGAAGCTTCACAACGTCGGCGAAGTTTTTGAGTTTACGCTTCCCGACGATATGCCGCACGTCTGCCGGGGGTGCTATGCCTGCCTTCACGGCAACGAAGATAAGTGCGGAGGTTACGAATACTTAAAGGTGATCGACGACGCAATCTCAAAGTCGGACCTTATCGTGTTTTGCAGCCCTGTTTGGTGCTTCCATGCGCCGGGACAGATAAAGTCGTTCCTCAATCATTACGGCTACAGGTGGCTCATTCACCGCCCGAATTTCCAGATGCTGCGCAAACAGGCAGTCATCATAACTACCGCAGGCGGAGGAGGACTGAAATCCGCAGTCAAGGACATAAAGGACAGCATGGACTACTGGGGCGTTGCGAGAACGCACGTTGTAACGCAGTCCGTGTGGGGATATTTCTGGAACGATATGCCCGAAAAATTTAAGTCAGAGTACGAGAAAAAGCTCTCGGGGACGGCGACGAAAGTCGAAAAATGCGCCGCAAACCTAAAGCCGTCGCTCAAGGTCAAATACCTTTGCAAAATGTTCGCAAAGCTTCACCTTGAAGGAAAAATGTGGGAGATTGACAACGATTACTGGAAAGCACACTACTCACCGTCCGTGCTTGACGGAAAATGAATGCATACGGCGTGCCGCAGAAGTTTACGTGAGCTTTTGCGGTCGTTTTTGTTGACAAACGGGGTTTTATCTGATATAATTGCCGTGTAACGATAATTGGGAGGTGATGAGTTTGCAAAGTCTTTATGAGGCGGTAAAGGCGTATGCGAGAGGACTTTTTGACGAAAGCATGGATTTCCGAGTCAGGCTCTTCAACGTTCTTGCCATTGCCGGAGTCGGAATAAGCGTTGCGACCTTTATTCTCAATATTGCCACCACAATGTGGACAAGTGCCGTGCTGAGTGCGGTTCTTGCAGTGCTATCCGCAGGACTTATCCTGTTTACGCACAGAACCGGCAAATATCAAATCGCCTATTTTGTGACTATAGTCACCATCTTCATGATACTTTTCCCGATACTCTTTTTCGCCTCGGGAAGCTATAAGAGCGGTATGCCGTCACTTTTCATATTTGCGGTGCTGTTTACGGTGCTTATGCTCGAGGGAAAAAAGGCGCTTTGGGTGTCTGTAGCGGAGATTGCGGAGTATATCGGAGTGTCGCTTTTCGCATATTTTATGCCGCGGTACGTAACATGGTTTGAGACCGAGGCGGAAATGCTCACCGATATACTCGTGACAAATGCGGCGGTGAGTATATCGTGCGGTATTGTGCTGTTTCTTCATATTCGTGAGTACGAGCTTCAAAGGCGAAGGCTTGCGGAGCAAAACGACCTTCTGAAACGCCACGACGAGGCAAAGTCGGTATTTCTGACAACCGTTGCGCACGAAATAAAAAATCCGCTCAATGCGATAAACCTTTATGCGAGAGATACCTTTGAGCTTCTTGACGAAGAAAATCCCGATATCGAAACGATGAAGGAAAACCAGAGAACCATAGAGAAAATGGTCATACGTATAGACAGAATTGTCGTCGAGCTTATGGATACCGTCGCAATAGAGCAGGGACGGCTGACTCTCGAACTTGCGTCGGTGCATCTTGACAAGGTGCTTCGTGAGGCGGCGGAAACCTTCGGCAAGAACCGCATGGGGAACAATGAGCTTGTGTTTGATTTTGACGAAGACCTGCCGGCGATAAAAGTTGACTGCGCAAGAATAATGCAGGTCATGACAAACCTCCTTTCCAACAGTATAAGGCACACCAAAAACGGGGTGATTACCGTCTCCTTGAGAAACGGCGGAGACTGCCAGCTTGTCTCGGTGTCCGACAACGGCGAGGGAATGTGCGAGAGGATAAGGCAAAAGGCGTTCGACGGCTACGTTTCGGTGAGCCGTGAATATTGGCGTCACGGAATAGGGCTTTACGTCTGCCACCGGATAATAGAGGCGCACGGAGGAAAAATACGGATCGAAAGCGAAGAGGGCAAGGGTACGACCGTTTCGTTTACTCTGCCGAGCAAAGAGGGAGAATGACAATGGACGGCGCAAAACCGAAAATACTCATAGTCGAGGACGAACCGGATATACTGAACGTCAATGCGAGAATGATGAAGCGGCACGGGTATGACGTCATTACTGCGTGCAATGTCGCCGAAAGCCTTGCCGTTCTCGAAAGGGAATGCCCGGATATGCTCATACTCGATATCATGCTCCCCGACGGAAGCGGTTACGATATCTGCAGACTTTTTCGCAAGACGAGCGACAACCCGGTAGTGTTCTTGAGCGGAAAGAACGAAGTTTCCGATAAGGTCGAGGGACTCGGACACGGTGCGGATTACTACCTCACAAAGCCCTACAGCTTCGATGAGCTTATTGCCGTCGTCGAACGCCTCCTTTCACGCCATTTAAAGGCGACCGAGAGATACAGACAGTCGGACTTCATAGTAAAGGGCGAAATTAAACTCGAGCTTTCAAAAAATAAAGCCTACGTCGGAGACAAGGACGCAAAGCTCACCGCAAAGGAGTTCGCTCTTCTTCTTCTCATGGTGAAAAACGAGAATAGGATATTCTCTCCCGGAGAGCTTTACGAGTCGGTTTGGGTAGCGCCCTCCGCCGACGATACACGCACAATCCGCTTTCACATAGGCAATCTCAAAAAGAAACTCGGCACGGAAGATTCCGATGGGTACGATATTGTGTCGGTATACGGCAAAGGCTACTTTTTCACCACAAACTGAATTGTGAGATTAATCTAACAATTTAAAAATGAACGTTTTTTCTGCTATACTGTGTCCATAGATAAGTACAGTGGGAAAACTGCGGCTCCGCTCGGGTTTCCGGTCGGAGTTTTGTTTTTACGGAGGTGCTTTGTTGAAAATACTTATTGTCGGACCCGACGCCGAGCTTTGCGCAATTACGGGGAAAATCCTCGGACGAATCGGATGCGGAACGGTCTGCCGTATAGCGAATGACGGCCTTTCGGCGGCATCGATAAGCAGAGAGAACATCGCCTGCGAAAACGCCGCTCTTGTGATTGCGGAGCTTGAGGCGGACGAGGCGGAGCGAATTCGTTTCTGCAAGGCTGTCAAGAGCATTTGCAGTCCGCCCAAGCTCATGATTATTGGCAGAAGCAGAGAAGAAGAAACAACCATGCTGAACGCAGGTGCGGACGACTGGATAGAAAAACCGTACATCACGGATGTTTTTCTCGAACGTGTGTCGGCTCTGTTGGGACGGTGCGCAGCTGCGGCAGAGGTATGTGAAAGGGAGGAATACTGATATGAAAAGGAAAATCGCACGTTTGCTTGCACTCATGCTTGCTCTTGCAACGGCTGTGAGCTGTGTTACCTTCACGGCGTCGGCTGAAACGGTAAGCGGCAGAAATGCTTACGGTCATTCGGTGACGTATGCTCCGGTGAGGGAACTGTATACCGGCGGCGAAAGAGTAAGGTTCTTTGACGCAGGAATTACCGAATGGGCAAAGCTCGGCGACGGCGTAACAAGAAGCGAAGCGGAGTCGATAAAGTGGCTCGAAAAGAACGGCTACCTTCTCAACCGCTTCGGACGCACCCCGAGAGGAACCTTCACCGGCGGCATGAACGGCAGGGGAGAATGGACAACCTACATGAAAGGTCCGACCAATGTCAGAAGCTGGTCGGGAACGGTTTACTTTGATAAGCTCAGCGATAAAGCCGAAAGAGCAAACGGCAATATCTCTTCCATGTACGATAAGGGAGATATACAGTACTTCTTCTCGTGGAAGGTAAAGACCGTGCAGACCCGTTGGGGACTTACTGGCAAGAGCAACGACACCGGCTCTACCTATGCTCTCGGCACATATACGGATTCGAGCGGAGGTGGCTGGAAAAAGTACAATACCGTCGCCGACGGACCGAACCTCGGATACTCTGCGGCGTGGAAGCCGGCGGACACTCTGAAAGCGATTTCGTTCGTAGCCAAAAGCGACCGTGACGCAAGGGTTGATTCGTATATGTCGGGTGCCATGCTTGTCGGTAAGGACATAAAAGGACCGAAGATATCCTCTGTTAAGGTGACGGCGGACCCGGACGGCAAAACAGAGCTTGAAAACGGCACGGTGACTCTCGAAAACATTGATACTCTTGATAACCGCACCGTGTATTTCAGAGTGGAATGGGATGAACCGGTTACCTTAAAAGGTCTTTCCGACGCAGATATCGCAGGACTTTCGCTTCTCGTCGACACAATAGGCGCAGACGGTACAAGCGGCATTGTTGCCGAAGCTCCGTTTCTCAAATTCGCACCGTCAATCAACGACGCAAAGCCCGTCATGGTGTTCGAGTACAGAATTGCAGACCCCTATACCGATACCTCGGAGGAGACGCAGGAGAGGGGATTTGTCTATAATTTCAGCAAAGTGACGGTGTCCGAGAACGAGAACAAAGTATTTTGGAACAGCATATACGACCTCTCGGGCAATAAATTCGCCGCAGACGAAAACGGCATTCAGCCCTCAGGCAAGGTTATGACCGGAGTCGGCGGTGCTTCCCGTGTTGACCTCACGCCTTTCGGCATAAAGAATATACGGCTCACAAAGTATACAGACGCCGCAAACCGGTTTGTTTTGCCCGGAGAGCTTCTCGGCGTAACGCTCGAGCTGAACAAACCCTTCGCAAAAGGAGCGTATACGGAGGACTTGCCGTACATCACTCTCAACGTCAAAGATGAAAACGGCGAATATATCACGGTAAAGCCCGACAGAGACCACCTCAGAAAAAGAAATTACTACAACGGTAAATACTATTTCGGCGGATATTTCAGCGACAGCATTTCGCTTGACGGCACATTCCTTTTCCCGGCTATGGCGATGAACGGCAGAAACAGCATTATGTATTTTGCACAGTTGCTTCCAGGCTATACTGTGGACGGTGATTTCGTCAAGGTTACATCCGTGTCGTCCGGAAGCGAAAACTTCCGTGATGATTCCGGCTATTCGTTCATGATGTATGAG
>CAKSCN010000120.1 GCA_934444485.1 uncultured Eubacteriales bacterium | reverse complement strand
GAATACCGCCGTGCCGTTTCTTACCGTTGTGTTTGCGCCGACGGTCGTTATCTTTCCGTCCATGAGAACCTCGACCGTGCCGTCGCTCTTTTCCTCGAGAGTGAGGTCGTCGCCGTGATAGTTCAGAATATAGTTGATGTTTACGTCCTTGTCCTTGCCGGAAAGACGGTAAAATCCGTGATTTTCTTTGTCTCTCAGAATATCGCCTCTGAATGCAAGGATGAGGTCGTCCTCTCCGACTTGGGCATTTTCAAGCTCCGTCTCGCTGTTATAAGGCACGAGCGTGTATTTATCGCCGCCGGCACGCTGTACCGTCACTATGCCGTAATGTGAATTGCTGTACCTTTCGTCGCTCGAAACGACCACCGACATTGCGTCCGACGTGAAGTCCTGCGGTACGCCGTCGAGAACCTCCTCCTTGGCGTCGGTCTTCCAAATAAAGTGGATGGTGTATTTTCCGGGCGTCATGTACTCATCGAGCATTATCGACGCACCCACCGGGTCCTCGCCCTGATCGGGGATTATATTGTCAAGAGGCACGCTGTAGTTTGCGCCGTCCTCGCCACGAAGCTCGATTTTGTCAAGCAGTCCGCTTTTGAAGAACTTCACTCCCCTGCCGGTTATATTTATGTAGCGTATGCCGTCGTTATAGATAATCTCGGGCGAAAGTCCGGCGAGAGTAATTGCCGGAAGGCTCTTGTTTGTGCCGGGGAGGATTATACTGTTTTCGGTTGTTGCAAGGCAGTACTCTTCGGCGTAGTAACCGAGCTCGTTTGTCTTTTCGTCCATGTCGAAGACCTTGGTTACAAAGGTTCCGAGCTGAGCACGCTCTTTCGGCGTGAACCTGAAGTCGAAGTACGTGACACGGTTCTCACCGGACTTAAAGTCGAGTATCTCCGTGTAAATAGGATCTTCGTTGCTGTACTCGATCCACGTGCCGCCGTCTGTGCGCCTTTGGGTATCGAAGCCGAGAGCATAGACGACAACCGCAAGCTTTTTGTAGCTTTTTGCGGCATAGACTGGGTTCGTGACGTTGACGTTTATGCGTACAACGTTGTCCTCGTTTTCGTCCGTACCTTCGTATGCGGTTCTCGTGTCGTCGGTAAACTTAAGCTTTGTCGGAGCGGTCGTGTTTATTATGACCTTATTGTCCTTATTCTTGAGGTTAGCCGTGACTCCGTAATACGTTGAGAACGACTTCTCCGAACCTGCGCCGACACTGCCGAGATCGTAGTAAAGAGCCGCCGCACTGTCCGCAGTTTTGTGGGAATTGAGGCTGTTTGTGAAATTGAGACTTTCGTCGGGTGTGTAGTCAAACACCGTTGCGGCAATATTCGCCCAATGAGCAAAGGTCATTTTGTACGGCTTTGCTTCGGTGAAGACGCTGTTCACACCGTAGCCGACAATCGAAGAAGAGAAGGGATTGTCTCTCACGAAATAATCTGACGGCATATTTACGGTCGGGTCGGCGGAGGAATCCCACGTGCGTTCCGACTCAAAGTAGCTGTACCCCTGTCCGAGTCTCTGCTTAGGCACTTCATAGTAACCGTAATCCTTTTCGCCGAGCTGAGTATCGATAAGCACACGCCCTTTTATACTCTTCGCCGACTCCGAGGTATTCTTCACGCTGTAGGTTATCATCGCCGTTCCGAGCTGTTCGGAGGATGGATTATTCACAAGTGAGATTGTCTGAGTTACCTCGATATCGCCCGTACTCCATACACTCACGACAGAATCACCGTCAGCACCGAGTTTTGTATCGACGCCGCCGTAAGTGCCGAAAACGCCGTACTTCTCTCCGAACACGTACTCCGAGGAATCGACCTTAAACGAGGTGAACGATGTATCGAAGTATTCTCCTCTGTGTGTGAGAAGAGCGTTGTTGTCGCTCTTTTTGAGGATATCTCCGCCGACTGTTGAAATCACGTATCCGCCGTTTTCATTATTCACGGTGACACGTATATACTCGTTTGATATCTCTGTTGTGCCGTCTCCGGCGTCGTCTGCCGAAACAAATCCCGTCGGGATAACCGACAGTATAACCGCAACGAAAAGCAGTATTGCGGTAAGACGTTTTACCATATTTACGACCATTCCTTTCTTTATCGAGATGCCGTTCGCCTGTCAATTCACATACACATAAAGTAAGAACATTTTCCTGCCGCTTTCCTGCGCAAGGATTGTGTAATATCCGCTCTCGGTCGCTTCAAAGCCGCTATTCGGGTCGAACGTGAGTGCGTATTTCATCTGAGCGGCGGTTTTGTAGCCCTTGGAGAAGCGGAACTTTGCGCCGTCGTCTGTGTTTGCAAGACTTATTCTGCCCTTTGCAGTCGTAAACACATCTCCTGCGTAAACCGTCGCACCGTTCACCGTGAAGATATACACGTCCTTTACGACAATTACCGTGCAGAACTTTTCGGCGGTGTTTCCGAGTCTGTCGGAGGCTGTCACCTTAACGGTATAGCTTCCGGGTCTTGCTGTGTTGACAGCACTCACGTCCGCCGTGACCGAAACGCCGTTTGTCGCTTCTATTTTCGTACCCATAGGGGCGTTTGCTCCCGATTCGAGGTCGGTTGCCGTGACGCTCTCAAGAACTGCTTTCTTTACGTCGTCTGCCGCCGCACCTGCCTCGATTACAATCTTTTTCTCGGCAAGCTTTATTGTCGGTGCGGTTCTGTCGATTACGGACACGCTTGTTTCAACGGTGTTCTCATGTCCCCACTTATCTCTTGCGGTTATTGTGTATGCGCCGTTTTCGGTGACGGTTACGCTGTAGTTGTAGAGTTTGCCGTTTGAGGTGATATCCGCTTTTACGACGGGCAAAGTCTTACCGGACTTGGTTTTTGCCGTTACCTCAACGCCGTCGGGAGTCTTTGCGTCCTCGACGTTCAAGAGAATACGGACGTTTTTGCTCGTGTACATATTACCGGCAATGTAGGTTTCGTTGCCGTCAAGCGTTGCACCGTCTCCGACGTAATCGAAGCTTATTCTGACATTTGGTGCGAGGTCGTCCGTTTCGGTTATTACAGGGTAATCACTGTACACGTTTCCGGCTCTGTCGGCAAAGCTGAGAGTATGTGCGCCGTTCTCGGTGAAGGTAACCCTATGCGAATTCCTGTAGTCTCCGTCATCGTCCTTCAGAAGCTTTACCTCTTCTCCGTCAGCGAATACATACTCCACTGTAACGGTATTGGTTTCGGGATCGAACACTCTCAAAGGATATCCGCTTTCGGGTTTCGGTATATCTCTGTCAATGACGGTGATCGGTCCGTCCTCGGGACGCCACAGCACGCACGCATTTCCTCTTAAATCGTAAACCGTGAGCATTGCAAGGCAGTTTTTCCTGAACTCGACTGTAAGTGTTGCTCCGCTTGCCGTTGCGGTTACGTATTCCTCTGTCGGAAGAAGCTCCTCTGTTTTTTCACCGTCGCCGTATGCTTTAACGTCAGCGCCCCGGATAAACTCGTTGAAGGTGATGAAGAGCTTTACGGTGTTGTTTGTGGGAGTCGAGAGAAGCTCTTTAATTTCCTCTTTGGTTTTGGCGTCGATAACGCTCTGCCAGCCCTCGTATACAACCTCCGGCGGTTCTTTGTCAAGCGTGAACACCGCAATCGACACAGTTCCGATATTGCCGGCTTTATCGACCATGACGAATTTTCCAACGCCGTTTCTGTCGAACTCGGTGTAGTAACCCTTCTCGTCATGTCCGAGTACAAACGGCGTGCCGTCGGATTTTGTTCCGCTTACTGATATGCCGCCGTCGGCTATGTCATCTGCCGTTGTCACAAGGTACACTCTGACTGCGTCTCCGTCCGACTCATAGCGAACAGTTCCCGTGGGTGCGGTGACGTCAATCGTATTTGCCGGGAGGAAAACCGAGACACTTTCCGTGTTTGCGCTTCCCGTGCCGGTGAGCGTGAGAAGCACGGTTCTTTCCTTATCGCTCTCTTTATCGAACACGACAAGTCCCGCTCTTCCGTAAACCGTCGTCCCCTCGGGAACAGTACCGCTTGCGGCGACAGACGAAGAAACGACCTCTCCGCTCTTGTTGAGAGCTTCTATCTTTACGTTCACCGCTTTGTTGTAAAGTCCGAGATTCGGGACGCTGTCGCCTTTTCCGAACACGCCTATCGTATTGAAGCCGTTTGTGTCGGCGACGTAATATGTAAGTCTGTAATCGGCAATCTTTACATCGCTTCTCTCCGTAAATTCGATATCGGAGGCGTCGGCAGTGTACGAACCCTCGTTGCCGGCTTTGTCACGGAAGCGGAAGGTATGCGATTTGTCCGCCGACACGAAGTCAAAGGTTACTCCCATTGGAGCGGAGCCGTCGCTTTCGGGGATAATTTCGACGCCATCCTCACTGAAGCCCTCAATCGAATACGTGAGCGAGTAGATGAGCTTCTTACCCGTTGCGGCGTCGGTTTCACTGTCGATGCTGAGGTTCACCGTCGCTGTCGGTGGTGTTTTGTCGATGCAGGTTATCGGGAACGAAAAGCTCTTTGTCTCTCCCATTGCCGCATTTGTGAGCGAATACGAAAGAGTGCCGTTTTCCGTAAAGGTGTATTCTGTTTTGCCGCCGTCAACCGTCAGTCCGTCGATGCCGCTCACGTTTATTTTCACCGTAACGTCTGCGGAAACGGGAGTCTCGGGGTCTATGCGTTCACCGTCTGCGTAAAACTCGGTTGTGTGCGCAAAAGCTGCGCCGAAAATGTCAAAGTACACGTCACTGCCGTAGTTTTCGCCGAAAAGGTCGTCGAACGAAACGGTAGTTACACCGTCGGCATAAACGGGAAGATTGCCGTGTGCGGTACCGTAATCCGTACCGAAATCGGAAAGCTTTACGGGGACATTGAAGTCAAGCGTCTTGCCGTACCCGTAAACAGGGCAGCCGTTTTCGTTCGGAGCGTTTGTTATTTCGGGCTTTCTGCCGAAGAGCGGCGTATCGAAGGTATACTTATACTCCGTCTCGTTTCCGGAGGGACTTGCAATTACGAGCGTCACGGCTGAGAGCGGGATTGTGTCGGAGTACTTTACGTATACCTTTGCGCTCACCTTTCCGTTTTCGCTGTCAAACTCGGACGAATACACGCCGGGCGCACCGGAAAGCTCATATTTTGCGTTATCGGCGTCCGTGAAAAGTGCCTCGTAGGCTTTGTCGAACTTTATGTAAACATTCTTCGCCGTGTTCTCAAATTCCGCACTCACTTCAAAGCTTCCGTCCTCACGGTTTACGGTAAACTCGGGGTTATCGGTAAAACTCGGGGGCGTTGTGCCGACGTTCGTTATGTAGTAGCAGGGCCAGTCCATACCGCCGTACTGCACATCGACGAGCTCGCCGTTTATGAGAACCTCTCTGTTACGGTTTCCGGCATTGTCTTCGGTACTCGAAGTAAACCAGCCGTTGCTTGTGAAGTGGTAAACTCCGTCGCTGTCGGGGACAACCCTTATTTCGTAGGTGTAGATTTCCCTGTCGGTTTCGGGGTCGTAATCCGAAATATATGCACGCACGTCTTCCTCGGGAATACTCTCAATATCGTCGTTTTCGGTTGCGGCTCTCCATGCGTCGAGTGCATAGCCTGCGCCTCCGTTTTCCGTAACAAACATCGCATTTTCGGCGAGAACACTCTCGGGAGTATCGACGACGACTCTCTTTCCGTCAGCGGAGGTCTGAGTATCGGTGAGCGAGTTTACCTTTACAAGCACCTCGCCGACGGGGAGCTTTGTTTCGGAGATCGATATGTCGTAAACGGGAGGCTTGTTGTCACGTCGGATAATCATGACGTAGGTCGGCGAAACAATTCCTCGGTCGGGATACTCGAATCTGTAGTATATGGTTTTCTCGACGATGTCGTCCTCGTTTTCGGTAAGATTCTCACCTATAAAGTACGGCTCGGACAAGACGCTGTATCCGTCGGATTTTATCGGGAGGTATTCGGAGAGATTGTCATATGAGTCGCCGACACGCACGGCAAATCTGTCCGTATCTTCGGAAAGAGAGGGTGCGCCGAAATACAGAATATCGCTGTACAATTCGCCGGGCGAAAATCTTATGTAAATCTTTCCCGAGTCGTAAATCGGCATTGCATAGACCGGAATGTTATTGGTAACGTCGTTTCCGTCGGCATCGATTTCCGCTTCAACATTGACCTTTTCGTAGTGTTCAAAGCGTGAAAGCGTCATATCGTAGCCGCTTTTTGTATAGTAAAACGCATTGCCGATGAAAGCCTCGGGCTTATTGTTGAACGCATAGTATGCAATCGTTTTTTTCTCGGAGTCAATGCCGCCGATGTAGCCCATATTGCACACAAATTCATATCTCACGCCGAGATATCCGCCTTTCTCCTCGTCGTACACCTTATATTCGGTATCGATGAGCGTCGGCTCTATATCCACAACCGCACTGTTTACTCCGCTCGAGAGTGCGCCGAAGATGTCGTCAAGCTGCCATTCCTTCACCGTCGTGCGTTCCGTCTCGCCGCCTGCGAAATCGTATGTATCGCAAACGACTCTCTCGAGGGTGAGCGTACTGTTTGCGGTGTCGATGCGGTCGAGATTTGTGACGGGGTCGCCTTCAAGGTAAAACTCCGCTTCCGCAAATCCGAAAAGATTGGGTGTGTTCAGAGACTTCTCGCCGTCCGCCCACATAAGTCCCTTGCCGTCGGCACTTCTGATATAATCGCTTCTTGCACCGACGCTGTTGTTGGTTGAGAATCTTCTCTGACGGAGGCTTACCTCGGGTGCGGAGTAGATTGTGTCGAACTCGGCGGTCGTGACAAGGGTTGTGCCGTCGTCTCTTTCCGCCGTTATCACAAGCATGAGGGGACGTGAAGTTTCGGAGGCTCTGACGGCATCGCCGCAGGTTTCGTCCTCGGGATTCATCTTCACAACAAGAGTATCGCCGTCAAGCGCCGAAGAAAAGTCTGTTGTGTTGTTGTACTGCGGAGTTTCGGGGTTGTCGTCCTCGGGTGTAATGACGCTGCCGTACTTCTCGGCAAATGCCGCAATGTCGTCGAGGCACTTTTCGGCAATATACGCCGCTGTATCTGAGGTGCCGGCAGGCTTTTCAACCCACATATAGCGAATAAGACTTGTGTTGCCTACCGTTATTTCGGCGCTCGGGTATTCTCCGACAGCATAGGTTTTATCGGTATCTGCCGTAATGCTTATCGAGGTATAGGTTCTGTCGTACACCATGTGGATTTTGACTGGGTCGCTCACATTGTCCGCCGAGTCTGCCGCCTTTATCCATACGGTCATTTTGTGTATTGCGTTGTCCTCGGGAAGCTCGGGAGACGGTATTGTTCCGTTCTTTCCTCCGGCGGTCGTATACTGCGGCTCGTCGGTATCGTTGTCCGAGTAGCCGTACATATAGTATACATCATCGTCGGAGTCGGTAATTTCAACCTCAATCTCCTCGCCCTTTACCTTTGCCGTAACTATCGGTGCGAGAGTATCAAAGCCGTTCCATTCCGGGGAGGTGAGAGTTTTATCTGCGCTTGCGGAGTTGCCGGCTTCGTCGGAAACCTTTATGCTGACTTCCACGCCGGAAATTTCGCTCTTCTCGGGGAGCTTAACAAAGCCGTAAGCCGCACCCTTTTCGTTTACATTTACCACAGGCGACGCAAACGACGCAATTCTCACATTTTCCTCGCCGTTTTGCCAAGCGGAGCCGTTGTAGTTTTCGTATGCCGACGCCTGATACATAAGTGCGCTGTCGCCGATGTTTCCGCTCACCTTTAAGGTAATCGCCGCATCGCAGCCTTCAACAGAGGCGTCGTCGATCTCCGCCTTTATCATAACAACGCCTTCTCCTACGTCCTCTGCCGATACGCTTATCTCGGGAGGATCGAAGTCGAGTCTGTACTGCTTATCGGGAGATACTTTGTACTCCGCTATCTTCCCCTTTACCGTCTCGGGAAGGTTTGAGGGAGAGAGGACGCCGTCTTCAAGCTCATACATCA
>CAKSCN010000119.1 GCA_934444485.1 uncultured Eubacteriales bacterium | reverse complement strand
GTCTTGACCTGTATTTTGATCTTATCTCATGCGGAGAGACTGTATGGGCAAAGGAACTTCTCTCGGGACTCGGCGACGGCGTGAAAACAAAAATGGTATACTTCGCACTCGGCGACACCGAAAATGGTGAGAAAGCGGAGGTCGGCTCGGCGTTCCCGTCGAGAATCGGCGAGTATAAAATTCTCACGAACCTCACGAAGGTCGGAGGTGCTTCTCTTCCGAGTGCAAACTACCTTTTGGGATGCATGGAGTACAATTTCGGTCAATACATGAATGCCAAAGCTCACTTTGAAGCGGCAATCTCACAGGATACGTCGATGTATGCGGCGTACAGAAATCTTGCGGCTCTTTGCTACAGTCACCTCGGTGAAAAAGACAGAGTTCTTCCTCTCCTTAGAAAAGCACTTAAGCTGAAACCGCATGACAATCAGCTCGTGTACGAAGCGGCTGTAGCCTCGGGAAAACTCGGAGTATCGCCGTCGGAACGCATACGCTTCATCAAAGATAACACCGAAGGCATTCTCCGTGACGATATTTGTCTTGAGCTTGCACGTGCGTATAATCAAAACCGTGAGTACGACAACGCTCTCAAGCTTCTCGGAGGTCACGCATTTGTTCCTTGCGAGGGCGGTGAACACGCCGTTGCGGAAGAGTATATGTTTGCGCACTTTGCCAAGGGCAGAATGCTTATGGCAGACGGCAAGTACACCGATGCGGTGGCGGAATATAAAGCGGCGCAGGTACTTCCGAAAAATCTCGGTGCCGGTCTTTGGAACGAATGCAGACTTGTTCCTCACAAATTCTATCTTGCGCTTTGCCTTGAAAAGACGGGACATGCGGATAAGGCACGTGAAATATACGAATACATAACCTCACTTACGATTGACTACTTCTCGAATATGCATTTGCCGGAGCTTCCGTATTACATGGCGGTATCGTTCGCAAAGCTCGGCAGGTTCTACGCCGGACGTGCGGTTATCGACAAGCATCTCAAAGCGTGGAGTGCGGCAATCGGCAAGGAGGATCCGGGATATTTCGGCACAACGCCGTTCTTCATCTCTTACTGTGACGATGCACCGACGGCAAGATGCGCATATTTCTCCTATCTTCTCGGCTTTGCATACAGGTTCATGGGAAAAGAGGATGAATCACACATTTTCTTTGCAAAAGCGCACGAATGCGATCCGTCAAACCTCAATTACGGACTCGAAAGCACAATGTAAAAAAACAAGGTACGTACATATTGCGTGTGCGTACCTTTCTCTGTATTATCCTACCGTATTGCGGTATATTTACTTCAGTTCAACCGACAGAGATATATTGTCTATCGCCTCGTCTATATTGTCAACGGCGTCCTCAAGAGCTTCAAGTGCTTCCTCGACCTTTTCGTAGAGATCTCCCGAACGCATTTTATCGGGAATACGGTCAAACTCCGCCGCCTCTTCATCAAGTAGCTCCTGCAACTCAATGTTGAGGTCGTCAAGTTTATCCGCAAGCTCAGCCAGCGCATTTTTTCTTTCGTTCGTCATTACAGTTCTCCTTTCATTTCACAAAGAGATACTTTTCAAAGTCCCCTCTTCCTCTTATTCTGCACTTCACGAACTCCGCCGCCTCTTTTGCCGCCACATCAAGGGAGAGTCCGTTTTCGTGAATTGTGAAAGCATAGAGCTTTTCTATTTCGGTCGTGACACGGTTCACCTCGTCGGTATCTATTCCGTGTCTGTTGATAAATATGCGTTCGGCGTCACGGAAAAACTCGCAAAGCTCGCTGTCCGTCATTTCGAGAAGCATATCCTCCGCCTCGAACATCTTCGCTTTCGGCACAAAGACCGAGTTTTCACGGAGATATGCGCACACAAGAAAGCTTACCGCAAGTGCCGTCACAAAAGCTTTATTGTAGTAAACCTCGCCGTTTGCGGTTATCCCCGACCTTTTTGCCGCCGCAAGCACTTCATCCGCATTGCAGTATGCCGCAAGGTCAAATGCCGCACACAGAAAATCCATGCCGTGCGACACGTTTTCGAGCGTTGACGGAGCTTTAAGTCCCAGCGTTCTCAGAAGCGACGAGGTTGACTCGCCTCCGGCACGGTAGATATCGGTGTATATGAGTTCCGACTTGATATCGAGTATAAAGTCCATGCGAAGGTCTCGGCGTTTATACATTATGTGTTCGATGTGGTAGACTCTGTTAAGCGCATTATTGAGGTATGCGGCGCACTTGCGTTTTCCTGAAAGTGCATACTCGGCAAGTGTTCGGTTTTTCACGCTTTCGACAACCTCCGAGATTCCTCCGTTATCGTGCGGATATGCGCAGTCAAGCACTCTGAACACGCCCTCGACAAGCTCTTTTGCGGTCTCTCGGCGGACAGAGGATTTGTGCGAGGATTTGAGTGCGTCGTGAAGCAGAATATCGATTTGCGTATCTGTATACCGAAGCTCCTGCTCGGCGAGAAGTCCTTTGCGTTTTGCGGCGTTTATTACCGAAAAGAAAAATTTCGACGCATCGATTTCAGAGATATCAATCGGATAAAAGCTTTGTATATCGGACATATTTCCTCCGTAAAAGCGGTATTACTCGTATTCCTCACCCGAGAGGTTAGCATACATTTCAAAGACACGGTCGGCAACGTCAGAAAGCGAGTGTCCCGGTTTCACCTTGCGGTCTCTGTATTCGAGGTATTCCTCTATTTCGTCCTTATAGCGAAGCTTGAGAGCGGTGAAGAACAGGTACGCCGCCTCATACGGCGAATACTCCTTATAAACACCGGAATTCGATTCGAGCATATCGGTGATTATATTCAGAAGCATATCCTTATACTCGTCGTCGAAGTCCTCGCACTTTTCAAAGCCGAGAAAAACCTTGAGTTCGCTGTCCAAAAGCGGCATATAGAGGTCTATAACCTCATGCACACGGGCCTGAAGAATGCTGTACTGCTCTATCATGCTGAAATCGACCTCGCCGCCCTTATAAAGAGCCGTATCGACATGGAGAAGCGAACACATTTTCACTGAGTCCTCGACCATTTCGGCATTTATGAAGAGGTCGTAAAAATCGGCGGTTTCGGATATACTTTCGGCGATATCCTGCGCTTCAAAATCAGTGAGCGGATAGCCGTACTTTTCCGAACACTCAGCAAGCTCGGACGGCATTACGAGATACGGAAGCTCTTCGTTTCTGGTGCTTACGAAGGTAAGCTTTTCTCCGCCGTTCGAGTCGGAAAACAGCGAAAGTCCGAGACTCTTTTCATTGTCCTTTTCGTTTTCAATCATTTATTCTCCCTTTCTGCACACGCAAAAGGCGCACAAAGCGGTCATATAACGGCGTGTACGAGGTGCTTTGACGTCAGTCTGCGAAGCTTTTTCACAAGGTACGCCGAAGCGAAGATTTTCACGAGGTCAAGCGGTATAAACGGTACAACCGCTGCGGAAAGCGCTGCGGCAAACGGGATGCCGGCATAAATCGAATACCAGATGGTTCCGAAGGCATAGCACACCGCAGTGCCGACAACCATGGCAAGAACATTTGCAGCATACGACGCTCCCTTTCTTCTGTCGGTGACAAAGCCCACGACGAGAGCGCAGAAAAGGTAGCCGACGATATATCCGCCCGTTGCACCGACAAGAGCTTCCGCCGCTCTGAAATTGGCAAACACCGGTACTCCCACACAGCCGAGTGCGATATAGACGGCGATGCTTGCCGTTCCCCACACGCCGCCGAGGACACCCGAGGTAATGAGCACGGCAAGAAGGCCGAGAGAGAACGGTATGTTTCCGGTGATAAACGGCACGGGAAACGCCACCTGCGAAAGTATTGCGGTAAATGCTGCAAAAAGTGCGGCAAGAATGCACATTTTCATGTTTTGTGATTTCATTTTATGTCCTCCGTTACAGAAAAAGAAATGATTATACAAACACTCCCCTATTATGAGTACATTGTATCACGCATCTGTTTCGTATGCTATCGGTTTTTGTAAAAAAATTAACACCGCTTTACAGTTACGGTGTTTTAACACAAAATGCCCGGCGAGCATACTATGCAATAACTTTACACAAGGAGGATTTGTCAATGCCGACAATATACTTAAGCCCCTCAACACAGGAGTACAACATCTACAGAAGCGGCGACGGCAGTGAAGAGTACTACATGAACCTTATCGCCGACGCCATGATCCCCTATCTCGACTCAACGGGCATCGGGTACACCAGAAACAGTCCGTCGGACAGCGTATCGAGCATAATCTCCCAGTCGAACAGCGGAAACTACGACCTTCATCTCGCTCTCCACTCCAACGCTTCCCCCGAAAACCTTGCCGGAGTTTTGCAGGGTGCGGACTTCTACTACTACACCAGAAGCAGAAACGGAAAACGTGCCGCAACGGTTCTTGCAGACAACTACCAGAGCATTTATCCGACGCCGTCCCTTGTCAAAATCATGCCGACGACGGCACTTGCCGAGGTGACACGCACAAGAGCGCCGTCTGTACTTGCGGAGCTTGCTTATCACGACAACGAACAGGACGAGGCATGGATAAAAGCCAACATTGACGCCATAGCAAAGAACCTCGTTCAGGGACTTGCTGAATACTTCGGCATACCGTTTGTCGAAGCGCAGACTCCCATTGACAACAGAGAGGGTACGGTCCGCACCGAGGGAGGCAGGCTCAACATAAGGGAAAGACCGTCGATGTCCGCAAAGGTAATCGGTCAGGCTCCGAACGGCGCAACGCTTCTCGTATTCTGCCAAACGGGCGAATGGTACTGCGTCGAATACGACGGAATAATAGGCTTTGCTTCGTCTGATTACATTGAGCTCGGATAACGCTCACGTTCCGCTGCTGCGAAGCTTTTTTGCGGCGGTCAAAATATTCTTAACCACCGGCGAACCGAGTCCCGTGCAAAAGTCAAAGCCTTTGGAGGCATAAAAGACTCCGTTTCCGCCGGTGACTATATCGGTATAGCTTCCGCCGACGTTGCTGTATGCGGTCGTACCGGCAAGCTCATACAGAAAATGCATAAAGCGGTCATGCCCGCGCAGCGCTCCGCCGGACGCCTCAAGACACATTGCCGCAATTCCTGCCCACACGGGAGTTCCGAGGCTTGTGCCGTCGGCGGATATCCACCCGGACTCGGAAAGTCTTTGCGAGGTAAAGTAGACCGCCGCACCCGAAGCGCCGGAGGCGAAAAAGCTGACGTCGGGCATAGCTCTCATGCTCTGCGACATAAACGATATCGGTCTGAAAGCGTTCTGATAATCGGGTATCGAAAACACAGAGCTTGCACCGCCTCCGCCGTTTTCCCATGCAGACTCGACGGAGGTTCTCTCTCCGTTTTCGTTTATATCAAGTGCCGTTCCGCCGACACCCGCAAACAAAGGCGACGACGCAGGATACAGGCACTGACCGGGAAGATCGCCTGCGGCGGCAAAATATACGATATCGTCGGAGAGTTTATCCTCGTAGAACGTCTTTACATATTTTTCGTGAAGTCCGAAGCTCAGCGAGACAACATCCGCCGAATACTCCTTTGCCAGGACAACGCACTCCATGAGGTTTTCGAGAATTGCGCTGTCAGGCGTTATCAGAACAAGCTTCGCTTTGGGTGCCGAGGCGTGCAGCCACTCTATGTCAAGCGCCGCTTCCCTGTTCCACGCCGCCTCGGGATTTACCTTTTGCGAGGTTCTGACTATTTGCAAATTCGGTTCGGGCAAGCCGAAGGCGGCTGAAAACTCACGCAGGTCGTTTTCTATATGAACGTTTGCAAAAGCGGTAACGACGGCAACAGTTATTCCGTCACCGCCGTATTCGTCCGTGAATGAGTATGCTTTTCTTATCATATCCGGCGTGTATTTATCGGCATAGGTATTGCTGAACGGTGACAACTTAAACAGCTGCGGTGACACATTCGGTATCGTCACATTTACCATTCCCTAAAATTCATTTATGCAAATACATATGCACGCACAGGTCTCAATTATTCTTTCCGGGCTTGTAATTCTCAAACTGCTCCGTTGAAAGCTTCCAATCCTCGCCCTCTCTGAACTTGTGTGCAAAGCGTTTTGTCAGCTTTCCCTCCTTTTCAAGGTGAATGTAGCACGCTCTGTCGCAGGCACGTCCGCAGATACTCGAACGGAGCGAGTGCTTGACGGGCGGATAGTAGAAAAGAGAATCAAGTATTTTCTTTGCCTTTTCGGTCGTTATCTTTGCTTCTCCGGCGATTATCTCGAGTCTGTCGTCAAAATCCGAGAGTGCCTCGGGCGGCATGAATGGGTTCTTACTGCCGTTTGCACCGTTGTAGTATACGGCGCACCGCCACTCGTCAAGGCTTCCGTCCTCACGTATTGCGTGACCGTGGCAGGCGTTCTCACACTCACGGCAGTTATCGCAAAGGTGAGGTTTCTCAAGCGGTGTCGGTTCAAACTCGGCGTCGGTAAGGATAAAGCAATATCTTACGAAAGGACCGAATTCGTCGGTGAGCAGACGTCCCGAAAAACCAAGCTCGCCGAGTCCGCATTTAACGGCGGCGTCCTCAAAATTCATCTGCACCTCTTTGTCGTTTCCTCGGTATATCTCACGGTAATCGACCTCGGGGTTTGTACTGTCAGCGGCTTCCATGATTGTCTGAAAACGCTTCTGCGGCAATGTACAGTAGCCCTCGTTCTCAATGATGTCGCACACTCTTATCTGCGCCATGGGCATTACGATTTCTTCGAGGTTTTCGACTCCCATTGTCGTATACTGATAGTAGGTGGTTCCCTCTTCTACCGTTCTGTATGCGCCTCTGAGCACTCTGAAAAGAAGTCCTATCACGGTTTTTGTCTCGGGAAAAATGCGGAAAACAGGGTCATCCGCACCAAAGCGGTTAGCAGGCGCAAAGCCGACAATATCCGCTCCGCATTTTTTCGCTGTCTCGATTATGCGCTCTCTTAATGCATTCGTGTTTGTCATCACTTTGCCGCCTCCTTTTTCGCCTTAATGTGATTACGGCACGCAAGCTCACATTTCTTACCGCAAAGACAAGCGACATAGCCGTACTGCGTTTTGGGCAGAAAATCAAGCTCGGGGTAGATTTCACGTGCGCTTTCGGCGTTGAAACGCTTCTCACCGTTGAGAATTGCTTCTCTTTCGGGGTTGCCTTTCAAGAAATTCTCGGTAATATACGGGTTTGATTTATGTGCGCCTTTATAGTATACGGAACACTGCCATGTATCGAGTCCGTTTTCATCGATAGCATGACCCGGACAGGCTTTTATGCACTCTCCGCAACCGTCGCACATACGCTCGGAAAACGGTTCGTCGCATTCAAGGGGAGCGTCGGTTATAATGAAGCTCCAGCGCATGAAGGTGAAGTTGTTTTTCGTTATCACCTTGCCGTGAAGTCCCTTTTCGCCGAGTCCGCAGACCCACGCCGCTTTTTCGTAGTCGATTATGACGTCGGGTACGGGTTTCCCCGGTTCGACGGCGGAGGCGTATTTAAGCTCATAGGTATCGCTTACCTCGGGGTTTGTTGTTTTGTCGCCTTGAATTCTTATTCCGGGTATGTACCTTTGCACGCAGGCGTCGTAACCCTCGTTCTCTATGACTCCCGCCATTCTCAGAAGAAGCACCTCGGCATATTCCTCGTCTATGCTTTTTACGCCGAGTGTGGGATAAGTATAGAGAGCGTTGCCGTTTTCAAGCGATCTGTAAATACCGCTCGGCACTCTCACTCCAAGTCCTATTATACACTTTGCGTGAGGAAGTATCGAGAGAGGATTTCGCTGAGGGGCGTCTCCGTCGTAATATCTTATATCTCCGATACCGCAAAGCGTTGCGCCGAATTCGTGCGCCTTTTTCTTTATATATTCGGAATTAAACACCTTTCATCCCCCTTATCTGTCCATCTTCCACGGCTTTTTGCGTGTACGGAGCGGTTCCTTAAAGCGTCCCTCCATACAGCCGCCCTTTTTCTCGAGCATACTTACACAGCCTCTGATACAGCCTCCGCATTTCGCC
>CAKSCN010000118.1 GCA_934444485.1 uncultured Eubacteriales bacterium | reverse complement strand
AGCCGAACTGACCGGCGTAGCCTATGAAGATTACCGCCGAGAAGTAGCTTGTGCCGTATGCGAAAGCCGTGAGCCACGGACCGACGGAGCGTCCGCCGAGTACGAAGCCGTTTACGTCGGAGGCGTGCTTTCTGCAATAGAGTCCGACACCTATCATCACTGCAAAAAAGATTACGAGAAGAGCCGCTTTGATTGCCATTTTTACCATTCCTTTCTTATTTTACGGAGGGCGCAGGCAAACAAAAAGCCCCCCGACTTTGTATGTCAGAGGGCGAATATACTTTTAATATACACGCTGTACCACCTCATTTTGCCGCTCCCTCACGGAAACGACCTCGTCAAGTACTCAGAAAAGCTTCTGTCAATACTCTATCGCAGTAACGGGCGCTGCCGTCGCAGCCTACTTCATCGGTCGATTGACCGTCGGTTCGGTGCGCTGCTCGCGGAATGTATTCACCAAAGCTCACGTTTACTGCTCGCACCGACCGCAGTTTCTCTGTACACGCTCGCAAGGGCTACTTGTTTCCGTTCATCGCATTTATGTGGTATTCAATTTATGCAGTCATTTTACCACGGCGTTCGCAGTTTGTCAAGAGAGGAAGCATGATTTTACATCTTGTTAACATCTTCCGCTCTGTGTTCTGCGACAAGTCTTTTAAACTCCTTCTTCAGGCACTCAAAGGTTTCGTCGCTTATGTGGTGTTCGACCTTGCAGGAATCGGTATACGCCGCCTCACGGCTGACGCCTATCGCCATAAGTATGCGTGCGATTACTTCATGACGCTCATACATACGAAGCGCTATATCAAGCCCTTTCTCCGTGAGTGTTATGAAACCGTCGCCGTCCACCTCTATATAACCGTTTTCTCTGAATTGCTTCATCGCAATGCTTACCGACGGCTTGGAAAAACCGAGGTCGTTTACTATATCAATCGCCCTGACATAGGGCTTTTCGAGGCTGAGCATATATATCGTTTCAAGGTAGTTTTCCGCCGACTCAAAAATCTTCATTCAGACGCTCCTTTCGATGTGCGGGTACACTTTACTATTTTATCACAAAACTTCTGAATTTTTCAATGTAGTATTGTTAAAACTGTTCGCAAAAGCGTCTGCGATATTGACAAAAACCTCATTTTGTGATATACTGTAAGCTATAGTGGCAGTGTTTTTGACTGTACACATAAAACAACGGAAAGTGAGACGCCATGATTTTAGATATTTTGAGAGGAAACATGAGCATGACCGAGGCCCTTCTTGCGTTTCTGCTCGTTATACCGTCGCTTTTGCTGTCGCTGACGCTTCACGAGGTGTCGCACGCTTATGCGGCATATCTTTGCGGAGACCCGACGGCACGCAACCTCGGCAGACTCTCCCTCAACCCCTTAAAGCACCTCGACCCTATAGGCACTGCGATGATGCTTCTTTTCGGCTTCGGTTACGCAAAACCGGTACCTGTCATGACACGCAACTTCAGAAAGCCCCGCCGTGACATGGTTCTTGTCGCTCTTGCCGGACCTCTTGCCAACTTCATTCTCGGCTTTATCGGCACATTTCTCTTTCTCCTCAACGCTTACTACGGCGGAAACGGTTACTTCTCTGTTGCGGCGCACCTTTTTCTGCAATATTTTACGCTCATAAACATAGGACTCGGCGTATTCAACCTGATACCTATACCGCCGCTTGACGGTTCACGTCTTCTCACGGTGCTTCTTCCCCCGAAGGCGATGATGTTCTTCTTCAACTACGAACGCTACATTCAGCTTGCCGTATTCGCTCTGCTGTGGCTCGGCGTACTTGACACGCCCCTTATCTTCTTACGCAGTGCGGTAGCAAACGGCTTCGTAAGCTTCTGGAGCCTTCTTCCGATATTCCGATGAGAAAGGAGCGGCACGCATGACCGAAACAAACGAGCGTGACCTGAGCACAGAGCTTTCCGTGTCGGAATATACGTCGGACGGGACAGATGCCGACGGCTCTCTCACGTTCTCTCTCGAAGAGGTTTTTGAGGGTCCTCTCGACCTTCTGCTTGCGCTTATCGCAAAAAACAAGGTGAGCATTTACGACATACCGATATCTCTCATATTCGAGCAGTACATGGAGTATATCGACCGAATGCATATGTTCAACATGGAGGTTGCAAGCGAGTTTATCGTCATGGCGGCGCAGCTTATGGTGATAAAGTCAAGAATGCTTCTTCCTCCCAAGGACGACGGCGAGGAAGACCCGAGAGCGGAGCTTGTCGATATGCTTCTCGAATACCAAAAGGCAAAGGACGCCGCAAACGAGCTTCACGAGCGCGAGCTTACCTACTCCGGCACATTTGAAAAGCCGCCGGAAAAAATCCCCGACGAGCCGGAGTACACGCTTCGCCACGACATACGCATACTTGAAGAAGCATTTATGCGTGTGTATGCAAGAAAACGTGAAGCGGACGAGCTTATTCCGATGGAGGAGCCTATAGAGAATCTTCTCACGGCGACAAGACAGGTGAGCGTCGGCGAAAAGATAACGACTATCGTAAAGGAAATGAAGGTCGGCGAGAAAAAAACGCTTTGCAGTCTGTTCTTCCCGGCGGAATCGAAGCATGAGCTTGTGGCGATATTCCTTGCCGTTCTCGAGCTTATCAAAAGCCGCAGAGCCGTGGTTCACTACATACACGACGAGGACTACGCCGACTGCGATATCGAGCTTATCTCCGACGAAGAGCTTGAATACAACGAGGATCAAAACTGAGTATAGAGGTATTTAAAATACATGAACGAAAATCCGAATCAAGAGGTAATATTTGACTTAGATTACCTCGTTCTCGCCGCAGAAGCGGTACTCTTCGCAAACGGAAGCGCTATAGGCTTTGACAAGCTTGCGGCGGCTCTCGAGATAGGTGAAGAGAAAGTGCCGGAGGTTTTGTCTGCGCTGAAGAAGCGTTACGACAAGCGTGAGACGGCGATAGAGCTTATAATAATGAGAGACTGCGCCGTTCTTGCGACGAAATCTCGCTACCGTGACATAGTGCGCAGAGCGCTTGAGCTGCGAAAGAATCAGCCGCTTTCAAAGGCGGCTCTCGAGGTTCTTGCGGTTATAGCGTATCACCAGCCGGTAACACGGGCCTTTATCGACAAGGTTCGGGGTGTTGAGTCGCCGTCGGTCGTATCGACGCTTGCGGAAAAGGGACTCATCGAGGAAAAGGGCAGGCTTGACGCCCCGGGACGCCCCGTGCTCTACGGCACAACGCCGGTGTTTCTGCGCACATTCGGTCTTGCATCAACCGACGAGCTTAAACCTCCGGTAATAGATGCGGAGCTTCCCGAAAACGGCACAGGCTACGTCGGCACGGCGGATTTTCTCGCCGAAGAGGAAAGTGCGGCGACCGAAACAGCACTTAGCGAAGCAGAGACTGACTACGCAGAGTTCACCGACGGTGATGATGAATAAGTAAATCAAATCAACAACATACATAAGAGAAAGAAAGGTAACTGAAAATGAAAACAAAGGTATACGTATCATGCGACCATGCGGCAATTGACCTCAAGGACGAGCTTTGCGCTCACATAAACGAAAAGGATGGCTATGAGGCGGTTGACCTCGGCATAAAGCACGGGGAAAAGATTGATTACCCCGTTGCGGCAAAGAGAGTTGCGGACGCAGTTCTTTCGGATAAAGGTTCTCTCGGACTTCTCATATGCGGTACGGGAATAGGAATGTCGATTGCGGCGAACAAGGTAAAGGGCATTCGTGCGGCTGCGGTAAGCGAGCCTTACAGCGCAAAGCTCACACGTATGCACAACGACGCAAACGTGCTCTGCATGGGTGCGAGAGTCGTCGGTCCCGAGCTTGCAAAGATGATTCTCGACGAGTACCTCGATGCGGAATTTGAGGGCGGCAGACACGCAGGTCGTGTCGAGCTTATCTCGAAGATAGAAAACGGCGGGCTTTGAGAGCCATGAACAACGGCTGTATCAAAATACTTGCGGTGGGCGATGTTGTCGGAGTCGGCGGCACGGCGTACATAAAGGAAAAGCTTTGGGGAATACGCAAAAGGCTCTGCGCCGATATGGTAATCCTCAACGGAGAAAACGCCGCTCCCGGCAACGGCATAGACCCCGACACCGCCGAAACGCTCTTCTCCTCCGGTGCGGACGTCATCACAAGCGGCAACCACATATGGCAGAAGAGGTCGGTTCAGAGCTACATCGAGTCCAACGTCTGCCTTCTGCGCCCGGTGAACTATCCCCCCTCCTGCCCCGGAAACGGGTATGTCATTTTCGACTGCTCAGGCTACAGAGTTCTTGTGATATCGGTCATGGGAACGGTTTTTCTCGACGCTCTCGAATCGCCTTTTACGGCGGTTGACAGAGTGCTTGAGCGTGAAAAAGGCAGCTACGATTTTGCGTTCTGCGACATTCACGCAGAGGCGACGAGCGAAAAGATAGCGTTCGGCAGATATTTCGACGGCAGAGTGTCGGTTGTTGTCGGCACGCACACGCACGTTCAGACGGCGGACGAAAAAATTCTCCCGGGCGGCACGGGCTACATCACAGACCTCGGCATGACCGGTCCTTACGATTCGGTTCTCGGCATGAAGCTTGAAACGGTTCTTGCACGCTTTCTCACGAAGATGCCGCACAGGTACGAGGAGGCTGAGGGAGAGATTATGTTCAACGGCTGTCTTTTCACGGTCGGTCTTTCCGACTTCAAAGTGACGTCGGTTGAGCGAATTTGTCTTTGAAATTTACAAAATTGTTTACATTTTTCGCATTTTACCTATTGCAAAAACCGAGAGTATGTGATATAATACTCGTTGCGAAATAAGTGTGCGCAAAATCGTACACGATACGGAGGTGTAATCATGAGAGAAGGAATCCATCCTACCTACGGCGACGCAGTTGTAAAGTGCGCTTGCGGCGAAACTTTCACGACCAAGTCCACAAAGAGCGAGCTTCGTGTTGACGTATGCTCCAAGTGTCATCCTTTCTTCACCGGCAAGCAGAAGATGATCAATGCCGGCGGCAGAGTTGACAAGTTCAAGAAGAAGTTCAATATCGACTAAGCTTTTTGAATACGAAAAGAATGAGGCTGTCCATGTGGGCAGTCTTTTTTCGTTAAGGCAAAATTTGCAAAAAAAACTTCCCGGTATTCTCTTTTGCCGGGAAGAATCTTTATTTATGTGCGGATTTCCGTTTTCAATTCTTTTTCTCACGGTCGGAAGCATTTTCGCCGCACCGGCAGTTCTTTTCGCCGCATTTTCCGCAGCTGCAGCAGCCTTTCTTTCCTCTGCGAACCGTTCTGATGAGCGCAAAGCCGGCAGCCGCCGCAAGAGCCGCAATAACAATAATATCCGGAATATTCACACCGCCACCTCACACAAAGAGAAGTGCGATATGATAAACCGCAAACGCCGCAAGCCACGCAACGAAGGTCTGCCACGTCATTGCAAGCGCTGCATTCTTTATACCGCCCATTTCACGCTTCACCGCCGCAAGAGCCGCAACGCAGGGCATATAAAGGAGAGTGAATGTAAGGAACGAACACACGCTTGCAATATTCGGGAACACCGCCGAAAGCGTTTCGTGCGTCGTCGCACCGAGAAGTATCTCAAAGGTACTGACAACCGCCTCTTTCGCCATAAGCCCCGTGATAAGAGCCGTTGCGGCACGCCAATCAGCAAATCCGAGAGGTCGGAAAATCACCGTGACGACACGTCCGAGAGCCGCAAGCATACTTTCCGCACTGTCCGTGACCATATTGAGACGAAAATCGAAGTTCTGCAAGAACCATATCACGATGGTTGCGGCAAAGATAACCGTAAATGCCTTTGAAATAAAGTCCTTCGCCTTTTCCCACATATGGAGAGTGACGCTCTTTGCGGAGGGAAGTCTGTACGCCGGGAGCTCCATTACGAAAGGTACGGGTTTGCCCTTGAACACGGTGGTTTTGAGAAGAAGTCCCGCAAGTATGCCGAGAACTATTCCGAGAACGTATATCGCAAGGAGTACAAGCGCACGGTATTTCTCAAAGAAAATCTGCGTAAACACAGCATATATCGGAAGCTTTGCACTGCACGATATGAACGGTATCAGCATTATCGTCATCCTGCGGTCTCTCGAGCTTGAAAGGGTTCTTGTCGCCATGACGGCGGGCACACTGCATCCGAAGCCTATAAGAATCGGCACAAACGAACGTCCCGAAAGTCCGATTTTACGGAGAAGTCGGTCCATCACAAAAGCGACTCTCGCCATATATCCGCTGTCCTCAAGAAGAGAGAGGAAGAAGAAAAGCACGACAATCGTCGGCAAAAACGAAAGCACGCTTCCCACTCCGGTAAAGACGCCGTCAATCACAAGAGAGCGCACGGCGTCCGATGTTCCGAATCTGACAAGTGCCGTATTTGCATAATCCGTGAATATGTCTATGCCATTTTCAAGTATCCCCGAAAGAAATGCGCCGACAGCCCCGAAGGTCATCCAAAACACAAAGAGCATTACCGCAAGAAATATCGGTATGGCAAAGTACTTGTGAGTAAGCACACGGTCTATCTTCACCGAACGCTGCTGTTCTTTCGTCTCGCTCGGTTTCTTGACCGTTTCTGCGCATATTTTCTCTATGTATTCGTAACGCATATCGGCAAGCGCAGCCTCTCTGTCCGTGCCGAGAGCCTTTTCCATGTCGTCGGTGACGTGACCGACTATGTCCCTCTCGTTTTCTGTGAGTGAGAGAGCTTTCGCCATAGGCTCATCGCCCTCGACAAGCTTCGTCGCCGCAAAACGGGGCGGTATGCCGAGTGCCTCCGCTTTATCCTCGATAATGTGCGCTATCGAATGTATAGCCTTATGTACAGCGCCCGTACAGTAATCGAAACGCTGCAATTTTTCTCCGCTTCTGCCTGCCGCAACCACCTTATCGATAAGCTCCGAAACGCCCTCGTTCTTACTTGCGGATATGGGGACTACCGGCATTCCGAGGTGCTCCGACAGTGCCTTTACGTCTATCGTGCCGCCGCTTGCACGCACCTCATCCATCATGTTGAGTGCAACGACCATGGGACGGTTCACTTCCGTGAGCTGGAGCGTGAGGTACAGGTTTCGCTCTATGTTTGTGGCATCGACAATGTTGAGTATGCAGTCCGGTTTTTCGTTTAACAGAAAATCTCTCGTCACAACCTCCTCGGCAGTGTACGGAGACAGCGAGTATATGCCGGGAAGGTCAACGACCGTAACGTCCTTCTGACCTCTCACTCCGCCCTCTTTTTTGTCAACCGTAACTCCGGGAAAATTTCCGACGTGCTGGTTGCTTCCGGTAAGCTGATTGAAGAGCGTCGTCTTTCCGCAGTTCTGGTTTCCGATAAGTGCAACTACCATTCTTTCGCCTCCGTACACTCTTCAATCTCAATGCGTTCGGCGTCCTCTCGGCGCAGAGTCAGTTCGTAACCTCTGAGGCATATTTCGATAGGATCTCCCATAGGCGCAACCTTACGCACCATAATGCGTGTTTTCGGCGTTAGACCCATATCGAGAAAGCGGCGTCTCAATGCCCCCTCGCCGCCCACTGTTTTTATCACTCCGCTCTCCCCTATCGGAAGATCCGCAAGAGTCATCTCAGTTTTTCCGTCCTTGCCGAGAAACTCTTTTACCGTCATTGTTTCTTCTTTCATAAGCTTTCCTCTCGATTTAATGCTGCGTGCGCCGATGTGATTTCGGCTGACGCCGACTAACCTTTACAGTATAACATATTCCGAGTTTTTTGTCAATATTTGTACGCAAATTTCACGTGAGTCATATGCTCTTCATTTATTTCGGCACATTAAGATTTTTGTCGTTTTATTGTGTTGAAAAATTAACAAAGTTACTGTATTATAAAGGTTGAGCGAGCGGAACCGTCCCGTTGTAAACGAACCGCAATACGGCTCACACGAAAGGAACGGCAGCATGGACGAACTCATAATGCGCAATATGCGCTCGGCACAATATCTTTATGCCGCAAAAAAGAACTTCATTCACGAAAACGTAATTTCCGAATCTCACACAAAGGTCGTTATAGGTCATATGTCCGATATTCACTCCGACATCAAACGCTTCGACAACGCTCTCAAGCTCTTTGAATACTTCGGTGCGGACTTCGTCATACACACAGGC
>CAKSCN010000117.1 GCA_934444485.1 uncultured Eubacteriales bacterium | reverse complement strand
AGATAGCCCCCACCGACCAAAGTTAGGGCTATCTAAAAATAGCGCTAAGCGGCATAACCGTTAAGGTTCGCCTCTTTCACTTATATTGTATCACAAAGGTGCGGCTTTGTCAAGAGGCAAGCAGGCACTTTTTTAATTGAGAATTGAAAGTGGAAAATCGAGAATTAAATCAAAATTCCGATAGAATGCGCATTATTCGTGGTCGGCGAAAATCCGGCATTCCGTTATAGCACAGCCTCAAAATCCGCACCGTTCAATCACGTACAAACGCTGTGTAGAGAGCGGAGAGAAATGTGAGTGCGCAAGCACTCAGCGAAGCGTACATTTTCTCTCGAGTTGACCTCGTCAACTCCCCATTCTCCATTTTCAATTCTCAATTTTTAAAACCCCGACGCTGTTTTTACCGAAAGGACTGTAAAAAATGAATGACACGCAAAACAACGACGAAAACATAATATACGACGCCGGCAGTGCGGACGTAGCCGTAATAGGTGCGGGACACGCCGGTATTGAAGCGTCTCTTGCGGCGGCAAGAATGGGCTGTCGGGTGCTTCTGTTCACGCTCAACCTCGACGCCGTGGGCAATATGCCCTGCAACCCGTCGATAGGCGGCACGGCAAAGGGACATCTTGTCTGCGAGATAGACGCTCTCGGCGGCGAAATGGGCAGAGTTGCGGACATCGCCTGCCTGCAAAGCCGTATGCTCAACCGAGGCAAAGGTCCGGCGGTGCATTCTCTCCGTATGCAGCAGGACAGAGTGAAGTACCGCACGGTTATGAAGAGCGTACTCGAAAATCAAAAGGGACTGTCGCTGATACAAGGTGAGATCGTGGACATTGCGCCTATCGGCTCGGAGTGGTCGGTTGTGACCCGTTTCGGCGCAAAATGGCGTGTGAAAGCGGTTATTATCTGTTCGGGAACCTACCTCAAGGGCAAGATAATCGTCGGCGACGTAAACTATTCGGGCGGCCCTGACGGAATGTTCCCTGCCGGCAGTCTTTCGGATTCGCTTACAAAGCTCGGTGTGAAGCTCATGCGCTTCAAGACCGGAACTCCGGCGCGAATCCACGCCGACAGCATAGACTACACCGACATGGAGTTACAGTACGGCGACGAGCGTCCGGAGTGCTTTGAGCGTGAGCGTGACGGTTTCGAGGGACTCGACCAGATGCCGTGCCACGTTGTATACACAAACTCCGAAACGCACCGCATAATCCGTGAGAATCTTCACCGTTCGCCGCTCTACTCGGGCAAAATAAAGGCGACGGGACCTCGGTACTGTCCGAGCATAGAGGACAAGGTGGTGCGCTTTGCGGACAAGGAGCGGCATCAGCTTTTCGTTGAGCCTATGGGGCGTGAGACGAAGGAGGTCTACCTTCAGGGGTTCAGCTCTTCGATGCCGGAGGACGTGCAGATGAAGATGATACACTCTCTGCACGGCTTTGAGCACGCACAGGTAATGAGAACGGCGTATGCGATAGAGTACGACTGCGTCGATCCGCTGTCACTTTATCCGACGCTTGAGTTCAAGGCATTGCCGGGGCTTTTCGGCGCAGGTCAGTTCAACGGCACGTCGGGATACGAAGAGGCGGCGGCGCAGGGACTTATTGCCGGAATAAATGCGGCGTGCGTTGTACTCGGGAAAGAGCAGCTTGTTTTGCGGCGTTCCGATGCGTACATAGGCACTCTTATCGACGATCTTGTGACCAAGGGCACGGCAGAGCCTTACAGAATGATGACGTCCCGTTCGGAATACAGACTGCTTCTGCGTCAGGACAATGCGGACGAGAGACTTACGCCGATAGGGCACAAATACGGGCTGATATCGGACGAAAGGTACGAGAGATTTCTCGAAAAGGAGCGCCGCATAGCCGACGAAATATCAAGGCTTGAAAAGACGGTTTTGTCGCCGAAGGACGTAAATCCGCTTCTTGAAAGTCTGGATTCCGTGCCGGCAAAGAGCGGCATTACGGCGGCAGAGCTTTTGCGCCGACCGGAGGTTACGTATGATGCGATGGCGGCTGTAGATCCGACACGACCGGAGCTTACCTACCGTGAGCGTGAAGCGGTTGAGGTCAAGGTGAAGTACGACGGCTACATAAAGCGTCAGCTCGCCGAAGCGGAGAAGTTCAGGCGGCTTGAGTCGAAGCTCATTCCGAGGGATCTTGACTACAATGCAATAGACGGTTTGCGCCTCGAGGCACGTCAGAAGCTCTCAGCGATTCGTCCCGAGAGCATCGGTCAGGCGTCCCGTATCTCAGGCGTCAGCCCTGCCGATATCTCCGTACTCTTAATCAAGCTCGGTCGTTGACGAAGTGCAAACGGGAGCTGCTCGCCGCAGGGACTTACGAGGGCCGCTCGCTGCGGGGGCGTTCTTTTCTGAAGAAAAGAACCAAAAGACTTCAAAACGCAGAACTTCGTTCAGCGTGCAAACCTTCGCTTTGCAGGGGAAAAGATTATAATATCGGAGAAAGTACCGTTCAACCTCGACGAAGTCTCGGTCGAAGGTGGGTTTGACATCAGACTCTATGGGGACAGTAATTTTTACCTTCTCCCGTTCCCGAAATTTGTACCTCACTTCGTTCGACGACAAATTACGGAAAGATGAGGCTCTTGGAAAAGTGCGAGGCTTGAGGTTCGCATTCTCTCCATGGTGTATTGGAGGCGACCACGTCGCCAGAGAAATTGCGAAGCAATTTACTCTTGCGTTGACCGTGTCAACGCCGGTGGCTCTGCCAACTCCGGAGGCATCCTCTGTGTAACCGGTTGCAAGGCAACCTCTGGAGCTGTCAGCGAAGCTGACTGAGGGACTGTCGGACAAGCACTTTCTCCATGGTGCAGCATGGCGATAACAAAGCCGCCTGAGGGACTGTCAGACAAGAACTTTCTCTCGAGAACAGCATTGGAGGCATCCCCTGTGTAACCGGTTGCAAAGCAACCCCCAGAGATGTCACGACGAAGTCGTTACGCAGTCGTCGGACTGAGGGACTGTCGGATAAGTACTCTCTCCATGGTATACCGCAGGGAGAGCGGAACGCAGACTTCGCTATCGTAATCTCCCGCCGTAGCACCCAATGTGAGGCTATGTATATCGCACCGTAGAAAAGCGGCACCCGATAAGCACCACTCAATCACGCACAAACGTCGTGTAGAGAGTTGACCTCGTCAACTCCCCGCTCTCCATTCTCAATTACTCCGCCGCTTCCCCCACTGCGATAGCGGCAAAGTCGCCGACCGATTCACCGAGAGCGGCAGGGCGGACAGAGCAGACGCCGAGAGAATAAGAGAGCGACTCACGCTCGAGAACACGCTCCATTGCCGGGCGGATAAGCGCCTCACTGCGTGCGAACACGCTTCCGATAACGATAACCTCGGGGTTCAGTATGTCGATTATGACCGATAACCCTCTGCCGAGATATTCGCCTGACGTCCGGTAAATTCCGAGCGCATCTTCGTGACCGGCGTCCGCACAGTCCGCTATCACCTTCGCATTTATCGCCGCAAGGTCGCCGTCGGGACAGTACGACGCATATTTTCCCATCTGCATAAGCTCTTTCGCCCTCATGCGCCCAAGCTCCGCTATGCCCGAACCGCTGCAAAAGCCCTCGAACGAACCGCTCTTGCCGTAGCCGACCGGGCCGTAGTTTTCGAGGCGTATGTGCCCGACCTCGCCTGCCATATCGTTCGTGCCGGAATACAGTCTGCCGCCGATTATTATCCCTGCACCCAGTCCCGTGCCGAACGTCAGGAACACCATGTTCTCACTGCCCTTGCCGGCACCGTATCGCCACTCCGCAAGCGCACAGGCATTCGCATCGTTCTGCACCGCACACGGCACGCCGTACCTCTCCCGGAATTTCTCGACTATGCGTACCTCGTCCCAGCCCGGAAGTCCCGGAGGGGAAAGTATAACGCCTCTCTTGCTGTCGAGCGGTCCGCCGCAGCTTATGCCTATCGCCTCGACTCCGTATTTTTCAAACCTTGCGTCAAGCTCCGCAAAAAAGCGTGCGACCGTCCCCTCGGGGTCCCTTTTCGGCGTCTCGAATTTTACCTTGTCAAGCACCTTTATGCTTTCGCCGCTTTCGCCTATCGTCAGCGCACACTTCGTGCCGCCGATATCTACGCCGCATATTATTCTTGTTTTACTCATAATAATACCCCCGATACAGAAGTGATGCCGTTTTTTCGGAACGAGTGAAGTTTCGGCTTACGCCGAGGTGATGTTTGCCCTTTTGGCAAGTTGAAGCGGAAAAGCTCCAAAGTCGCTTTGAAATTGAGAATGGAGAGTGGAGAATGGAGAATTGACGTGGAAAAGCTCCCAAAGTCGCTTTTCTTCATTGATTATAGGGCGCGAATTTCGAGGCTGTGCGATAAAGGGAGAGCGAATTTTCGATGATGTTATGGAAAAAATGCGAGACTTGATGATTGCCTTTCTCTCGGGTGTTGTATGGAGGAGGCGAAGCCGCCAGAGAAATTGCGAAGCAATTTACTCTCGAGTTGACCGTGTCAACTCCGGAGGCGCCCCTTGTGTAACCGGTTGCAGAGCAACCTATGGAGCTGTCACGACGTAGTCGTCAGACTGAGGGGCTGTTGATTATAGTTTCTATCCGAGTTTTTTTGATGTTTGCGATGATACGATTTATTGCAAACCTTGTTGATGTTTTGTAGGGAACGGGCTTGCTCGTTCCGAAAACCTCAGACAATTGCCAACATCGGATAATACGCACTTGCCTTAACCTTTTGCCGCATTTCTACGATGCGGTATACATAATCGTGCGTGCGGTTCATGCGGCGGGAGCTAAACCCCCGCCCTACGGTATACCATGGAGAGTGTGCGAACCTCGAATTACGTACACACCCAAGAGCCTCATTTTCACCGAACTTCCCATAGAGCAAGCGCAAACCTCAAAATTCGCACTGCCCAAGAACCCCATCTTCGCAAAAATGAAATTGTCGAGCCTTGCGAGGCGTTTCATTGCGAACGGTGTTTCCCACAAATTACTGTCCCAACAAAGTCTGATGCCAAACCTACCTTCGACGGAGGCTTAGCCGATGTCGAACGGTATATCCTCCGATACGCACGGTCTTGCCCATTTCACGACGGCGGTGTCGCCTATGATGCGCATATATGCGCTGTTGTGCGGTATTTCTCGGATTAAATACAATCCGTCCCCTGCAAAGCGAAGCTTTGCTACTTGAAGTTCTTTGGTTCTTTCTTTCAAGAAAGAACCCCCCCGTAAGCTCTCGTAAGCCCGTAAGCTCCCGTAAAGCCCTACGCCGAACACCCTCACAGTCAGTCTTTCTTTAGTTCACGCTATGTATTATATTCATTATACACTTGTATTTCATCGCTGCTGTGACCTTTTTGTTAAATAATACATAACTGTCCTATTTTCCGACACTTTTCACGCACTGCCGCTGATACAATGCAGAAGACAAACGGCAGACAAAAAACGAAAGGTAGTTCCCGACGGGAGCAAAGGAAAGAGAAAGTGAATCCGGAAGTAAGACCGCAGAGCGGCGGAAAAAGAAGAGAGCGTGCGCATTCGGCGCATATTTCGGCAGTGAGAAACGCATGGCGCACGGCGTCGGAGTTCATGAAAAGCACGGTAAGAAGTGCCTTTCCGCCGTCAAAAATACATAAAGAGACCCCACTCTCCGAAACGCTCCCGAAGCTCGCACGTAAAGCGGCGGCATTTGCGGCAGGATTTGCTTTTTCCCTCGGAAGAATCGGCGACAGCGCTTACCCTTTCGGCACGGCGTTCTTGGCGTCGTCACGCTCCGATGTTGCATTCACCTTCGCCGGCACTCTCGCCGCATCGCTTTTCTATCCGCAGTATAAAATCCCCTACCTCGGCCTCAACATCGCCGCCTTCGCAGTGCGCACCGTTTATTCTTCGGCAAGGTTCGACGAGTCCCGTGCAACACGCATGATAATCGCCATGTCGTCGGCAGGCTTTATGTCGCTTCTGCGCCTTGCGTTCGGCTTCACCATCGAAAACGCCGTCATGTCGGTTCTCCACGTCGGACTCTCGGCTCTTGCGGCGTATATGTTTACGTCAAACGAAAAGGACGACCCCAAGCCTCTCTCAACCGCCGCAAAGTTTTTTCCGTGGGCGGTGCTCTGCTTCTCGCTCCGTGAGCTTAACTACTACGGCTCGTCACCCTCGGCGGTGTGCGCCTCACTGCTCACGATGTGCTTTTCACGTATGTACGGCAGTGCGGTCGGTGCGTGCGCCGGGGTGGTTTTCGGCACGACGGCTTTTTCCGCTCCCTTTCTCCCCGCCGTACTCGGAATCTGCGGAATGACCGAAGGCGCACTCGAAAAGCGGCGTGTGTGGACGGTGCCGTGCGTCCATGCGGCAGTGACTACCGCCCTCGTGCTTCTTTTGGGCGACGACGCAACCTACTTCCGCTGTGCGGCTGACGGAATAATTGCGTCGGTGCTTTTTGTGTCGTTTATGGCGCATATAAAAAGCCGCACTCTCGGTCGTGTGAGCGCAAGGGACGAACGGAACGCCGTTATTTCCCCCTCCGCCGCAGGCTTTGCGGACACGGTAAAGGAGTTCGACGGTCTGTCCGAAGCGTTTTCGTCGCTGTCGCAGATATTTTACAGAATGTCCGAGCGCATGAAAACACCGCCTCTCGCCGAGGTCAAGGAGACGGTCGAGAAGGTATGCACCGGCTTTTGCTCACGCTGCCGTGCGGCGAAGGACTGCAAGTGCCGAAGAGAGGTTGCGTCGTCCGACGTTATGATAAAGGCTCTATGCGGCGGCAAGCTCACAAAAAAAGACCTCCCGGAGAGCTTCGCCGAGGGGTGCGTGTCGTTTGAAAAGCTGTTGTACTGCGTGAATTCGGCGTACAGGGATTTGTTTACCGACTACTTCAAGAGCAACAAGACGGAGGTTCTTGCGGCGGAGTACTCGTCGGTGGCACGGCTTATCAAGTATACGACAAAGGACTGCGCCGAGAGAGGAGAACCGAGCGTGAAAATTGCGGCTCAGGTGACGGCGGCTCTTGCGGCAATACGCATTTTCCCCGAAAGGGTGACGGCGACCTCAGGCAGGGACACGGTCATCGACTGCGAGGGCGTGAGAATAGAGACGGTGTCGTACAGTGCCGCAGAGCTTGCGGTTAAGGTGAGTGCGGCGACGGGTATACTTCTCTCACCGCCGGAGTTTGTCCCTTACGGTACGAAAACGCACATGATTTTCCGCCGCAAAAGGCGCATATTCGTAGAGTACGCAAAGGCGTGCCACGCCAAGGACGGCGAAAGTGTGAGCGGCGACAGCGTAAGCTTTTTTGAGAGCGACCGTGACCGCTTTTACGCACTTATTTCCGACGGAATGGGAAGCGGCAGAGAGGCTGCGCTGACGTCGAGACTCACGGCGGTATTCATCGAAAAGCTTCTTTCAACGGGAGCGCACAAGGGTGCGACGCTTGAGCTTCTCAACAATCTTCTTCTTTCCAAGAACAGCGAGTGCTTTGCGACGGTGGATCTTCTCGAAATCGACCTTCTCGACTCAAAGGCGTCGTTCATCAAGGCAGGTGCGGCACCGGCATACGTTGTTCGGTCGGCGAAGCTCTACAAGATATCCTCCGAAACGCCGCCGGCAGGGATAATCGGTGCTTTTTCCGCAGAGAACACGTCCTTTTCCCTCTGCTCGGGCGATGTCATTCTCTTACTCTCCGACGGCATAACCGAAAACTTCGACAGCACTCCGTGGCTTGCTGAGATTCTCGGGTTCAACGTGAACGAGGACATCTCAAAGCTTGCGTCGGCTATCCTTGCCAAGGCACGCTCTCTCGGCATTCACGACGACGATATGTCGGTTGTGGCGGTGAGGGTGAGGTGAAAAGTTAGAAAAGCTTTGCTTTTCAAGTGAAAGGTGTTCCTTGCGGAACACGTGAAATACGCCTGCGGCGTGTGAAATATCTCGCTTCGCTCGATGTGAAATGTGCCTGCGGCACGTTAAGGTAGAAAAGCTTCGCTTTTCAAAGTTATGTCGTTCCTTCGGAACGAGTGAAGTTTCGGCTTACGCCGAAGTGAAGTGTTTTGCTTCGCAAAACGTGATGTTTGCCCTTCGGGCAAGTTGACGTGGAAAAGCTCCTAAAGTCGCTTTGAAATTGAGAATGGAGAGTGGAGAATGGAGAATTGACGTGGAAAAGCTTCGC
>CAKSCN010000116.1 GCA_934444485.1 uncultured Eubacteriales bacterium | reverse complement strand
AGACAAAGAAGATAAGAATGTTCAGCTTCTATCCCGACCACGGCGAACCGATGAGCGAGATGCGTGACGAGGTCATGAAGAGACTTGCGGCAATGCTCGAGATTGCGGAGGCCGAGGACGTTCTTCTCTGCCACGAGAACGAGAGAGGTATTTACGGCGACAGCGTCGAGAGATGCCTTGACATTCAGAAGGAGTTCGGCGGCAGAATCAAGTGCGTATTCGACCCGGCTAACTTCATCTGCATGGGCGACGAGCCGTATCCCTACGGTTACAACACGCTCAAGGATCACATTCTCTACTTCCACATCAAGGACGCTTACGGCGAAGCACGCATAGTTCCCACCGGCGACGGCTACGGCAGAATTCCCGAGATGCTTGCCGACGTTGACCGTGACTTCGACGGAGAGGTTATCCTCACTCTCGAACCCCACCTCACCGTGTTCAAGGGACTCGAGGTTCTCGAACACAAAAAAGAGGGCGAGATAATCAAGGAGTATTCCTCCGGCGAGGAAGCGTTCAAGGTTGCGGCGGACGCACTCAAAAAGTACATCAAGCTCTGATTTCACACAGTTTCGGCGCAGAGGTTTCGGCTTCTGCGTCTTTTTTTGCGCCGTTGTAACATTTCGGTGCATTTATCGACGTTTCTCTTGACAATTCTTTTCTCTTCGTCTATAATATAACATGGCTGCGAATGAGAACCTCTTTGCGGCGCAATAATAGTTTTTGAATCCAAACGAAAGGAAAAATATAAGAGATGCTCGAACTTAAAAATATCCGCTGGAAAACAGACGGCGGAGACGAAATATTAAAAGGCATAAACCTCACCGTCCCCGACGGAAAGCTCACCGTCGTCACAGGCCCGAACGGCGGCGGCAAAACCTCCCTCGCAAAGGTCATCGCAGGACTTTACACACCGTCCGAGGGAAGTATAATCTTCGGCGGCAAGGACATAACCTCTCTCGACATCACAGAGAGAGCGAAGAGCGGAATAGCTTATGCATTCCAGCAGCCGGTCCGCTTTAAGGGAATTACCATAAGAGACCTTCTCGAACTCTCTGCGGAGGAAAAGCTCGGCGAGGACAGAATATGCGATATTCTCGGCAAGGTCGGACTCTGCGCACACGAGTACATCGACCGTGAGGTTAACGCAAATCTCTCGGGCGGCGAGAGCAAGCGTATAGAGATTGCAACGGTTCTTGCACGCAAAAACGCAAAAATGATAGTGTTCGACGAGCCCGAGGCAGGTATTGACCTCTGGAGCTTCGCAAGCCTTATCGAGGCATTCAAGACGCTGAAAAACGACAGCGACCGTTCGCTTCTCATCATATCTCACCAAGAGCGCATAATGGACATCGCCGACAGAATAGTCGTTATCGCCGACGGCAAGGTGCGCACCGAGGGTGACAGCGAAGATATACTTCCGTCGCTTCTCGAAAACGAAAAAAGAGGTCATTGCCCTCTCGGCAAGAACGTAAAGGAGACGTATTGAGATGGACGAAATGAATAAGGTAACGGGCGAGCTTTTGAAAGAAGTCTCCGACTGGACGGACGATTCGACCAAGAGTGCATACAACATAAGACAGGACGGCGGTTGTGCCGGAAGACGTTCAACGGAAAATATAAAGATAGAGAGCAAGACCGATAACCCCGGCATAAATATTTACATCAGCGGCAAGACCGCAGGCGAGTCGGTTTACATTCCCGCCTGTATCACGCACGCCGGAGTTGACGACCTTGTGTACAACGATTTCTACGTCGAGGACGGTGCGGACGTTATCATAATCGCCGGCTGCGGAGTACATTCCGACGGTGAAGAAGAGGCGCATCACAACGGCATACACCGTTTCTTTATCGGAAAGAACGCAAATGTCGTTTACCGTGAAAAGCACCTCGGAAGCGGCAAGGGAAGAGGTCAGAAGAACATCAACCCCGTGACAGACTGCAAAATAGGCGAGAACGCATACATGGAAATGGACACGGCTCAGATAGGCGGCGTCACGAAGAGCGAGAGAAAGACCGTCGCAACGCTTGAAGCCGGTGCGAGACTCGTTATAAGAGAGAGACTTCTCACCGACAATTCCGAGAGCGCAAAGTCGTTCTACGATATCTCCCTCGACGGTGAGGACAGCGGTGTTGACCTTGTGTCCCGTTCGGTTGCAAAGGGCGATTCCGTGCAGGGATATCACTCGATAATTAAGGGCAACTGCAAGTGTACGGGTCATTCGGAGTGCGACGCAATACTTGCGGACAACGGCAAAGTGACGGCGATTCCCGAGCTTTACGCAGGCGATCTCGACGCTTCCCTCATACACGAGGCGGCGATAGGCAAGATTGCCGGCGAACAGATAATAAAGCTCCGCACCCTGGGACTTACCGAGGAGGAAGCGGAGAGAAAGATTATAGACGGATTTTTGAGATAACGGCAAGATAACAGTAAATTTGACGGCGGAACGGAAAAATACCGAACCGCTGTCTTTTTTTGTATTGACAAATAGGAGTTTCTGTGATATACTTGTAACGAAGTAATAAAAATATAACGAGGTATGATATGTCAAAAGCACCGGCGGCGGATTACGCACTTGAAATTATTGAATACATTGCAAGGAAGAATACGGGAGTGGGGATTGCGGATATAAGCAACGCCCTCGGCATAAACAAAAATGCGGTTTCACGCATACTTGAGTCACTCACCGAGCATGAATGGTGCTATATGTGCGACACGGAACGCAAAAAGTACCGCCTTACACGGCGTCCGTTCTCGATACTTTCCGAGAGCCTTTCGGAGAATATGCTTGTGAGTGCGGCAATGCCGTGCCTTTCGGAGCTTCACGAAAAATTCGGAGATGCGGTCTATCTCGGCGTGAAGAACGGCGGAAACGTACTCTACCTTATACACCTCGACTCCTCAAAAGAGGTGAGGGTGAACGGACGTGTCGGCGGAGAATATCCTCTCGGATGTTCGGCACCCGGAAAAGCGCTTCTTGCGTTCGGAGAAGAAAATGACATTGACGAATACTTCCGCACCGGGGTCGAACGCCGCACCAAAAACACCGTGACATCGTGCGAGACTTTCAAGGAGCAAGCCGAAGAAATAAGAAAGTGCGGATTTGCACTCGACCTTGAAGAGTTTGCCGGAGGAATAATCTGTGCGGCGTCGCCTGTGTTCGATTCATCCGGAAAGGCGGTTGCGGCGGTCGGCATTTCAACGCTCACAATTTACGACGATAAAGAGTCGCTTGTAAGGGAAAAAGCGCCTGCCGTCGCCGAAACGGCAAAGAGAATATCGGCGGTTCTCGGCTTTTGCACCGAAGACTGAACGTCGGATTTTACGGAGGATTTGTATTATGATACTTTGCGATTATGCCATTGACAGATATGTGAGAGACGAGTACTTTGAAAGGCTGAACTCACTTTCGCCGGTTCGCCGCACGGTTGAGATGTTTGATGCGGAAATCGAACTGCTGACGCTTGAAATGAGGGAGCACGACGAAATCTTCGGTTGGTTCCGTTTCGACGGCGAAAATCGGAAATTCAAAAGCTTTGACAATTGCCGCACCGACGACAAAACACGTGCCGTTATTGAGCGTCCGCAAAAGTTCGGAAGCGTCGTGACGGTCGATAGGGGACACACACTTGCCGATTACGGCGAGATATTGAGACTCGGACTCGAACACTACGAAAAGGAAGTGTACGGTGAGCTTGCGGCGTCGCCCGAAAACGAGTATCTTCTTGCCATGAAGGACACGGTAAAGTGTGTGAAGCGTTTTAGTGACAGAATGTGTGCCGTGGCAGACGAAAAACTGAAGCACTGTACGGAGGAAAGGCGGAAAACTCTCCTTGAAATACGCACCGCAGTCGGGAAAGTGCCGTATAAACCGGCGGAGAGTTTCAGAGAAGCGGTTCAGGCGGTGTGGATAATCCACTTTTTGCTTCCTCTTATCGAAAATGCGTGGTACAGTATTTCCCTCGGAAGATTTGACGAATATGTGCTTCCGTACTACGAAAAAGCCGTTGCGGACGGCATGACAAAAGACGAAATAAAGGCGATACTCCGCAACCTCTGGGAGATTCTCAACAGCTATTCCGACGGTGCGTGCCTCTTGAACGTCGGTCATGACGGATATAACGAGCTGTCGAAACTTGTCATAGAGTGCCAAAAGGAATTTGCAATGCCGGCGCCTATTCTCGGAGCAGTCGTTTCCCATGACACGCCGCATGAGGTGTGGAACACTCTTATCGACGAAGAGCTTTTCTCCATGGGGCAACCGACGTTTTACGGCAGGGAGGCGTGTGTGCGCACGCTTTGCGAAAAGGGACTTTCACCTGAGAAAGCGGAGAACTTCTCAAATAACAGCTGCATGGGAATAAGTGTTGCCGGCGAAGAGTTTAACAGTATGTGGGGATGCGTCATGACAATTCCCGCAATTTTAGAGGCCGCTCTTTGTGAGGGAAAGCTTCTGAAAAAGGATTTTACCGTCCCCGGAATATCGGCTGTACACAGTCTTGACGAGCTTTGGACAATGTTTGAAAAGGCGGCGGATTATATGTTCGGAATATGCGCCGATGCGTATGACGCAAGAGCCGCCGAGGTTGAGCGCACTTACCCCGACCCGTTTTTGTCCATGCTTACGAAAAACTGCATAAAAAAGCACTGCGACCGTATATCAGGTGCAGTGTATCACAACGCAACGATAGAGTGCATGGGAATGATAAATGCCGCCGACGGTATTGCGGCGGTTGACGAGCTGGTTTTCAAAAAGGGAAAGTACACCGTTTCGGAGCTTGCGGCGGCGGTTGCGGCGAATTACGAGGGCTTTGACGAGCTGCACCGTGACGTGCTTTCGTGCGGAAAATTCGGACGTGACGATAACTCCGACGAATACGCCGTGAAAGTTGCCGACATACTCCAAAGAGTGATACGAAGCCGCAACGCCAAAGTCCCCGAGGGCAGCCGCATATTCTCTCCGTCGCTTCATACGCTCGATACAAACGTCGCTTACGGTGAAAAATGGTGCGCCGGCTTTGACGGACGCCTTGACGGAGAGCCTTTCGCCAAAAACGCAGGTCCTTCAAACAGCGTCCGTGCCGTTTCTCCGACCTCTATGCTCCTGTCCTGCGCAAAGCTTCCGCAGTACTCGTTCTTCGGCGGTCAGCCTATCGACGTAAGCTTTGCCCCGGATACGGTGAAAAACCGCAAGAAGGCAATTGAGACTTTGATTGCGGTTTACCTCGAGGGCGGCGGAATACAGTTTCAGGTGAACTCGGTTTCGTCGGCAAAGCTGAGAAAAGCACTCGATAATCCCGAGCTTTATCCCAAGCTTGTTGTGAGAGTCGGCGGCTACAGTGTGTACTTCAACAGCCTTTCAAGACGCTCACGGGAGGAATTTGTCGAACGCCTCGAGAAAGAGGGGCTGTAAAATGCGGCGTGAGAAAAGAGCGTGAACCTTGTGCCGTAAAGGTGAAGAGAAGCGAAAAATCCAACACAAATTCTCCATTCTCAACTCTCAAATTACAATAACAGCCTTTTGAGGTACTTAGTGGGGAATTTGTCGAACGCCTCGAGAAAGAGGGGCTGTAAATTGCGGTGCGAGAGAGGAACATGAGCCTTGTGCCGTAAGGTGAAGAGAAGCGAAAAATCCAACATCAATTCTCCATTTTCCACTCTCCATTCTCAATTTCACTGTATCGCTCCTCTTTTGTAGAGAATCCACTTCGCTCTGTCGAGAGGGCAGACGCCTCTGTACGGCGTGTCGTTTCCTATGCCGTCCGGGCAGTCACGGTAGCCGTAAAACGATGAGCGAAGCCGCCCCTTTCCGGAGGTCATCGACGCAAATTTCACCGGGTAGTCCATGCACTCCGACGCCGGTATTATCGCTTCGACGCAGCATTTTCCGCCGGCGATGACAGGAGAATCGAATTCACCTCTCATGACGGTTACGTCTCCGATAATTTTGCTCATGTACTCCTCGGGAGCGGTGAACCTCACCTTGAGAGTCGGTTCGAGAAGACGTGAACCGCAGTTCGTCAACCCGCGCAGGAAAGCTATCGGAGTCGCAAGGAAGAAATCAAGAGGGTGAGTGTGAATTGTGTGGTGTTCACCGTCAAGAAGAGTCGCACGAAAGTCCGTTACCTCCCAGCCGTGTATGCCTTGGTGCGCACTCTCGAATACCGAACGGCGTATGTGTTCCTGATATTTGTAGAAAAGCTTGTTGTTGGGGACGTTTCCTCTGTCGTAGGATATTCCGCTTCCCCTCGGAGTCGGCTCTATGAGTAGACGCACTACCGCCCAGCATGGCTTCGGCATCGTGTAGCACTCGTATCCCTCGGCGGCTTTTATCGGCGTTTCACGGTATATGACCGTCGGCGGCGTGAAATCGGCTTCGAGTCCGTACCTCTCACGCAGAAGGAGCGACAGAACCTCAAGCTGAATTTTGCCGGTTATGCGGATGGTTATCTCACCCTCTGTCTTTTCCCATTCGCTGTTCATGTAAGGCTCTTCGTCCGAAAGCTCCTTTAACGCCGCCGCAAGAGCGGTGAGCTTTGACTTGTCCTTCGGCACAGCCTTTACACGAAGAAACGGATTCGCAAGCGAGTGAACCGTCTCGGGAACGGCGTCGCCGATGATGTCTGAAACCTTTGCGTCGGAAAGACCGCACAGCACCGCAATGTCGCCTGCCGAAACACGCCCCGTGTCACAGAACTTCTCTCCGTCCGCACGGCGTATCTGCGATATTTTTCCGATGCGCTTTTCCGTTTCGTCCGCCTCTTCCGATTTGTCCGCCGCTTCGTCCGGTGACCGTAACTCCACCTCGTCACGTGCGTTGAGCGTGCCGCCGAACATTCTTATGTGCGCAAGCTTTCCCATGGTTTTGTCGTGTTCGATTTTGTATATGACGCCCGACGGAGAACCGCTTTCGTCGCACTCGGCGTCCGGAAGGAGCTTCGCCATTCCCTCGGCAAGCTCGTCGATTCCCACCGAATAAAGCGCACTGCCGCAGAATACCGGAGTCACACTGCCGTCTTTCATGCACCTTGCGAGTACGGGAAGCATTCTTTCAAACGGAATCTCTCTGCCGTCGAGAAAAGCTTCGAGAATGCCGTCGTCGAAGTCCGAGAGTATTTCCGCAAGCTCCGCATTTGCAGACGCACGCTTCATGATTTTGCACTTTTTTGTACCCTCGCCTGGGACCTCTGTGAAGAGTATCGTCCTTGTGCCGAAGGTACTTTCAATCTCGGATATCACGGACGCCGTGTCGCTTCCTGCACGGTCTGCTTTGTTTATGAATACAATGCACGGAAGCTTTCCTTCACGAACCGCCTGCCAAAGACTTTCGGTGTACGACTCCACTCCCTCGACCGCCGATACGACAAGCACCGCCCCGTCCGCCGCCATAAGGCTTCTCTCGGTTTCTCCGGCAAAATCGGTGTGACCCGGCGTGTCGATTATGTTTATGCGTACGCCGCCGCACTCAAAAGCCGTTGAGGACGCAAAAACCGATATTCCACGGGCTTTTTCTATGGGGTCGTAGTCGGTGTGAGCCGTGCCGTCGTCAACACGTCCGACCTTTCTTGTGCTTCCGAAGCGGAACAAAAGGTTTTCGGTAACAGTGGTCTTTCCGGCGTCAACGTGTGCGAGAATCGCCGTGTTTTTTATTCTTCCCATAATTCGCCGTCCTTTCATCGTCTGTCTGCATTATACCTCAAAATTTCTTTGACGTCAAGCACTTTTGTCGGAGTGAGTGTCCGATTTCAAAGAATTTGTGTTCGCCAAGGTATATACGCAAACGCTTTTGTGTGGTAAACTGTAAACGCATAATTGTGAAAAGGCAGGTAAACGCCATGATTTTGAAAACAAAGCTTCTTTCCTCCCTTGAAAAGGTCTTTCTCGCCGAAGAGCCGAAAGGAGAGGAGTACACTCACGGAACGGCTTTGAGAGGCGAGGAGTATTCGTTCCAGCTTGCGTATTTTTCGGACGGCGAGGGCGCATGGAACAACGCTTTTTGTGCCGAGGTATCGGTCGAATCGGAGCTTGCGGAGTACGTAACCGTGTACCGTGTCGAAAACGTACCGTCGGAGCTTCCGGCATATCCTTTCAGTCACGACGAACACTACATAACGACAAAGCCAGGACTTTTCCCCGATGTCATGTACCCGATAGAGGACGGAAAGTTTATAGTGAAACCCGATGCGCACTTTACTCTTTGGATTTCGGTTAAGCTTCCCGAGAATATCGCCGCAAAGGATTACGGCATTACGGTGAGAATAAAGGG
>CAKSCN010000115.1 GCA_934444485.1 uncultured Eubacteriales bacterium | reverse complement strand
GGAACTTCTACTTGGTTGTGAATAGGACTTACTCGCCGAAGAAGAGGCAGCGGCAGAGGATGTGCTTGGATTCGAGGACTCGGCGGCAATATATTCCTCATAAAAATTTGCACGGTTGATTACGGCAAGAATCACCAATGAGGAAACATACAGTATGAGAATCGGAACCGCAAGGCCTTTAAGCAGATTACATTTCATGGCATTTCTCCCCTTCAACGTCACTCCGATATTCTTCAATCACAGTATATACCTCAAGTATGTATATGTTCAAAACAAAGCATAAAATTATTCCCGGCAATACGTGAAAAAAACAAAAAAAGCACGAACCCCGTGAAGAGTCCGTGCTAATAAGCTGTAAGTAAAAATTACTTGATGGTAACTTCTGCGCCTGCAGCAACGAGCTGAGCCTTGATAGCTTCAGCGTCTTCCTTGGAAACGCCTTCCTTGAGAACCTTAGGAGCGCCCTCAACGAGGTCCTTAGCTTCCTTAAGGCCGAGACCGGTGATCTCACGAACAACCTTGATAACGCCGAGCTTGGAAGCGCCTGCGTTGGTGAGCTCTACGTTGAACTCTGTCTGCTCTTCAGCTGCTGCTGCGGGAGCTGCGCCGGGTGCTGCTGCTACAGCTACGGGAGCTGCGGATACGCCGAATTCCTCCTCGAGTGCCTTTACGAGATCAGCGAGCTCAAGAATGGTAAGTGTTTTGATATCTTCAAGAATCTTAAGAGACTTTTCTGTTGCCATTTTAATTTACCTCCGTAATAAAAATTTTAAAGTATTTCGGGTATATAACCCGCTTTGCCGGTTATCCGGCCGTCGGTCACGCCGACAATTTACGCCGCAAAAGACTCACGCTTCCGCAACGCCGCCTTCCTTGTCGATCTTTCCCTGGAGTACGTAAGCGAGTCCGTAGAGAGAGGACTGGAGGCTTCCCATGATCTTGCAGATGAGGCCTTCCTTGGAAGGAATAGCGGAGAGTTCCTCAACGCCCTTGACGTCGATTACTCTGCCCTCAACGAAACCTGCCTTGACCTTGAAGTTCTCGTTGTCCTTTGCGAAGTTGCAGAGGATCTTTGCGGGAGCAACCGGATCTTCGCTTATTGCGAAAGCGGTCATACCCTCGAGAACGTCGTCAAAGCCTTCGAGACCTGCTATCTCACAAGCCTTCTTGATGTAGGTGTTCTTAATAACGGTGTATTCAACGCCTGCTTCGCGAAGAGACTTACGGAGAGCAGTATCCTTCTCAACGGTGATACCGCAGTAGTTTACGAGAACACCGCTGCCGGCATTCTTGATCTTCTCTGCGAGTTCCTCGACCATTTTCTGCTTCTGTTCAAGTATTTTTGCACTCGGCATAATTTTCACCTCCCGTTTAATACCGTGCCCGGTACAGTTTGACCGCCGGAAACAAAGAATGCCCTTTTCCGGTCACAGCCTAAAAGCCGCCGAAAAAGAGCACAACAACACATCAAAACAATTGATTCGTAATTAATGCTTTCCTCGGCAGGCGGATGATGTCCGTTAGAGCTTTCGCAACCTGCTGTCTTCAGTCAACGTTGTGTATTATACCACGGAGAATTACGGTTGTCAAGTGTTTTTGCGATTGTTTTCAGAATGTTCACTTTTCGCCTTACGAATCATGTCTTTGAGTGCGTCGGAGGCGTCCGAAAGGCTCCCCACGGCGTCGATAAGTCCTATATCAACGGCTTTTATACCGTCAATGACGCTTCCTATATCGGCAGCAAGCTCGTCGGTCTCCATCATAAGCTCCTTCATGCGCTCCTTGGTCACGCTCGAGTGCTTCACGATGAAATCGAGTATTCTGTCCTGCATCTTCGCAAGGTAGCTGAACGACTGCGGCACGCCTATCACAAGCCCGTTGGTTCGGACGGGGTGAATGGTCATTGTCGCCGACGGCACGATAAACGACTTTTTCGCCGACACCGCAAGCGGAACACCTATGGAATGTCCTCCGCCGAGTACGAGAGACACCGTGGGCTTCTTCATGCCGGAAATCATCTCCGCAATGGCAAGCCCCGCCTCGACGTCGCCGCCGACGGTATTGAGAAGTATCAGCAGCCCGTCTATATCTCCCGATTCCTCCACGCCGACAAGCTGAGGAATGACGTGCTCGTACTTTGTGGTTTTCGACTGCGGCGGCAAAAGCGTATGTCCCTCTATCTGACCTGCGATAACGAGAGTGTGGACGGTTATCTCGTTTTTGGTCGTGGTGATGCTTCCGCTTTCCTCGATATTCGATATGCGTATCTCTTCTTTTTTCAGCTCGTTCAGTTCGTCCTCGGAGTCTCTTTTTCTTGCGTCTTCGTCGTTTATATTATTGCGCACATTCTTCCCTCTTTCCGGCTTTTCGGCTTTCGCACTTTCACTTTTTCGGTACAAATGCCGTTTTTTACAGTATGCGCTTTTCGGTGCGGCAATATACGCAAATTCCGCAAAGCATAAAAAGACACCCCGACCGCAAGTACGATCGGAGTGCCGGGAGTGTGCCGGTAGTAAACTACCGTGTTGTGCAGCTCTTACTTTGTTTTGCCGTAATGCGTCTTGATGTAGCCGAGGTCCTCGATTGTTACCTTGCCGTCTTCATCGATATCAGCTGCCTGTGCGGTTACGGAAGCTTCGGGATCAAAGCCTCTGATGCCTACGATAAAGTCGGTGATATCGATCTTGCCGTCGCCCTCGACAGAGCCGTTTCCGACGATATCGCCGGGTACGAGTGCTATCTCTGCTATCTCGTCGCCGCCTGCGGTAACGGTTCCGTCCTCAGCAACAGTGATTGCGAGAGTGGATTCAAGGTATCTCTGCTTCTTAACGACTACCGTGTATTCGCCTGCCGCAAGGTCTGCGGAAACGGTTACTCTGCTGCCGGTCTCAGCAACAGTTACGCCTTCAACCTCGACGCCGTCCTTGAAGATCTTCGCCTTTGCGTCCATGCGGACTGCGAGTCCTTCGGGAGCTGTGTAGGTTGTCTCGTTAATGTCGGCGGCTCTTACGGTCGTGTAGACTATCGAAACGTTTGCGCTTGCAAGCTTATAGGTTGCAGTGAAGGTCATATTGCTTGTTATGGGGGTCGTTTCGTCAAAGTCGGGCGTCCACTTATCAAACGTATAGGTCTTGCCGTTCTCGGTGTAGTTTGCGGGATCTGCGATCTTTACACGTGCGAGAGGCGTTCCGTATGCATTTTCGTACTTAACAACATCCGTTGCAGCTGTGCCGTCGGCGTCCTTTATGCCCGTATAGGTTACGCTGTAGGTGTTGATTGTGAGGTTCTCAACCTTGAATGTCATGCCGTCGGCGGTTACATTTATTACGAACGAATACGAACCGTCCTCGTTCTCTGTAGCGGCAGCCATGTAAACCTTATTTCCGTTTACGTCAAGTATAAATTCGGAATTGCTGTAAGCCTCGCCGAGTTTTACTGTGATGACGATAGGGTCGCCAATCTTGACCTTATCGCCGGGGTTGACATCATTGCCGCCGTTCTTTACGGTAAGGGTATACTTAATGTTGGCGTTTTCGTCTTCGCTTTCCTTCTCAATGGGCGTGAAGTTGATTTCGCTTGCCGCTGCCTTTTCGGTTACGGTAATCTTAAGATCCTTCTCAACCGCAAATGCGTAAAGACCGTTTGCGCCGGCATCAAGATCACGTGTACCTTCTCCGCCAACAAATGTAACGGTAATCTTATCGACTTCATAGCCCTCGGAAACTGTTGCCTCTACATAGAACTTCGTTCCGTAAGGAATACTTGTGAGGTCAGCTATCTCCTCGCCCTTTGTGTTATCGTCATTGCGAGCGTATGCCTTAAGCGTGATGTGGTCGGAGTTTACAAGCTCTATACTGTGTGTTTCAACAGAGTACTTTGCGGTAAGTGCAAGGTTGCCTGTGGTTGTACCCTTTACGTATGCGAACTTTTCATCACCGTTATACCAGCCGTCAAATACCCATCCTGCATTTGCCGTGGGATTCGGAAGCTCTACGCTGTCATTATCAACGTTATAATTGACTTCGGTATCGCTCAGAGTGCCGTTTTCGCCTGCATCGAGGGTAATTTTGTACGTGATAGGCTCATACTTAACCCAAAGCTCGATGTTGGAGGTAATCGTCGCCGGGAATGTAAACTCCGTACCGTCATCATAAGTTTTCGTTGTGTAGAAGCCTACTATCCTGTATCCGTTGGGCACTCGCTCGGAAACACTAAGAGCGGGACCATTATTAAGTGTCACCTCGGATCCGGATTCGTACGGCATGCCGATCCTTGACCAAGCGTTAGTTGCTTTATTAATGTAATTAATAGAGAAGTCATACATCTTCTTTGCCGTTGTAACCACGACGGTCGTGTCTGCGGTTACGGCGAAGGTGAGCTTGTCGTCAACGAGAGTCTTCTCCTCGTCGTTTACGGTTATCTTTGTGATTTCGTAATGCTCAGCCGGAGTGATTGTGAGAACCGCCTCAGCGCCGTGGTCGTACTCCGCTTCAACGCCTTCAATCGTTACGTTGTCGCCGGTTGCGGTCACGGTGTAGGTGTTCAAGGAAACTCTGTTAGCAAGGATTAAAACATCATTTGAATCAGGCGCAACGATGGTTCCGGTTATAACATCGCCTATTCTGGATACTCCCGTTACTTCACAGTCGGATGATGTATCGATTTCAGCATCGCTCTTATTGTGCGACTTTTCAAGAGTAAGTATAACGGTAAGAGCTGTGCCAACGTCTACCTGGTCACCGTTATTAACAGCTTCTTCGCCGTTCTTGACGGTAATGGTGTAACCCTCTTGGTTATGGATATTGACTCTTACCTGCTTCTTTGCAACGGTTACGTCAACGGTTACGTTATCGGTAACTGTGAGGTCGAAGGGGCTTGTCTTGGACGCTCCGTCAACCTTGATATCGGTTACTTTGTATGTAGCGTTTGCGGTTACGGTGATTGTAATCTCGGAGCCGTGAGGAACGGCATCAAGGTTAACATCTGTGTCGGTACCCTTAAGCTTTGCCGTTACGGTTGCATTTTCCGCACCGTTTACGGTTACCTTGTACGTATTGATTACAAAGCGTCCGTAGTAGGTGGGATTGGTATCGGGCATTGCGGTCGGGAATGTGACCTTTTCGCCGGTATAATCAGCCGCAGTGTACCAACCGTCGAAGGTGTAGCCCTCCTTTGTTGTTTCGGGTGCTGTGACAGGGCTGCCGAATATTCCCTTAAACTCAGCAGGTGTTCCGCCGTCAATCACATATGTAATCTTGTACTCAATGGGAGTGTATCTTGCATAGTAGGTTGCGTTGCCGGTGATTACAATTCCGGCACTTTCAAGCTTGGTGCCGCCTTCTTCGGCATCATACCAGCCGTCGAAGGTGTAGTGTTCCTTTGTCGGAGCTGTAGGAACGGCAACCTGACCGTCTTTAACGCCCGTAACTGCTTTAACCACGCTTTCGCCGTCCATGAACTTAACGGTGTACTCATTAAGAGCGACTGTTACGTTGACTGTGGTTTCGCCTTTTACGGTAAATGTAAAGCTTCCGTTCTCATCGAGAGTCTGTGCCACACCGTTTAGTGTAACTGTGAGAGACTTTACGTCAGCATCAGCCTTAGCCTTTACGGTCATCGTGACTTCGGTGCCGTATGCGATGTCTCCAAGCTCGGGAGTTGAGGTGATGTTAACCTTAGCGGTATCACCGGTTAACGATACAGTGTATTTCTTGGTGGTGTAGGAAGCGATAAGGGTAACACTGTCTATGTTTTCGGTATCTGCGAAGAACGCATCACGGTCGAAATCGGCGCCGTCGTGACCGTATTTGTATTTCCAACCAACGAATTCATAGCCTTCGGGTGCATTCGGCGTGGGGAAAACAACCTTTTCATAGTTTTCTATGGTGAAGAATTTCATTCCGTCCTTGGTAGGATCGTCAAAAGTACCTTTGCCCGGATCGAATGTGAAACCGTACTGAGCAGCCGTATATCTTGCCCAGAACTTCTTTCCGTCAAGATCCTTTGTCATTGTTGCCGGGAATGATAATTCGCTGCCGCCCGTTTCGGCATCGTACCAAGCTTTAAAGTAATGCTTCTTATCGGGAATGGTGGGAGCGGTTATAGCTTCGCCGCTCTTTGCGGTGATTGTGTTTTCAACCCCGTCGATAACATACGTAATCGTATATGTTCTCTCGGTTTCTTCAAATACGGGGTAGAATTTAACGTCGAGAGAATCTACGGTGTAGGTATTGAAATCAACCAGAGCAAAGGCAGCCGCATCGGGGGTGGTTGTCCAGCCCTTGAAGGTGTAGCTGTAATTGTCGTCGGGATCCTTTGTGGGATTTTCGGGTACATTTGTAATTTTTCCGCCGTACTCAACGGTCTGCGATGCGGATGTAATCTCTTCGTTATTCGCATCGAAGAACTTTACGCTTGCGATGTTCTTTACCCACTTGAAGGAAATTTCGGTTATATCGGCAGGATCTACCGAAAGGCCGTTATCGTCTCCGGCGTCATGCGCAACAATCTTGTTTGCTCCGGAAATCGCATTGAGCTTATCGCCGTCTACAGAGTAGTAGTTGTAGTATTCTGCGCTTCCGAGAGTGAACGTAATCGTCGCTATCAGGAGTCCTTTGCCGTTCGCCGGTACGGTAAAGTAGTATTTCGTGCCGTCGAGAAAAGGATATACCGTTCCGCCGAGCTTGCCGTTATCAGGATTATAGCTGTCTATAAGCTCAATGCCGGCTCCGCTGCCGCTTGCGGCTGTTGACAACTCGGGGTTGTACGAAATGCTCTTATACCCCAAAAAAGCGGTTTTCCATTCAATACCGAATGCGAGGGCATTGAGCTTCGTTTCGGTCTCTGCCTTGGCATAAAGCTCTACGGTAAATTCTGCGGCAGAAGGATCTTCCTGCTTCACGATATACTCGTAGGTAATGCCGTTGGTGTTTTCTGCGGCGAATGTCAGCATGGAGGGGACAATCATGAGCAACGAGAGGACTATTGCCAACACACGTCTTGCGATTCTCTTAGTTTGCATAAATGCAAAACCTCCTATATATTTTTTGCAGTGAGATAACGCACACACACATTTATGCATCCACAGTTTACGGTCGTTTTTTCTGCGATATTTTTACCGACCGTTCGGCGGTCACATGAGCATATGCATACCACACCCAAAGTAATCTTACTCCCTATATATTTACTTGGGATAAACTTTGTGTAAATTATTAAGAGCTGTTTATAATTTTGTATAACATCACCATCATTACTCTATTTTTGCACAAAAATCCGTTTGTTTTTCAGCGCAAATTCAATCGTTATTCGTCGCAATATACAAAGAGCAAAAACACAACACTTTACGCACAAAAAAACGTCCGCCGTCCCATGAAAGAAAACGGCGGAATAAAAACAATGTGTTAACAAAGCGGTCAAATTCTGTGCGAATGTGTTTCGAGGAGGGTGTGAATCTTTTCGGTGGGGTCAAGTATCTTGCCGACCGACTTATTGATGTTGACAGCTTCTATGTAGTAAGCGATATACTTGAGTACGTTTACCTCCTTGAACCATGTGCGGCTCTTGAGCTCCTCGGTGAGGTAGCAGGAGTTTGTTGCGTAGACTCTGTCGAAGAGCTTATTGTGGTAGTAAGTATCAAAGGTTGCAAGGCCGTTGCAGAAGAGTCCGAACGAGAAAAATCCAAATATGCGCTTTGCGCCCTTTGCCTTGAGTATATCGATAATGTGGAGGAACGAATCGCCCGAGGAAACGATATCGTCAACAACGACAACGTCCTTGCCCTTTACGTCCTCGCCGAGGTATTCGTGAGCGACAATGGGGTTTCTTCCGTCAACAACGACTCTGTAGTCACGTCTCTTGTAGAACATACCGAGCGGAACCTCGAGCATTGTCGCAAAGTACATACCTCTTGTGATTGCGCCCTCGTCGGGAGAGATTATCATGAGGTTTTCACGGCTGATGTCCTCTTCGGTGTGGATGAACTTCTTTATCATCTGGTAGGTCGGCATGAGGTTGTCAAAGCCGTTGAGCGGTATTGCATTTCTGACTCTGTCGTCGTGCGCATCGAAGGTCATGATGTTCTCAACGCCCATTCCGACAAGCTCCTGAAGCATGAATGCGCAGTCGAGAGACTCACGGGCCGTTCTTCTGTGCTGTCTGCTCTCGTAAAGCATGGGCATTACGACGGTTATTCTCGCCGCCTTGCCGCTTATCGCCTGAATTACTCTCTTGAGATCCTGATAGTGGTCGTCGGGACTCATCGGAACGCTTCTTCCGAACATCTTATACTC
>CAKSCN010000114.1 GCA_934444485.1 uncultured Eubacteriales bacterium | reverse complement strand
GATATATTTGAGCCTTGCGAACGCCCTTGCCGCTTCTGTCGGACGGCGCATAAGCATTGCTTCGAGAGACTCCGGGGTTATCTGGAGTATGCACGACGGTTCATCGAGATACTTTTCCTTGTCGTAGGACGACACCTCTCCGTGGCGGTGACTCACCGTGATACCGGCGTCGCAGCAGAGAGCGGTTATCCTGCCGAACTGGTCGTTGATGAGCGCCTTGAGCGGAGCGATGTAGAGTATGCGTGTGCCGACGGCGTCTTTATCCTTTTCAGTGCATATATCGGCAAGCATCGGGAAGAACACAGCCTCTGTCTTTCCCGACGCCGTCGCACAGGCGAGAAGAAGATTGTCGCCCGTTTCGAGAACTATCTCCGCCGCCTTTTCCTGCACATCGTAAAGCTCTTTCCAGCCGAGAGAAAAGACGTACTCTCGCAGAAACTGCGGAAATCTGTCCCACACACGTGATTTTTCCAAGAGAACGTCCTCCTTTCGGTATGCCGCAGCGCCGCATTTAATTAAAGCTCAAATTCTCCGAACTCTTCGTCGAAGGTATCGGCACCCTCTGCGCCGTTTTCGTCCTCACTGTGTGCGTTTCTGTCGCTCACCACCTCCGCAAACGAAAGCCCGGGGGTCTGGAGCATGATGTTGAGCACGGTGAGAAAATCTCTTATTACCTCACGGGGAGTAAGCAGGCTGTCCGCACCCATGCGCTCTCCGTAGAGCTTCAAAAACGCAAGCTTGTCCTCGTCGGAAACGGGGAGATTGTGTTTATGGTAGAGTGCGTGTATGCTGTAGAGCTTGCTGATAAGTGCGAAAAGCTCATCGTCGGTGAGCCGTGACAGGCGTATTACGGGAGAGAGGAAATTCTTGAAGTCGCCGTCCGGCACAAAGCGGCTGTCGGCAAGTCTCGAACGCAGAGCTTCGTAGCTGTAGAGTCCGCGGTTTCGGTCCTCCAAAAATTCGGGTGTGCCGCCGAAGAAGAAGCCGAGTCCCTCCGCCTTGCCCTGCATGGTGTCGTTGAAGATTGCGAGAATCTTTTCGTAGTTGTTTTCACGGGACACTCTGTTCGGAATCTTATAGAGGTTGACGCATTCGTCGATGAACACAACGAGTCCCTTATATCCGATTTTTCTTACGAACACGGCAAAGAGCTTGATATAATCGTACCAGTTTTCGTCGGTGATTATCGACGCCACCGCAAGGGCGGAGCGTGCTTCAAGCTTTGTGGAATACTCTCCTCTGAGCCACTTCAGAGAGGCGCTCAGCTTTGTATCGTCTCCGCTTGTGAGCCCGTCGTAGTAGGTGCAGAGAACCTTTGCGAAGTCGAAGCCGTTCACCATAAGCTCAAGGCTCGACACAACCGAGAATATACCCTTTTTGACGTGTGCCGAAAACTCTGCGCTGTCCGGCTCGCATCCGTCGGCGACCGCCTTTGCGCCAAGCTCCGTAAACCACTTCGACAGTATCATCGGAAGTGCGCCGCCGTCGGGGGACGCCTTTGTCGCCATCGACTTTATAAGCTCACGGTAGGTCGCAAGTCCCTGTCCCTTTGTTCCGGCAAGGCGGCGTTCGGGGGAAAGGTCGGCGTCGGCAGTGACAAAGCCTCGGTCTGCGGCGTGATTTCTCGTGAGCTGGAGAAGAAAGCTTTTGCCGCTTCCGTATCTGCCTATGATGAACCTGAAAGCGCACATTCCCTCGGAAATGCTGCCGAGATCCGAGAGTATTGCGTTCACCTCATCGTTTCTTCCGATTGCTATGTATTCCAGTCCCACTCTCGGAACAACACCTGCGCTCACCGAGTTGAGGAGTATTCCGAGTACTCTTTTGGATATTTTTATCTGTTCCGGCATAAACGGTTTCCGTTCTCCGACGACTGATTTTGTCCTTTTCCCGGCGTCGGTACGGAAAAAGTGCGGTGAGACCCGTTACTCTGCTTTTCTGCGCTTGCAGGGTTCGGTGAAATAATCGACGAGACTGAGCTTTCCCTCGCCGTCAAACTCGAGATGCTTTGCAAGACTCTTGTCAGCGGCGTCGAAGCGTGCCTTTTTGAAGCCGGCAAGATCGACGAAATTGAGAACCGCCTTGCCGAGAATGTACATTGCCTCGAGGTCGTAGGTGTCCTTTTTCGGCATGATGTCGGCGATTACCGCAGTGTCCTTTTCAAAGCGGAAGCCGCAGACACCGAGAACCGTCGGGATTTCCTTTTCGGGCGGCAGAACGCTTCCATCGTTTTCGTAAATTGCGTAATAGAGAAGGTCGGCGTCATACTCCGTTGCACAGAGCTTGCAGAGAATTTCCGCCGTGTTTTTGTCAAGTACCTTTTTTGCTGTCAGCATATTTTTATCCTTTCCGTTCCGACGCTATCTTCTTCAAAAGCGGAAGCACGCCGAAAAGCTCGTCCTCATAGTCGGGAAGCACGCACTGCGCAGACGGATCTATCACAATATCGCCCGTAATATCGCTTGCCGTGTCGTTTATAACCGAGAAGTATGCGTCGGCGATAGCTCCCCTTGAAGCGGCATAAGACTTTACGTTGCCGCCCTCCAAAAGCCGCACGATTACCTCCGCACAATCCCCGTCAAGCGACGCCGCAAAGGTCTCCCACTCGTTTTCGGGGTCATACTCCGGCGTCTCGGGAATATCCTCCGGCGTCTCGTCAAAGCGTTCGTCTGTCTCTCCGAGAACGATAAGCTCATCCTCGCCGTACTCGACTCCGAGACGCTTCGCTATATCCCACGAACTTTCCTCGAGTGCCTTTGCACGACCGATATCGACGCACACCTCAAGCTTTCTGCGTGGTTCGGTGCGAACCGTTTCCGTCGCCGTTTCGGGCTTAGGCTTGGGCTTTCTGCCTCTTTTCTTCGGATTGAAGAGCGTTGGGTTTTGTGCGGCGATCCGCTTCTGGACCATCGTCCGCAGATTCTGACCGAGTCGTATCCCCGGAATTATGCTCTTTATGCCGAAGGCACGGCGGAGAGTGTTGTCTGCGTACTTTGCCGTTTCTCCGACCTCGGCGAGGTATTCCTCAAACTCCGAATACGAAAGGTACTCCGTCTCCACCCTCACGGAAAGCTCGCTTCTGACGGCAAGTCCGCAGTAAACGGTTTTCGGCAGGGCTGCGTGAATCGGCTTCGGAGCGCCCCCGTTTTCGTAAAAGAACATCTCGGTATAGGCGCACACGCAGTCTGAAATCGCTCTCTCGCACACGGACGGATTTTCACGGTAAGCCGCACCGTTTTTGAAGTCGAAGCCGCACACCTCGGAAACAACCGCAAGGGAAAGTCTGCGCGAATCCTCCGTAATGCCGTTTTCAAGCGAGCGGAAGAAGCGGTAAAGCAGAGTTTCCTTTACAAAATCGCAGTCGGAAAAGGAAAGCGTCGTTTCGTCGAACGGCAATTCTCTTCCGTTTGCAAGGCAGAAGTCGGACACGATATCGAAAAGGCTCTCGCATTCGGCACGTGAAAGCACGCCGACGCACTGTCTTGCGACCGACATCATCGTCCCGACCGCCTCCTCGGGGGAGTATTTATCGTCGGTGTTTACAATCTCGGTAAAAAGGAGCTTTGCAAAGGTAAACTGCACTTTGTCGGAGGGAGTTATACCGTTTTTCAGTGCTTTTCTTCTGAAGAGGGAGTAGCCGAAGAGCGCACGTTCTTCACTGCCGCCGAACTGCTCCGAGAGCGACGTGTCGGACTTTACGGTATGCCGTGCAAAATCGGAGAAGTCACGGTAGGCGTCATAGGCGTGCTTCGGCGCAAAAACTCTCGAGCTTACAACCGCAGAGCTGCCGTCAAAGGTAAATTCACGCACCGCTTCCTCTTTCCGAATCGATTTGCCGCCGTCCGACATTTCCCTTTCCCCCTCCTTTTTATGTATCGTACCATTGTAGCACGCTCTTTTTACGTCACTGCGAATTTTTTTAATGTATAAAAGCAACACTTTGTAAAGTTTTCGGACCGATGCGCATAACGGTACCGCATTTCGGACAAAAAAACGGCGCACCTTTGAAAAATCTCGGGTGCGTCGCATCGTTATTTCGTTTTACTCTGCGGTATAGCCGTCGGGGAGGGTTACGGTTCTCTTTCCGTCCTTTACGGCAATCTTTATATACTGTCCGTCGGAAAGCGGAATCTCAACCTTGCAGTCGGCGGAGTATTTTACTTCACGGAGAAGTGCTTTTTTGTTTGCCTCATCGACTCCGAAGTAACCGCACAGACCTCTGAGAATTATGTTTGCGGCATACGATGCAAAGCCGTGGTTACAGCTTGCGTAAGGCGTGTCGTTCTCCCAGAGAGTTCCGGTGCGCTTCGCCATATACACGAAATAGTCCTTACACTCGGAGAGCGCTTTTTCGGCATAGCCGTTAGCCGACAAAAAGTCGAGGCGGAGGTAGTTTCCGATAAAGGCGTTGGACTTATACACGGTGGGGTAGACGTTCTTTGTATCACGTGTTGCGCCGAAGGAGTTAAGCATTGTGTCGAAAAGCTCTTTATCCTCTTCGATTGTCGCAACTCCGAAATAGAAAGCGTAGTACTGGCAGGTTTCGGTTGTATTGCCTGTAACGACTATGTTTCCGGAGTCGTCACGGTTTGCGTTGTCGATAAAGAACATACCCTTGCGTGCCGTCGAACGTATCGTCTCACGGATTTTATCCGCCTTTGCAACGAGGCTTTCGTCTCCGAGAATTTCAGCCGCCGCACGGAGCATTCCGCAATAGAGCATATTCGACGGGTAGTTTATCTGCTGAACGAATTCGTTTGCACGGCTCCACTCGACGAACACCCATCTGGGGAGCTTTTCGAGAAGTCCTATCTCGTTTTCGTAGTTCTTGAAAAATTCGATAAGTCCCTTTACCTTTTCGGTCGAAATGTCGGCGGACTCTCTGCTTCCGGTTCTCTTTATCGAGTCCGCTATCTCTATCACATACCACATCGCCCAGTTGGGGATATAGTTTTCGCTCGGGAAATCGCCGGGGTAGCACATGGGAACCATGTCCCTTTCAAAGTAGCCGAACTGCGGACTTCCGGCGTAGTTTACGAGGTGATGCGCCTCGACGGTGTTCTTTCCGGTGAAGAGCTTCTCGGCACGTGCGGTAAAGTAGGAGTCGCAAAGCCATCCGGCACGCTCACGGGAGGGGCAGTCGGTGGGGATATCGACGCAGTTCTGCGCAAAGGTTTCCCTTGCGGCGTTCATGACAAGCTCATATTCGGCGTCGGTGCAGGAGAAACGGAACTTTCCGGCGTCGGGGTTCTCGAAAAGCACCGTTTCAAGGTCGCCGTATTCGACCTCGCCGTCATCGACGATTATCGCCGCATAGCGGTAGGAATACGGTTCCGCCGACATTATATTGTATGCGCCCTTTTTAAGGTCATAGCAGATTACGTTTGCCGTGCGCATACGGAAGAAATCGAGCTTTCCGCCGTCGGAGAGAATTTCGTCCCAGACAAGGTACACTCTTGCCTTTTCTGACTTCACCGTGCACTTGAGTACCGGGAAACCGGAAATCTCTCTGCCGCAGTCGTAGAGGGTATACGGCTTTTCGCCGCCCTCGGCGTCGGTACCTACGACGTATGTGTGAATCTCGTCCAAAATATTGCGTTCAAGCTTATCATATGTATATCCGAAGCCGTCCTCAATGCCTTGGAGAAATCTATCGTCAAACTCGGCGATCGACTTGTCCTCGAAAACGAATCCTCTCTTTATTGCGGAGGCGGTGAGAGTTTTGTAAGTCGGAAGCTCTGTTTCACGCTTCAACTCACGGCAGCCCTCGACCTCTTCGGTTTCGGCGGTCGGGAAAAGCGGGAAGCTTCCGCAGAGAAAGTCGTGTCTGTCACGCTCCATGACGTAGCATTCGCCGAAATGCCTCTGGTAGCTGAACTTATTGACTGCCCTCACATGGTCCGTCATGTCGTGAGCGGCGAAATCGTCCGTGGTGTACTTTCCGGGAATCTCCGCCGAGAAAAACGGCTTTGTGTTCTGCACGGAAAGCGTGTAAATGTTGTAGCTTGTTACAAGAACAACTATCGAAAGCTTTTTCTTGCCGTAAACGCCGAGGGGTATTTCATCGACGGCAACCGTGCCGTGAGCGGTCTTTTCGGGTCCGAAGCGGACAAATTCTCCGTCGATGTACACGCTGTAAATATTGAGTGCGGCAAGGCGGAGGGTATCGTCCTTTTCGATATTTTCGGCTGTGAGAGTAAACGCAAAGCAGGCGTTCATGGCGTCTCTTTCGCCCTTTATCCAGATCTGTTTCATATGTTTCTCCTTTCGGGAAAGCATTTTTCTTCATTTTACCACACATCTTTGCCGTTTGTCAACAGCAAACGAAAATTTGTGCGTAAAAATAACGGAATTTGTATAATCGAGGACGGAATTTGCAAAGTGCACCGCAAACCGCACTGCGAATACAATCAACCGCACAGGGAATAATATTGCAGAATTTACAAAAAGACTTTTGTGACAGACTCATCAGTTTGGAGGAAAGCTATGGCAAAGAAAAGATACAGCCGCACAAACCGCACGGGTGCGGATATGATATCGGGCGAAAAATACCGTGCGGCTCTTTCGGTAGCGGCAGGTGCGCTGTCCGAGGTTTTAACGCCCGGCACAGCATACGGAAGTGCGGCAAGGCTTGCACGCCGTCTTGAAAGAGAGGTGGGGCGTTTTCTCGCACGTGCCGACAGCGGCGAGGTCTCTTTTGTGACGGAGGTTCTGCAAAGCGGCAACAACCGGCACATACTCGAGGACAGCACTGCTCTTTACGCAGAAGAGCTTCGTCGGACAAAGCGCACCGCCATGTGCGGCAAAGAACCTCTTGTTTTCCGTGCGGCGTCTCTCTACATTGAACGAATCGGAGAAAGCAGGTTTGACTCCGCACTCTGCCGTGCTTTCGGAGACGCTGTATGTATGTGTACCGAGCTTTCGTACACGGACATTTTCTCACTGAAAGCGATGCTGTGTGCGGCACTTCTCATCGGTGCGGCAAGGGGAAAAGCCGAAAATGCGGAGGCTCTTGACGGAGTATTCTCGTCGCTTCGCACGGTATCGGTTTTTGATTTTGACTTATGCCTCTCCCATTCGGAAGCTGAAAAGCATCTCCTTCTCGACCCGTCGTGCGACTACAGCGTTATGACGAAAGGCACGAAGAATATATACCGCAACGAAGTCGCACGCCGTGCAAGGCTTTCGGGGAAAAGCGACTGTGAAATTGCCGCCGAGGCTCTTGACAAGGCACGTGCCGCCGACCGTGAGATGCGTATTTCAGGCAAAGGTCTCTCCGAGACGGACATGGCTCTTCTCGAAAGGCGGCGTCACATCGGCGCTCACATACTTTCGGAATCCGGAAAGAGCGGCGGAGGAGCGTACTTCGTGCTTTTATTCTCTCTGACCGCTCTTCTGTGCGCCGCACTTACGCTTGCGACTCCGTGGGGACTTCTTGCGCTGTTTCCGATATGGGAGGCGGTGAAAACGGTTCTCGACTGCGCATTCTCACGGATATTCGCAAGCAATCCCCTGCCCGAGCTTGACCCGGAGCTTCTTTATGAGCGTGACGGAAAGGGAGTCGGAGTACTCACCGTGATAACCTCTCTTCTCTGCGGCGAAAAATCCGACGCCGAGCTTTTCGAGCGGCTTGAGCGGCTCTATCTTGCGTCGAGGCTTCCCGACGACGACCGTGCGTTTTTCGGCATACTCGGCGACTTTACCGACTCTCCGACCGCCGATTCGGACAGCGACCGCAGGACACTTGCATACGCAAAACGCCGCATAGCCGAGCTTAACGAAAAATACGGCCGTCACTTTGCTCTGTTCGTCCGAAAACGCACCTTCTGCGAATCGGAGGGGATGTTCATGGGATGGGAGAGAAAGAGAGGAGCGGTAATCGAGCTTGTAAGGTTTCTTCGTGGCGGAAAGGGTACGACCTTCTCGGAATACCCCGACTTTCTGCCGTGCCGTGAAATAAAATACGTCGTCACTCTCGATTCCGACACAAACATGGGAATGGGTTCTCTGTCACGTCTTGTCGGAAAGGCACTTCATCCGCTCAACCGACCCGTCATCGACGGAGAAACGGGACTCGTCACGGCAGGCTTCGGAATAATGCAGCCCGGTGCATCTCCCACTCTTTCCTCGGCACGCCGCACGCCCTTTTCACGTCTCATGTGCGGTGAGGGCGGCATTGACGTATACTCCGGCGCACGCTTCGACCTTTATCAGACGCTTTTCGGCAAGGGCATTTTCTGCGGCAAGGGTATTTTCGACGTTGACGCTTTCAACGAAGCGGTAATTCTCCCGGAGGCGTTCCCCGAGGGG